>JAFKKS010000206.1 GCA_017304555.1 Hyphomicrobiales bacterium
GCACGGGATTGCCGCGCTTGCCCTCGAAGGTCGGCACGGCGATGAGCGCGCCGCTCTCGGGGTTGAGCGCCTGCGCCAGCCGATCGATCAGCGCGCCCGACACCTGCGGCATGTCGCCGAGGCAAACGACGGCGCCGCCGATATCGTCCGGCAGCGCGTTGATCCCGGCCTTCAGCGACGTCGACAGGCCGTCCGCGAAATCGGGATTGTGTACGAAGCGCACCGGCAGCCCTTCGAGCGCCGCCTCGATGCGTTCGCGCTGATGGCCGGTGACGACGACGACCGGGCGCGCCTGCGAGGCGAGCGCGGCTTCCGCCGCGATGCGCACCAGCGGCCTGCCGCCAAGCTCCGCGAGGAGCTTGTTCGGCCCCCCCATGCGCGTCGAGCGGCCGGCCGCGAGCACCAGCGCGGCGACGCCGCGACCGTCCTTTGCTTCTTCCGCGCGCGGCTGCGGACGCGTGACGATTTCCATCAGCAGTCCTCCGACGCCCATGCGCGCAATGTCGGTACGCGACACCGGCAGCCCGGCAAGCAGGCGCAGCAACACCCAGTCGAATCCGTTTTCCTTCGGGCTGCGCGCGCAGCCCGGCGCGCCGAGCACCGGACGCCCGCCGAGATCGCCGATGAGCAGCAGGTTGCCCGGATCGACCGGCATGCCGAAGTGCTCGATGCGCCCACCGCTCGCCTCCACCGCCGCCGGGATGACGTCGCGGCGGTCGGCGATGGCGGACGCGCCGAAGACGAGGACGAACTCGGCGCCTTCGGCGAGCACCTCGCCGATCGCTGCGGTGAGCGCCTTCGGCTCGTGCGGCACACGGCGCTCGGCGATGATCGTTGCGCCTGCCGGCGCAAGGCGCTCCGCCGTCACGCGCAGCGTCTTGTCGATCACCTTGTCGGAGAGGCCCGGCAGCTTCGTCGAAACGACACCGACCTTGCGGATGACATAAGGAGCGATGCGCAGCAGCGGCCCCGGCGCCTTGGCGATGACGGCGAGAGCGCGGTCGCGCGCCGCCGCCTCGACGGCGAAGGGAATGATCTTCACTGTCGCGATCATCTCGCCTTCGACGACCGGCGCGAAAGCTTCGAGCGACGCGAAGGTGATGGCCTCGTCGGCCTGGTTGAGCGCGTCGATCGCCGGCGCGTCGACCACCAACACGCCCGGCTTCTGCGCGAACAGATTGGCGCGGCCGGTGAAAGCGCGGTCGACGCGGACGTGATCGCCGGCGACGGCGGAGGCGATCTCGGCGGCCGCCGTGTTCTCAGGGATATCCGCGGGTTCGAGCCGCGCGACGACGATCTCCGCGATTCCCGCTTCTCGCAGCGCCGCGATCTCCTGCTTGCCGACGATCGTGCCTTTCTTCAGCACGAAACCGGGCGAGCGAATGGAGTGGACGGCGACGCCGCCTTCCGCTTCGGCGATCGGGACCGGGCCGAATTTCATCGCCGCGCGTCCGGCGATTGGCGTGGCTCTTGCCGCAGCGTCGCGGTGATCTCGCCCATGATCGCGACGGCGATCTCGGGCGGTGAAATGGCGCCGATGGAAAGGCCGATCGGCGCGTGGATGCGCGCGAGGTCGGCGTCGCTCACGCCCTGCCCTTTCAGGCGATCGACGCGGCGGCCGTGCGTCTTCTTCGAGCCGAGCGCGCCGATATAGAAGCAGCCGCGCTCGAAAGCGTGGAGCAGCGCCGGATCGTCGATCTTTGGATCGTGGGTCAAAGCGACGAACGCCGTGTAGTGATCGACATTGAGCGGCGGCAGCGCCACGTCCGGCCACTCCGCGATCAGCGGCACGTCGGGAAAGCGCTCCGGCGTCGCGAAAGCGGTGCGCGGATCGACGACGGTCACGTCGTAGCCGAGAAGCCGCGCCATCGGCGCCAGCGCCTGGCTGATGTGCACGGCGCCGATCGCCACGAGACGCGGCGGCGGCACATGCACGGTGAGGAACACGCGGCCTTCGCCCGTCTCGGCCATGCCGCTCTTGCCGCTGCGCAGCCGCGCTTTCAGCGTATCGGCGAGCGGATCGTTCGCAACGTCGGCCGCTTTGACGAGACGCTGCACGCCGCTTTCGACATCGGTGACGACGATCACCGCGCGGCGCGCGGCGCGTTCGGTGTTGAGGGCGGAGAGGATGGAGAGTTTCACGACAGCTAATCCACCTTCTCGACATAGACGCGGATGGTGCCGCCGCAGGAGAGGCCGACCTTCCAGGCGGTGTCGTCGGCGACGCCGAACTCCAGCATCTTCGGCTTTCCGTCCTCGATCACGTCGATCGCTTCCGCAACGACCGCGCCTTCGACGCAGCCGCCGGAGACGGAGCCGAGGAAGTTGCCCTCCTCGTCGATCACCAGGTTGGAGCCGACGGGACGCGGGGCCGAGCCCCACGTCTCGACCACGGTCGCAAGCGCCACGCCCTTGCCGTCACGCCGCCAGCCTTCGGCGGTTTTCAGGATTTCTTCGTCGCGTGCGAGCAAGTCCATTGTGCTCTCCTTATCGTTGCCGACGAGACGGAAAAGCTCGTCGTCCCTCGTCGTCATGCCCGCACTTGTTGCGGGCATCCACGTCTTTCTTTGTAGTGAAAAAGTAAGACGTGGATGGCCGGGGCAAAAGGGCGTTCACGCCCGTCTTCGACGGGCTATGCCCGGCCATGACGAGGCCTGGGTCTTAGATGGATCATCGGGCCGCACTCGGCAATGATGCTTCTGAATAACCGCCTTGCAGTCATCGTCACGCCGCCGATTTGAGCCACGCCTTCGGGCTCTTGAGCGCGCCGCCGCCCTCCCCCGACAAGGCGTGGCACAGCGCGGCGATGGAATCGAGATTATGCACCGGTCGCATGATGTCGACATGCGGCAGCATCGCGCGCACGCCCTTGGCCTTGGCCTCGAAGCCGTCGAAGCGCAGCAGCGGGTTGAGCCAGATCAGCTGCCGGCAGGAACGGTGCAGCCGGTCCATCTCGAAGGCGAGCGTGTCGTCGGGATCGCGCTCCAGCCCGTCGGTGATGAGGAGAACGATCGCGCCCTGCCCGAGCACGCGGCGCGCCCACAGCCGGTTGAACTCGTGCAGCGAGGTCGCGATGCGCGTGCCGCCCGACCAGTCGAGCACGCTCGCCGAGCACGCCGCCAGCGCCTCGTCCGGGTCGCGCTCCTTCAGCGCGCGCGTCACGTTGGTCAGCCGCGTGCCGAACAGAAACGTCGAGACGCGCTTGCGCGCATCTGTGACGGCATGGAGAAAATGCAGGAACAGCCGCGTGTACTGGCTCATCGAGCCGGAGATGTCGAGCAGCGCGACGAGGGGCGGCAGCTTCGTCTTCGGCCCGAGATATTGCAGGTCGATCAGCGCCCCGCCCGCCTTCATGCTCGCGCGCAAGGTGCGGCGCATGTCGATGACATGGCCGTGGCGGTGCGGCGCGAGGCGGCGCGTCTTCACTTCGTTGAGCGGCAGCACGAGCCTGCGCATCGCGTCCTTCGCCGCCGCGATCTCGGCGGCGGTCATCTGCGCGAAATCCTTCTTCTGCAGCCGCTCGCGGTCGGAGACGGTGAGCCGAGCGTCGAGCTCGACCTCGCGCTCCTCCTCGCGCGCATCGAGCTTGTCCATGCCGGAGAACAGCGCCTCCTGCACGCGCTGCGAGGCGGCATTGCGCTTCTCCTCTTCGGAGGTAAACTGGATCTGCGGCATCATCATCGACATCAACCGCTCGACATAAGCGCGGCGGCGGAAGAACAAGCGGAACGCTTGGTCGAAGATCACCGCGTGTTCATGGCGCTTCACGAACACCGCCTGCAGCGTCCAGTAAAGGTCTTCGCGCGTGCCGATGCCCGCGACCTCGACTGCGCTCAGCGCATCGAGCACGGCGCCCGGCCCCACCGGAATGCCGGCGACACGCAACGCGCGCGCAAAATAGAGGATGTTCTCGGCGAGGCGGCCGGCTTCGGCGCGAGTGTCTGTCGCTGGCGTGACCATCACTCCGCCGCGGCGCGCAGCTCCGCACGCACCTCGTCGAGCAGCGCTTTGGCTTTGGTGCCTTCGAGGCGCGCGATGTCGTCCTGATATTTCAACAGCACGCCGAGCGTGTCGGACACCGTCGCCGGATCGAGCGCGACGACG
>JAFKKS010000207.1 GCA_017304555.1 Hyphomicrobiales bacterium
ATCTGCTTGGTCCAGCCGCCCACAAACCCCACGAAGAATAACACCAGATTGAAGTTGCCGAGCGAACTGAACACTGGGCGACCAAGATAGGCGACGATCGATAATGCGATGGTCGCGGAAAGCGTCAGCAACACCTCTTTCGGTCTTCCGTCGATTAAACGGAGCATCGCGACAACCAAGATCAAGATTATCCCGACAACAATTCCCAGTACTTCGTAAAAGCGCGGGATTTGCAGCGCCGGCGTTAAGTCGATCAGTTCTTGCCCAAGATAGCTGGAAGCAAAGAATTGCGGAGTGCCGATAAGGCGCAGCAGCTCTATCAAGCCACTATGAGCTGGAAGCAGTGTCGGCCACAGGAGGGCTGTCAGCAGTTCAAGCGAGAAAAAAGCGACCAGCGCATTGACGACGGCGTCGAGAACGGCAACACCTTGCGGTGGGAAGCGGCGAATGAATGTCGTCAGCCGCATGT
The DNA here is from genome assembly GCA_017304555.1 of Hyphomicrobiales bacterium. Classification (GTDB taxonomy): domain Bacteria; phylum Pseudomonadota; class Alphaproteobacteria; order Rhizobiales; family Xanthobacteraceae; genus JAFKKS01. The sequence goes on from JAFKKS010000207.1 coordinate 470, forward strand.
GTTCATTACGGCGGTATGCGCTGACGGCGCCAAGCATCGTGAGCCAAAGAAAAAAAATTGGCGCCATCTCGTCCGTCCAGACGAGCGCATCCTTCAGGACGTACCGCGAGAAGACGCCGGCCCCCAGGATAAACACCTCGACGACAACCAATGCGGCGGCGACCGGCTCGACAAGACCGCCGATCGCACAATCGACCGCACGAGTCCAACGACGATGTAATGTGCTGGATGGAACAGAAACTGTCGTATCCCGCATTTCTGATCCATCCGACGATGTCGGCGCAAGATTAAGCAAGCTTTCCCACGACTTTTTCGAGCATGCCGAACGGCTCCTTACCAAAAGTATCGCGCCACTGCGCATAAAGACCGGCTTGTTGAACTACCGCTCGGAACGACTCGCGATCCGGCTGGATAATCGTCAAGCCTTGGCTCGTGAGTTGCGTGCCGAGGGTCGTTTCGCCCTTCGCGATATCTTCGCGCTCACGAATGGCCGCGTCGTTGAAGTTCCGCGAGAGGATCTCCTGCAGGTCTTTGGGCAATCGCTGCCATGCAACTCCGTTTGCAAGCATCTCGAAGGTCGTCGCTTGGTGCTTCGTCAGCGAAACGTATTTCGATACTTCGTAATATTTTGCGGCCTCGATGCTGAATAGCGGCTGCTCCGCGCCGTCAACGAGATGCGTCTGAAGCGCCGAATAAAGCTCGTTATTGTTGATTGGCGTTGGCGAGGAACCGATGGCCTTGAAGAACGTAACTTGCAGCGGCGCCGCGGGAACGCGCAGCTTTAGACCCTTGATATCCTCGACATTGTGCACAGGTTTGCCGCTCGTGAAGACGTGACGAAGCCCCGCGTCCCACCCCTTTTCAAAGGGATGCAAACCGATCTTCTCGATCTGAGCGTGGACGTAGCGGCCGAGCTCGCCGTCCATTGCCGTCCACACGTCCTGTTCGGAATTGAAGGAGAACGGGATATTCGTAAGGTTTGCCGCCGGCACGATGTTAGCCAGAATATTGTCGCTGAGTTGCATCAGTTCCAGGGCACCGGAACGGAGCTGGGCAAGCATCTGGGTGTCACCGCCGAGCTGATTGTTCGGGTACACCTGCACAATCAGGCGACCGCCGGATTCGTCGCGAATTTTCTTCGCAGCCTCCAGGCTCCACACATTCTGAGGATGAGAAATCGCCTCATCGTGACCGAGCTTGTAGGTAAATTCAGCAGCATTTGCAGGCCAATGTAGGATTCCAACCGTAGTCACCCCAGCAGCGCCAGCCAGCACTTTTCTACGCGAGACACGCATTTGATTCTCCTCCCTATTTTCGACGCGTAATCGTTTAGCTACGCGATCGCCTTGCCACTAACGTTGCAACCTCATCGCTTTAACCAGTGTAATTTGGCTGCAAGGCCTGGACTGGAATGCAGTTCTTTGCGGATCTCCCTTGACGTCACACTAAGTCAGTAGGGAAATCTCGTTGGCCTTGCCATCGCAGGTATCGTCCAACTTGCGAGCCATCGTTATTCTGCAAAACATTCCGCTAATCCATGACCACGCCACCGTCTACCGACAGGGTTTCGCCGTAGATATAAGAGGCTTCGTCCGAGAGAAGAAAAAGAACGCCGGCCGCGACCTCGTCGGCGGTTCCGAAACGGCCGAGAGGCACAGAGCTTTCCACCATCTCTTTGACTTCTGGTGACATGACGCCATGCATGTTCGTGAGCATAGGCCCCGGGCAGACGCAGTTCACTCGGATATCTCGCTTGAGCTGCGCAAGTTCGCGTGCGACCGATTTGGTGAAAGTGACGACGCCACCTTTCGAGGCCCCATAAGCGGCCTTCCCCATGCGTCCACCGCCGCGCTTCGCGGTATCCGAGCCGATAGTGACGATTCGACCGCGCCCGACTTGCGTCATCGCCCGAAGCGCGTGTTGGACGCAAAGAAATGTGCCGCGCAAATTTATCGACATCACCTGGTCCCACTCCTCAGGTGTCAGATCGAGAATGCGCGTCGTGTTTTGCACCCCAGCACAAGTAACCAAGCCATCAATTGGATCGGCCGTGTTTTTAATTCTTTCGAAGGCCGAACTCAAAGCTACCGGGTCAGAAATATTCACCGGCAATGCCTGAGCGACCCCGCCCACCTTACGCACTTGCGTCGCGACAGCTTCCGCCCCGCCCGCATCCGCGTCGAGGCACCAAACTGGAACCGACTGTTTGCCGAGAGCCAAGACCACAGAATGGCCAAGGCCGCTTGCGGCGCCAGTCACGACGACGGTTTTCAGGGAAATTGTCACTTCAATCCTCGCATTCAATTCACTCAAAAGTGCAAAAACGTACGCAGCAAATTATTCACGGCATCCGGCTCTTCGATATTGTTGAAATGGCCGGTTCGCGGAATGATCTTCAACTGCGCCCTGGGGATTGCGCGGGCCATGATTTGCGTCGGAAAAGAGACTGCGCCGTCGCTAGCGCCGGCAATCACAAGCGTGGGGAGGTCAAGTTTGTTCATACGCGCTTCGAGCGCCGGAATCGGCGGCCGCGCTGCGATAACGTAGCGAGCGGTCAGCGCCACACCCTTCGCGCTGTTCTCAACGATCAGTCCGCGCATATGAGCGCGCTCGCGAGCTCCACGATTTGCGTACTCCGAAAACACGTCGTTTTCGAGAACTTTGTCGGCAAACGTCTCAATTCCGTAGCGCTCTGCGGTCTCGGCCCAACCGATCGTGCGCTCGATGAACGTTGCACGATCGTCCGAGCCGGAACCAGTGCCGGATATGACCAACGAATCCACACGATCCGGGTGGGCGAGCGCGAAGTTCAAAGCGATATTGCCGCCCATCGACAGGCCGCAAATGTCCGCTCGCTGCACGCCCAGGTGATCGAGCAGCGACAGGAGGTCCGCCACGGAGCGATCCTGCGAGTAGGCGGCCGGCTGACTGGGAACGCCGGAGCGCCCCATTCCGCGGACATCGTATGTGACGACGACACGCCCAGCCCCAAGAGCCGCCTGTTGTGGATCCCACATCCGGCTATGAGTCGGATAGGCATGAACGAGAACGATGTGCTTCGGCCCCAGACCCGATTTCTCGTAATGGATACTGACACCGTCGGCGAAGAATTCAGGCATGGGCAATGTCCCAAAAATTTTTGACCAACGCGTCAGCAAAGGCCGGGTCGTTGATGTGAAATGGCAGTCTAATCAGCGTTCTATTTTTGGAGAGCCTCAACTCGCGCTCAAGCGTTGAAAACAACGCACGATTGGCATCTTCATCATGAAAGGGCTTTCCCTCCGCGTCGATCGCTGAAACCCCCTTTTCCGGGATCAAAAGTCGGACCGGCCCCTCGCATTGATTAAGCCGCTGGGCAATCCAAATGCCCATCGCTTCGTTTTCCTGCGGGGTCGTCCGCATCAGCGTTACTTGCGCATTATGCTTGTAGAGACTTCGCGTGCGATATTTTTCCGGGATCGTATCGAGAGCGCCGAAATTCACCATGTCGAGCGCACCGCACGAAACGACACATGGAACCTTGGTCCGCGCAATCGAGCCAAAGCGATCGGGAGTGCAAGGGAGAACGCCACCGAAAAGAAAATCGGCGACTTCGGTCGTGGTGATATCGATTACGCCTGACAGGAACCCGCTG
>JAFKKS010000208.1:0-4806 GCA_017304555.1 Hyphomicrobiales bacterium
CCGTGACCCGGCCACCGGCGCGACATGGGCTGGCGTCGGCGCCACGCCGCGGTGGCTGAAGGAGTATGCGGCGGCTGGTCGACCCGCTGAAGAGTTCGCGATTTCCGGCGGGCGCGGCGCCAAATCGGCCGCGTTGCCGAAGAAGCGTGGGCGTAAGCCAGGGCGGCCGAGGAAGGTGGGGCGGCCTCGCAAAGCCAAGGCCAAGAACGTCACATAACGACCGAGTACCAGACTGCACAACAAAAGCGTATTGTTGTGCAGTCTCTTGATGAAGATGGCCATCGGCGCGCCACCGATCCCAAAAATAGGCCCCGTACTCGACCCTGGTGCGTGATCGGCTGTGTCGTATCAGCTCCACTTTTCGCCCGTATCGCCCTCACGCATGATGCGCCTCATGCGTTTGACCTTGACGGATGGGTAGAAGGCTATCCGGTCCAATGTGCCGCGCTGCCGTTCAATCCACGCCGTGATTTCTTGCACATGAGACCATTTGGAAGCTTTACGTGAGAGTGGCGTCGCCCTCGGGGCTGCCAAAGTGTGTTGGCGTCATCGAGCGCGCGTACCCTCCCGGGCAAACGCATTCCATTTTGGAAGACTGAAGAAACTCATCGAGCCGGGCTCGGAACGCAATTTCCGGCCCAAGGGCAGAACTGTTTCCGCGTCGGATGAATGAGGTTTGCCCCGCCTCGGGCACCTTGTTTCAATCTTTCGATTGTCGACGGCCGAGAGTTCCGAATAAGAGACGCCGGCCGAAAGGCTTCGTGCCAAATGCTGGCCGACCGCGACAGTCACCTGACACTCTCCGGCAAAAGGCGATCTTCGATCTGACTGGAATTGTCGCTTAAGCGACAGCTCCGTTGGTGCAGAATGTGCAAGCCGAGTGCGCCGATTTTCGCTCGATGGCAATCGGAAAACGCGAAACGCTAATTTGAGTCAGATGAGATTTCGGGCAGCCACATAGAAGGCGACGAAACTCAAAAATCTCAAGATGTAAATGAACTGAAGATGCTGCCGTCAGAAATGACGGGACCGCAAATACGCGGCGAGCATCGCGATGCTGGCCAACATTGGATCTCGGATCCTCCGCCCCAATGCAGTGTCGAGCCGGGACGCATCCCGGATATGTGTAGCTATGTCTGAATGGTCAAAAAATGAGTGATTTCCGAATCACGATGGAGTCTGAAGAATGAACTTTCACGATAATAATTTGGAGAAGAATGTCATCGATGCATACGGACGATTACTGCTGGATAGAATGGAGTCAGAGGATCATTCCTACTTTCTAACTTTCCAGTTCCGACCATGCCGTGGATCTCAAAAAGTTCGTATGGAAACCATGCTAGCTGGTATCGATGCCTTCTATCGGACACTGGTTCGGCAATGTGTCAGACACCCAGGTTCAAAACAGGGTCGGGAATTGCTGCCGGTTCTAATCGCGTTTCCAGACTGGCCGGTGCCGAAGGAGAAGAAAAAATCTCTCGCCGAGGCATCGATCAACGATGGGCTGCACTATCACGGGCTGATCGTCATTCGTCACCGGTGCCGATTGGAGGTCTCGTTGGAAACCCACATGCGAGATCACAAGGACTGGTACATCGGTGGCGAAAAACCGCTCTTCAACGTCCATGTGAAATCGGTCGAAGAGCTAGCTCGCGAGCTGACCAACTATCTCTTCAAGCAGGTCGGCCGGAAGAGGTTCAGCAGCGATGATGTGCTGGTTCTTCCAAAAGTCTGGAGTGAGCTACATTCGTCGAACCGGAAGTGAGGCTAAGTCGCGCTGGCGCGCAGCGATGATCTGCGGATGTGACCTGGCGGTAATCAAATTGTCGCTTAAGCGACAATTCCCGCCTTTGGTCTGTTTCAGACAAGGATCATTCAAAGGAATCGCGGATCGATATGTCAACTCGCGCCGGCAAGCAGGCGCTGCTGACGGTATTCGAGCGGGCGCAGGCCATCGGCAAGAACGTGCTTATAGATCTGCTCGACGCCCAGGCGCTCATATCCGCGTCAATCTTGTTGCCTTATGACGCCTTTGATGGTTCCGGCGCTCGTGATTGCGTCGTTGGCGGCTAAGCGTCTCAGCGGAAACGGCGCAAATTCCGCCCCCGGGACGATATGAAATCAGGTCTCACCCAATTAAAAGGCACCCGGGAAGCGGAATCTGAAAGATGTAAAGAACTCCGCCTCGTATTCCGCGAGTGCGTGAGGAGACATTACGATGAGTGACGGTGAAAAGGAGTTTCGTGTACTGAATTGCGGTCCTTGGACTGAGTTCCATGTGGATCAAAGTCTCCATGAATTCGTCCGGTGCCATGCAGGAAAATCCAGTGGAAGAATACTCCGCCTGTTGAATGTGCTTGCATCGTTAGGGGTTGTCGAAATTTGCGGACATGAAAAGAAAGGTGAGATCTACATCATAAAATTGCGGTGGTCAGATCTGCTCCCGTTGAACGAAAGAGGACAGCGGTACAAATTCTTCGAATTCGCGGTCCTTGGATAGATGGCAAAAGCGTGCACGTGGAGGGAGAGCCCGTTCGGCTCTCCCTTTTTTTACTAGCTCAGCTTCTCCTCTGATCAACGAAGACGGAGTCCGCTCATTTCCCTAGTTAAGAGAACGCCGATGAGTTCTAGATAACATGTTCAGGTGCTTTCGTATGGGCGCGTCAATCTGTCTGCCGTTGAGCCGTTGGCAATCCTGAATTTTTCTGAATTGAACAGACTCGGACCGGAAACGATCAGCTTAACAACAATGCAGACTTTGTTGTGCAGTTCGTTTCTTCGGGCTAGGTTAAGCGGTTCAAATTTTTATTCGTCTATCCACTCGCTGCGCCCATACCGTCTTGGAGACATATCGCTACCCTGTCGTAGGGCCAGATTGACAACATCTCATTTGTCGGAGGCAACGGTCTCGTCGCGGCGCCGATAAATAAGATTATCGATGCCAGCGAGCTTGGGGCGAGGAGATCGATGAAACGTCTTGCAATCTTTCTGGACGGCACATGGAACACGCTTAACAATAATACAAATGTGTGGCGCCTGAAGTCGTTGACGCTAGATGCTGATGATCAGCGCGTCTACTACAGCCAAGGTGTCGGCACGCAGCGCGGAGAGGCCGCCCGCGGCGGCATTACCGGCTACGGCATCGACGATGAGATCATCGAAGCGTACACGTGGCTTATCCAAAATTTCGACGAAGGCGACGAGATTTTCATCTTCGGATTCAGTCGCGGCGCCTATACGGCGCGAAGCCTCTCGGGGCTCATCTGCAAATGCGGCGTCCTCCAATTGGGGGCGCCCTTGTCGATCGAACAGCTGTACGCGCGTTATCGGATCTACAATGCAACGACAATCAGGACGCTGCTAGCGCAGGAATTGCCCAAGGATGCTTCTATCGAGGAGCAGTGGCTGACCAAATATTCCCGCCCGACGAAGATCAAGTTCATGGGCGTCTGGGATACCGTCGGCTCCCTTGGACTTCCCCTGGGTAGCGCAGCCTCCAAGGTTCACAAGTACCGGTTTCTCGATACGCATCTGAGGCTCGATAACGAGTATGCCTTTCACGCGCTCGCGCTGGACGAACATCGCAAAAGCTTCGAGCCGACATTTTGGACGAGGACCATCAAGCACGGGCAGACGGGCGCTCCCGATCGACCTATCGACCATGTGGAGCAGCGTTGGTTTGTCGGCGCCCATGCTAACGTCGGTGGGGGATACGCGAGCGACCCGTTGGCGCAGCGCCCTCTGAAGTGGCTCATGGACAAAGCTGCTGGGGTCGGGCTCCTCTTTCGCGATCAAGTCGTAATCGACAGACAGCAAGTTGTGCCGGAAATCGCCGACTCCTATCGAGAGTTCGCGCACAGAATCTATCGTTTCATTTCTCGGCCGTTCTATCGGGCAGTCGGTAAAGGGCCCGAAGAAGGAACGCAGGCCACGACAACACGTATCAACGAAACAATAGATGGCTCGGTATTCGAACGCTGGCGCGCGGACAATGCTTATCGTTTTCCCAATCTGGTCGTATGGGCGGAAGAGAAAGGCGTCGACCCCGCCAAGCTTGTCGGCGCGGTCCGGGCGACCGACCCCAAAGTTAGCGTGCCATGATGCTCAGCGGATCAGGGCGGCGTCCCCAGCGCGATCGACACATCGCATCCTGGAATTAATCGCTGCAACGTTAAAGTTCCGCATCGTCCCACGAGATAGCAGCGACTTTACGTCTATATCACTGCATGGGCTGGCGGGAGCGTGCCAAAGCGTTCCCTCGCGCCGTATTTGCGGTATGCCGCAAACGGACACACGCGTGTGAGCCGCGGTCAAAACTACTCCTTCCCGGGCATGGTGTTCATTGCGCATGAGATGATATGCCCGATTTGGTCCGACGCCTTCCGGAGAGGATTCAAATCCAAGTGAGCATACCGTTGTGTCGTTCGCGGCTGAGTGTGACCTAATAGTTTTCCGATAATCGGAAGGCCAAGTCCTTCTGCGGCGCCCACGCTCGCGTGTGTGTGCCGCAGATCGTGAATCCGAACTCTGTTTCCCTCATCGATCAGACCGGCGAGACGGCACACAAGCTTCCATGGGCGCTGCAGATCCGCGCGTGGCTTCTCAGAGAGAGTGCCGGCGCTCGAGCTTGCGATTACGAACCGACCCTGGTGGGGAAGGTGCTCAAGGATTTCAATGGCCGCAAAGTTTAGAACGATAGTCTTTTTGCCTGTTTTGCTGTCGGGAAGATGCAAGTAACCCCGAACTAAATCGACCTGACTCCACTCCAGGTGCAAAATTTCTCGTAGCCGAGCGCCAGTGAAAAGC
>JAFKKS010000208.1:4861-11210 GCA_017304555.1 Hyphomicrobiales bacterium
GAATGGCTGCCGCAGCGAAGCGGTCGATAACCACGCGGCGGTTCTCCGGCTTTGGTGCGTGTTTCGTCTTACCGGTCGGGTTTGGCTCCCACGAGACGCCGACGGTCTCCGCTTCGTGCAGAGCTTGCCCCAGCCGCCTGAGCTCGTCCGGCGTGAGATAGCGTTCTCGATGTTGCTCCTTGTATTTTACGACCCCGGACGTCGGATTACATTTTGCGTCAACCAATTGTCTCGCGCGCGCAAATGCGAACACGCTGGCGATGAGGGCCAGCGTCCGATTCGCCAGATACGGAGTGTTCCTCAGTTTGGTGTGAAGCCGCGCGCAATCCGCCACAGTTACGGCCCCAATTCGACGATTGCCGTACTCCGGCAGAATCTGGCGATCTAGCAAGCTTTGATAAAGTGAAAGCGTCGCCGGCTTGCAGCGGCCGCGCACCCGCTCATCGATGAAAAGGCGCGCGACCTCGGCAACTGTTAGCGCCTTCCTCTCGGCGGCGAGAGCGCCGGCAGGGTCAGCGCCGTTGCTAACTTGCCCAAGAATCTTTTTCGCCCTGGTTCTCGCCTCCTCGGGTGTAAGCGGTCCATGACGCCCAATCGTAATTTGTCGAAGAGCTCCTGCGCGGCCGCCAGCGGTTCTGTAGCGGACGATGTACGACTTCGATCCTGACGCGGAGACACGAAGGCCGAACCCCGGGAGGTCGCTGTCCCAGATAGTTTGTCGGCCGTCGGTTGCGGCGACCAAATCGACGATTCGTTTGGTGAGTCTTTGCCCGAGCGTCACGTGCGCTCCCATGTTTGGGTCATCACCGGGTCATCACCAGGTGAGAAACGCAGGATACGGATTAGAACGCCCATGATCAATATATTGTTGGAAATAAAGGAGAAAAGGCATTTCAGGATATTGAGGGATATCTCTGGAAACGATGGATTTTCGAAATGGCATGCAAGAGGTCGGCGGTTCGATCCCGCCTGGCTCCACCAACCGCTCCTGATCTCCACGCACATTCCACACCCCAGTGGCCCGTTGTGCGATCCGATGCGGGCCAAATCAGCAAATCACGCAAATTTTTATCGACCGCGTGCCGTGGCTCGCTGCGGGCTCTTGCCCGATCAGCGTACCAGAGCGAGAATTTATGGCTGGGCGGCGTGGACATCAGCGACGCGGAGCCAGCGTCTCGCATTTGAACGGAAGGATTGAAGAGCGTCTTAATCGGGAGCGGAAAGATGAAGACAGCATACATCTGCGCCGTCGGTTTGATGTTCATTTCGTTCCAACCAGCGATGGCTGGGGGCGGGGGAGGCGGTGGCCACGGAGGCGGCCATGGCGCTATCTTTCAACCGAGCGGAGGCTGGACGCGCGCGTCACCGACGTCGAACGTGCGGGATCACCGCAACGGTGCGGCGCAGGGCGGCGTGACTGTCACAACAGGGACGCCGAAGGGCTATCATCACGGTGGCCCGACCGCCACGGGAGGCGGCCCCCATCGCGGAAATCCCCGGAACCCGCGCGATCATCGCTCTTGAGGCGAACGGCAAGCCAGCACCGCTGACGTTCTTCCACGCGGGTTGGCCGGCTACGACGTTGCCGTCTCCGCCTGCGATTTCGCCGGCGGCTCGGGAACATTGACGATCGAGCGCCGGATAACGCGGCCGGAATTGTCGATGCTCAGACGTGCGCGCCGTTTGCCGTAGAAGAAGCTCAGGCGAAAAGTGCCTTCGTCCGCGTCGACGCCGCGCTCGCAGACGCTGGTGATGCGGCGTTCGCGCATGAGCGCGGGAACGTCCTGCGGCGCGATTTCAAGCAATTCGCCGACCAGGGCGGCATCCACCACGAATTCGCCTTCGCTGACCGCAACTTGCATGGTGCCTTCGCCTCCGATGCGCGCAGGCGATACCTTCAACCTTGTTGGTGTCGCCAAAAGATGTATTTGTAATGCATATTATTTCGTTTCAAGGGAATGCGCAATGAGGGATGGATCGCAAAGCGGACGCGCGCGCGAGGCCACGTTCGTGGTCGTCGTTGCGATATGGCTCGGCATGCTGGTCGGCGTTTCGTTCCTGGCCACGTCGGCCAAATTCCTCGCGCCGAGCCTGACCTTGCCGGTCGCACTCGATGTCGGGCGGCACACTTTTGCGGTGTTCAACCAAGTGGAGTGGGCCTTCGCGGCGATCTCGCTCCTGATATTCGTCATCGGCGCGCGCGCCTGGACGATCGGCGCCGCACTCGCCGTCGCGATCGCCCTGTTGCTCGCGGAGACCGTGTGGCTCCTTCCCGCGCTCGATGCGCGCGTCGGCATGATCATTGCCGGTCAACAACCCCCACCGTCGCAACTGCATATCCTCTTCATCACCTTCGAAGCCATCAGGGTTGTAGCCTTGCTGATCGCTGTCGGTGATGCTGCGCGCCGGCTTGCCGACGTGCCGCCGTCGCGTGCGTCTCGATCGTTCTCTCAGGATGCCGGCGCGGCGGCGCGGTAGAATTCGACGAACATGCGCCCCGGCTCAATAAATTCGACGCGGTGCGGCACTTCATGAGTTTTCCTTCGAGGACATGAAGAAGTCCCCAGGTACCGGCCTTGGTCGAATGCGCGGCACGCAGTTTCGCCGGCAGATTATCCGACGTGAACTCGGGCGAGCGGCCGTAGGCCTCCAGTCCCGCCGGGAGTTCCGTTGGAATGCCCGCCATCGTCGCGTCCTCGTTTGCCGTTGTGCTTCGTCCCGCAGCCGCGCCTTTCGGCAGGCCGCACCGTATGCTTGCAAAAGATATGTTGTAAGTGCATCTTTAGCGAGTTCTTTTATGACCGTATCCGCGCGGCTCGCGCGTCGCAGGACATCGCAATGCGTTTGACCGACTTTTCCGACTTTTCCCTTCGCATCCTGATGTACGCGGCTGCGCGCGGCGACCGGCTGATCACGATCGAAGAAACCGCCGCTGTTTACGGCATCTCGCGTGCGCACTTGATGAAGGTCGCGAACCAGCTCACGCGCGCGGGCTACCTGAAAGCGGTGCGCGGTCGCTCCGGTGGGCTCATGCTTGCCAAGCGGCCGGAGAAGATTCGCCTCGGCAGCGTTTTGCGCGACACGGAACCGGACTTTGCACTGGTCGAATGCTTTGCATCCGACAACAAATGCCTGATCTCGCCGCGCTGCCGTCTACGCGGGGCGCTGAACGAGGCGCTGTCCGCCTTCACCTCCACGCTCGATCGTTACACGCTGGCGGACCTGATGCTACGGCCGGAAGATTTCGGCGTCCGTGCGGCGTGATCGTTCACCGCACCGTTTCGGCGGCACAGCGCGCACGAAAAACCCGCGCCCATAATGAGGCGCGGGTGATCGCGATGATGCATTGAGCGCGGCGACCGCGGCTCAGCTCGTCTTGATCCACACGGCTTTCACGTTGAGATATTCCTCAAGGTGCTGCTTGCCGCCCTCGCGGCCGTAGCCGCTCATCTTGTAGCCGCCGAACGGCACCGCCGGGTCCATCGCCTGGTAGCAGTTGATCCAGACCGAGCCGGCGCGGATCGCGCGGGCGAACTGATGCGCCTTGCTCACGTCCCTCGTCCATACGCCGCTGCCGAGGCCGAACATGGTGGCGTTGGCGCGCTTGACGAGGTCGTCGGTGTTCTTGAAGGGAATCGCCGAGATCACCGGGCCGAAGATTTCCTCCTTGGCGATGCGCATGTCGTCGTTGACGTTTGCGAACACCGTCGGCGGAACGAAGTAGCCTTTCGCCAGCGGCCCTTCGGTGAGGCGTGCGCCGCCTGCGAGCGCCTTCGCGCCTTCCTTCTGCCCGACTGCGAGATAGCCGGTGACGCGTTCGAGCTGTTGCTCGGAGACGAGCGGGCCGATCTGCGTCTCCGGGTCGAGGCCGTTGCCGACGCGCAGCTTCTTGCCGAAGTCCGCGACCTTGCCGACGAACTCATCGTAGACGCGCTGCTCGACGAAGAGGCGCGTGCCGGCGCTGCAGATCTGTCCGGAGTTGGAGAACACGGCCATTGCCGCGCCGGGCACCGCGGCGTCGAGATCGGCGTCGGCGAACACGATGTCCGGCGACTTGCCGCCGAGCTCCAGCGACAGACGCTTGAGGTTGCCGGCGGAGGCTTTCACGATCGCCTGCCCGGTGACGTGTGAGCCGGTGAACGCGACCTTGTCGACGTCGGGATGCGCAGCAAGCGCTGCACCTGCCGTCTCGCCGTAACCCGGCACGACGTTGATCACGCCCGGCGGCACGCCGGCTTCGAGCGCAAGCTCCGCGAGGCGCAGCGCGCTGAGCGGCGCTTCCTCAGCCGGCTTGAGCACGACCGTGCATCCGGTCGCGAGGGCCGGGCCGATCTTCCACATCGTGGAGGTGAGCGGGCTGTTCCAGGGAATGATTGCGCCGACGACGCCGATCGGCTCCTTCAGCGTGTAGGAGAAGATTTCGCCCGGTAGCGAATTGTCGATCGTCTCGCCGTGCAGCGCCGTCGCCTGGCCCGCATAATAGCGCAGCATTCCGACGACGCGCTGGCGGTTGCCGCGGGTGCGTGCGAGCGGGGCGCCCATGTCGAGCGTGTCGAGTGATGAGAGTTCGTCATAATTTTTCTCGACGAGGTCGGCGTATTTCAACAGCAGGACCTGGCGCTCGTACGGCTTCGAGCGGCCCCAGCCGCTTTCGAACGCTTTACGCGCCGCCGCGACGGCACGGTTGATGTCCTCGGCGTCACCCTCGGCGACGGTGGCGAGAAGTTCGCCGGTCGCCGGATTGCGGCTCTCGAACGTCTTGCCGGATGCCGCTGCGACCCATTGCCCGTCGATCAGCATCTTTTTGAATGAGCCGTCCGCAAAAGGATGGCGCGTGAACGGAATTGTTTTGGCTTGCGGCATGATCGGCGATCCTCGCTTGAGTTCGATGTATTCATGGAAATATAGCGCCGCTGACGCGCGACAGACAATTGGCGATCCGGCAACGGCGCTTGACGCAGGGGCAAGGTTGGATTTCCACTGGTTCTAAATCGGTAGAGTCCGCATGCCTGACAGCCAACTAAGCATCCGCATCGATCTCGCCAATGGCGAGCGCATCGGCCCGGGAAAGGTCGATCTGCTGGAAGCGATCCGATCGACAGGATCGATCTCGGCGGCGGCGCGGACCTTGGGCATGTCGTACCGGCGCGCATGGCTGCTCGTCGAAGAGATCAATGCTGCGTTTCGCGCGCCCGCGGTTGCGGCCGCGACCGGCGGCCACCGCGGAGGCGGAGCGAAGGTCACGGCGGTCGGCGAGAAGATCATCGCCCTGTATCGTTCCATCGAACGGACCGCGCATACTTCGGCGCGCAAGCAGCGCCGAGCGGTGCATCAGCTTGCGCGCAAGCCGGCCGTCAAGTCGCGAGTGTAAAGGCCTCATGCACGGCGGACTGCACAGCGCCACCGAGCACCGCGCCGCCGCCGGCGACGTAGATCCAGTCGCCGATCGTGGCGGCGCCGACCGCATGGCGCGGCGTCGTCATCGGCGCGTGATGCTGCCACGTGTCGGTCTTCGGATCGTAACTCTCCATTTGCCCGAACACTTTCGCCTGGCGCGGAATACCACCGGTGAGGATGCCGCCTTCGCCGCCCATCGCGAACAGCCGGTCGCCGTAGACGACGAGGCCGTGGCCGGAGCGCGCGGTCGGCAGCGGCGCGCGCAGTTCCCAGGTGTCGCGGTCGGGGAGGTAAACGTGATGCAGATCGGTGTTGTATTCGAACGTGTTGAAACGCCCGCCGATGACATGGATGCGCCCGTCATAGGCGACGCAGCCGACATGGTCGCGCGCGCCCGGCAAGGCCTTCCGCCGGCTCCAGGCGTCGGCCTTTGGGTCGTAAACTTCATGCCAGCCGACGCTCGCGCGCTCCGCGGCGGGTTCCGACGCGCCGCCGATTAGATGCACCTTGCCGTCGAGCACAACGGCGGCGATGGCGCCGCGCGGACGCGGTAGCGGCGCGATCTCGCGCCAGCGGTCGGTGGTGAGATCGTAAGCGTAGGCGTGCGTGTCGGAATGACGGTTCTGCTCGATGAAGCCACCGAAGGCGAAGACGGTGTCGTCGAGCGTCGCGACCGCGACGTGATTGGCGCCGCGCGGCAGCGGCGCGCCGTTGTACCAGCGGTCGCCTGACGGATCGTAGATGTGATGGTAGGCGCGGTTGACGGCGCCTTCGCCATAGCCGCCGACCACATGCATGCGATCCTTCGCCGCCGTCGCCCAGGCCATTTCGCTGCGCGGCAGCGGCAAAGCCGCGCGCGCCACCCAGCGGCCTTGCGGACCGGCGGGGGCTGGGCTGTCGGTAACGCGTTGCGCTTCCTGGTCGGGCGTGAGGTGATGCGGCATGCCGCCTT
>JAFKKS010000209.1 GCA_017304555.1 Hyphomicrobiales bacterium
GCCCGGCCATGATTTATCTTCAGCGCGGTAGAAAGTCTCCGAAAACATTGCTCGCATTTTCGGTCAGGCTCTAACGCGACGTGCCGGCTTCGACGGCCGCGGATGCTTACGGCACCCAGGTCGTCTCCGGCGCTTCCTGTGCGCTCGCCGGCGCAAAGATCACTTTGCGCGGCGCCGTTTCCGCGGCCGTCGCCTGAATCAGCCGCGTCAGTTGACTGACGTCAGTCATCGTCTCGACGGTTTCCAGGCGCTCGAACAGCGGCGCGATCTGATCGTGCGGCAGAACGCGCCTGGCGCAATCGTTGAACTTTTCCCACATTTCGTTGGAGCGCATCGGATGTTTGCCGCCGCGACCGACGAGGTTCTCGACGCGTCGTGACTGTCTGCGGCCGTCGTTGGTCGTGACGATCACCTCGGCGCCCCATTGCTCCGCGGCGTCGTTATTCGCGATGATATCGCCTTTGCTTGTACGGGCCTTGCGGCTTCTCGACGGCCTCGTGATAATCGTCATACAATCAGCCTGTTGGCCTCGCCGCGTGAGCGGCGGCGCAGGCCGCACTCGCATTGGCGGAAATGCCGCATATGAACATTCTGGTGACGGGCGGCGCAGGCTTTCTTGGCAGCTACGTCATGGCAGCGCTCGCCGGAGCGGGGCACACGCCGATCTCATTCGACGTGACGGGGCCGGGGCCGGAAGCGTTGGCGGTCTTCGCGGACGGACAGGCGCGCTACCGGGTGGGCCAAGTCACCGATCAGGCGCGTATTTTCGACGTGTGCCGCAGCGAGAAGATCGACGCCATCGTCCATGCGGCGGGCATGGTCGGTCTGGAGCTTTCCCTCGCGCAGCCCTTCGCTACGTACCAGACGAATGTCATGGGCACGGTGAGCGTGTGCGAAGCCGCGCGGCAACTCGGACTGAGGCGCGTCGTCTTCATCTCCAGCAACGCGGCCTATCATCAGGGGGCGGGCGGTTCGCTGTGTGAAACAGACTCTGTCTTCTCCGTGCGGCAGGGAAATCCCGCCGGCCACTACGGAACGTCGAAAATGGCCTCCGAGGCGATCGGCTTGGCCTATGCTACGTTTCAAGGCTTGGATTTCCTCGCCTTGCGGGTGACGGCAGTATACGGCTTTGGTATGCGCAGCCCGATGTTCATCAAGCCGATGGTCGAAAATGCAGTGCGCGGCATGCCGACACGCTTCGCGACTGGCGGCCCGATGAAGCGCGACTACACTTACGTTTTCGACTGTGCGTCCGCGGTCGTTCGTGCCATTGAGATGCCTCCGATCCAGGAAGGAACGCAGCGAGTCTTGAACGTCGCCGCCGGGGCCGCCCGCACGGCGGCAGAGGTGGCGCAGGCGGTGCGACGCTTGATTCCCGATGCGCAGATCGAGATCGGGGATACGCTTAGCCCGTTGGAGGAGATCAACGCGAAGATGCGCGCCTCGCTGGACATCGCGGCTGCGAAGGACATTCTCGGCTGGGCGCCGCAATGGCCGCTCGATGATGGAATAAGAGATTACGCGGAGCGCTTCCGCGCCTATGCTTTGGCGACGGCGAATTGAGGGGCAGAGCTGTGACGAACTTACGCGTGATCCGCTCGATGGTGTCGCTCAAGAAGCAGGTGGTCGAGTCTTTGCGCGCGGCCATCTTCGAAGGGCGCTTCAAGCCCGGCGACCGGCTGGTGGAGCGCGAGATCTGCGAGTTGCTGGACGTCAGCCGCACGCTGCTGCGCGAAGCGTTGAGCCAGTTGGAGGCCGAAGGCATCATCCGCATCATTCCGCATCGGGGGCCGATCGTCGCCGTCTATACGGTGGAAGAGGCGCGGGCGATCTATGAGCTGCGCGCGGCGCTCGAGGAGATGGCGGGCCGCCTTTTCGTCGAGCGGGCGACCGACAAGGAGCGCAAGGATCTCGAAGTGGCTTTCGCCGAGCTCAAGCTCGCCTACAAGGGCCGCCAGCAGCGCAATCGCCTCGCCGTGAAGTCGAGCTTCTACGCGGCGCTCTGCGCCGGCGCGCACAATCCCGTACTGGTGGAGATGCTGCGGCTCATCCACGGACGCGTGACGATGCTGCGCGCCAAGACGCTGGCGCAGCCTGGCCGGCTCAGCCTCAGCGTCGCCGAACTCAAGGACATCGTGCAGGCGATCAAGCGGCGCGATGCGGACGCGGCGGCTGCAGCCTGCCGGCGGCACGTTATGAATGCTTCCGCCGTCGCCTCGAGCCTCATGTCCGACGAGGAGAGCGAGGCATCGGCGACGCCGAAGCGCTCGCGCGCGGCGCAGGGCCGGTAAGCCCGGCCCGCGGGCGCGCCGGCGACAGATCACGTCATCAAGAGAATAAGGAACATGCCATGAAGATCGGCTTTGTGGGGCTTGGCGCTATGGGTGGCCCGATCGCCGGGCATCTTCTTGCTGCCGGTCATACCTTGTGCGTCCACACGCGCAGCGAGGCATCCGCCGCGTCGACGATCGCGCGTGGAGCCGTTTGGGCCGCGACGCCGCGTGAATTGGCCAGCCAGTCCGACCTCGTTTTCACCGTCCTGCCGGGGCCGCCGGACGTCGACGCCGTGATGCATGGTGAGACGGGGCTGCTCGCCGGCTTCCGGCGCGGCGCCGGCTATATCGACATGACGACCAATGCGCCGGATCTGGTCCGACGGCTGGCGGCGGAATTGAAGGATGCCGGCGTCGCGATGCTCGATGCGCCGGTGAGCGGCGGCCCGAAGGGGGCCGCCTCGAAGAAGCTGGCGATTTGGGTCAGCGGCGAGGAAAGCGCGTTCGAGACCTATAAGCCGATCCTGCAGCAAGTCGGCGACCAGGTGCGCTACCTCGGCGCGAGCGGCAACGCCACCATCGCCAAACTCGTGCACAACTGCGCGAACTACGGAATCCAGATGGTTCTCGCGGAAGTGTTCAGCCTCGGCGTGAAGGCCGGGGTCGACCCTTTGACGCTGTTCGGCGCCGTGCGCCAGGGCTCTCTCGGGCGGCAGAACGTCGTCGACCGTCTCGCCGATCATTTTCTCCCCGGCGACTTCGACACGCCCGCCTTCAAGCTCGAACTGGCGCAGAAGGACGTGATGCTCGCGACCGCGCTTGGCCGCGACATCGGTGTGCCAATGCGCTTCTCCAGTCTGACGATCGCGGAGATGACGGAGGCGCGCAATCGCGGCTGGGGGCAGCGGGATTCGCGCGCCACCATGCTGCTGCAGGAGGAGCGAGCCGGCGTCGACATCAAGGTTCCGCGCAAGGACCTGCAGGATCTGCTCAAAGCCGAACCGCGGTGAACGCCGTATCGGAATGCCACTGACGGGCATCTGAGCGGCGCCATCGCGCGAACGTGAATCTTGACTCGGCTTCGCTCGCAATTATTGTCGTACAATAATACTAAGACAAGGCAGGCTGCATTGCACGCACGTGCCTTGTTTGAGTTGCGCATAAAATTCAACAGCAAATTTTCTGGAGGGAACAGGGATGAAGCGCTTCTTCGGCCTTTTGGCGGTCGGTTTTCTGGCGGCCTCGATCATACCCGCGGCTGCGCAGAGCGGCGCGTTGGAAAAGAAAAAACTTGTCATCTCGGTGGGCGGATCGATCAGCCAGATGAACAAGGTCGCCTACGTCGTCGCGGTGCAGAAGAAGTTCTTCCAGGAGGAAGGGCTCGAGGTCGAGTCCGTTCCGTTTGCCTCGGGGACGGCCGGATTGCAGGCGCTGATCGGCGGGAATTCCGACGTTTCGGAAGGCTCGTTCGAGCACACGCTGCGCATGCAGGCCAAGGGCATTCACATCACCTGCATCGCGACGTTCGGGCGCTATCCCGCCAACGTCCTCGTCGTCACCAAGCCTAACTTCGACAAGATCAAGACCGTGAAGGACTTGAAGGGCAAGAAGATCGGCGTGTCGGCGCCGGGCGCGTCGACGCACAATTTTGTGGCGTCGTTGATGGAGCGCGCGGGCGTGCCGTGGAAGGAGGCGAGCTACATCTCGATCGGCACGGGGCCGTCGGCCGTCGCGGCCGTGCGCTCTGGCGGCGAATTGGATGCGCTGGTCAATCTCGACCCGGCGATCAGCGCGCTGGGTTCGCGCGCTGCGTTTGGTGGCGACTATCTCGCGGACTGCCTGTTCGCCAAGACCGATTTCGTCAAGGCGAATCCAAACACCACGCAGGCGGTGGCGAATGCCATCGTGCACGCGATGCAATGGCTCAAGACGGCGTCCGTCGACGACATCATCGCCGTGTTGCCCCCCGAGTATTACAAGGCGGACGAAGCGCTCTATCGCCAGTCGCTGAAGACGAATCTCGCCGCCTTCACCTGGGACGGCATCGTGAAGACCGAGGCGGTCCAGAACGTTCTCGACGCCATCTCGGTGCTCGACCCTTCCTTCAAGACCAAGAAGTTCGATCTCGCGGCGACGCACGACAATAAGCTGATCGAGAACGCCCTCAAGAAGTACGGGAAGCCTTCGAAATCCTGACCTCGCGAGGCAATCGGCTGACGGAAACGCCGGCTGCTTTTCAAGCGGAAACCCTTAAACGCGCGTGGCGATGAGCCGCGCGCGTTTTTTCTTCTGGCCGATGGTGTCGATGCCGCGCATCATGCGCGCGTGAACAATAAGGTTTGCCGGAGAAGAACTGATGGTCGCGGGGTTTCTCGAATCGACGTTCGGATTGCATGGCGCCGTTGCCGTGGTGACAGGCGGCGCATCCGGCATCGGGCTGGCGACCGTGCGCGCGCTCGTTGAATCCGGTGCGACCGTGACGGTGATCGATCGCGACGCGCTTGCGCCGGACAGTGCGCAGGATGTCTCGGCAATGACGCTCGACGTTGCCGATCCTGCTGCCGTCGCGAGCGCCTTTCAGGCGGTCTTCGAGAAAAACGGACGCCTCGATATTCTCGTGAACTGCGCCGGCACGGCGATCCGCAAGCCGGCATTGGATGTCGCGATCGAGGATTGGGATCGCGTTGTCGCGGTCAACATGACCGGCAGTTTCCTGTGCGCGCGCGAAGCGGCGCGGGTGATGATCGCGAGCGGGCAGGCCGGCTCGATCGTCAATGTGGCGTCGATCATGGGGCTTTCGGGGGGCGGCCTCTATCCGAATATTTCCTACCAGACGACGAAAGGCGCGGTCGTCAACATGACGCGCGCGCTTGCCATCGAGTGGGCTC
>JAFKKS010000210.1 GCA_017304555.1 Hyphomicrobiales bacterium
GCGATCTCGGTGGTGCAATATCTCATCTCGAAAGGCGTGCCGCCGCAGCGCCTCGTCGCCGCCGGCTTCGGCGAGTTCCAGCCGCTCGACACGGCGCAGAACGACGAAGCCTATCGGCGCAACCGCCGTATCGAGCTGAAGCTGACGGAACGGTGAGGCTTCAAATCCGCAGCCTCAAACCGTCATCCTGAGGTGTGAGGCGCACTTGCGCCGAGCCTCGAAGGACGACAGCCGCCGTCATGAGGGCATTGGCCGTGCATCCTTCGAGGCTCGCTACCGCCAGCACCTCAGGATGACGGCATCGCTACTGAACTACTGGCGAAATCACGCCCGCTCGAACTGTAGCTTTGCCAACCGCTCGTAGAGCCCGCCGCCGGCGGAAAGGCTCGCATGCGTTCCCTCCTCGACGATGCGCCCCTTGTCGAGAAGAAGAATGCGGTCGCATGAGAGCACGGTTGCAAGCCGGTGCGCGATGACGATCGTCGTGCGCTGCTGCATCAACTGCTCCAGCGCCTTCTGTACCTGCGTCTCGCTCTCCGCGTCGAGGGCCGAGGTCGCCTCGTCGAGCAGCAGCAGCGGCGCGTCACGCAGGATGGCGCGCGCAATGGCGATCCGCTGGCGCTGGCCGCCCGACAGCGTCACGCCGCGCTCACCGTTCGCCGTGTCGAGGTCTTGTGGCAGGTGCCGCGCGAATTCGTTCACCAGTGCGAGTTCGGCGGCGCGTTCCACATCCGCCGGTAAGGCGTCCGGCCGTCCGAAGCGGATATTGTCAGCGATCGATCCGGTGAAGACCGCGACATCCTGCGGCACGATCGCGATGCGGCTGCGCAGAGCCTCGAGCGAAAACTCGTTGACCGCTTGGCCGTCAAGCAGGATGCGTCCGCTGCTCGCGTCATAGAACCGCAGCAGCAGGTGGAACACGGTGCTCTTGCCGGCGCCGGACGGGCCGACGAGCGCGACCCGTTCGCCCGCCGCGACGGCAAAGCTCACGCCATCCAGCACGTCCGTTTCCGGCCGCGACGGATAGGCGAAGCGCACCTTCTCGAAGGTGACGGCGCCGTGCCCTGGCGACGGCAACGGTTGTGGCCGCGCCGGGTCCTGCACCTGCGAGCGCACGCCGAGAATTTCGAACAGACGTTCCGCTGCGCCTGACGCCAGCGACAACTCACCCCAAACCTGGCTGAGTTCGCCGAGGGCGCCGGCGGCGAACGCCGCATAGAGCACGAACTGGCCGAGACGCCCCGGCGTCATGTGCGAAGCGAGAACATCCTGCGCGCCGACCCAGAGCACGACGACGACGCTGGAGAAGACGAGAAAGATGACGACGGCTGTCAGCAGCGCGCGCGCCGCCGTCGACTCCACCGCCGCGACAAAGGCGTGTTCCACGGCCGACGCGAACCGTGATGCCGCGGCGCGCTCGGAGGTGAAGGCTTGCACGGTGCGCGCAGCGCCGATCGTCTCCGACGCATAGGCGGAGGCAGCCGCAAGCGTATCCTGCGCACCGCGCGAGCGCCGCCGCACCATCCGCCCGAAAGCAACCAGCGGCAGCACGATCACCGGAATGGCGCCAAGGACGAAGGCCGAAAGCCGCGGGCTGGTCACGACCATCATCGCGCTCGCGCCGAAGAACAGCACGAGGTTGCGCAGCGCTTGCGACACCGACGCGCCGACCGCCGCCTTGATCTGCGTCGTGTCGGCAGTCAGCCGCGAAACCACCTCGCCGCTCTGCGCGCTGTCGAAGAACGCCGGCGAGAGCGCAATGACATGGCGAAACACCCGCTCCCGCAAATCCGCAACCACCCGCTCGCCGAGCGTCGTGACAAGATAGAACCGCGAGGCGCTGGCGACGGCGAGCACGGCGGCGACCGCGATCATCACCGCGAAGTAGCTGTTGATCAGCACGAGGCTTTCGCCGGTGAAGCCGAAGTCGATCATGCGGCGCACGGCGATCGGCACCGCAAGCGTTGCTAGCGCCGCGACGATGAGCGCGACGAGCGCCGCAACCGCGCGGCCCCGGTAGCGCAGGACGAACGGCAGAAGACGTACCAGCGGGCGCAGGCGCGCGCGCCCGCTCGGGGCGGCGGCCAGAGCCGGCGCCTCCTGCGGGCCGGAAGGCGAATGTTCGAGGCGGTTCGGAGCGGCGGATGCGGTCATTGCGACGGCACAATGCCCCCAGGCTCGCGTCCTGACAAATGCAGCCGCGGGGTGGCCTGCCCGCCTTGTTTCCGGCCACGTGCTAGGCTATAGAGCCGCTGAGAAATCCGACAGAGCCAGCAGACTAAGCGCGCCCCGCGCGGGCGAGGGAACGAGCCATGAAGTCCGATATCCACCCCGATTACCACACCATCAAGGTCCAGATGACGGACGGGACCGAGTTCGAGACCCGGAGCACCTGGGGCAAGGAGGGTGACACCCTCAACCTCGACATCGACCCGAAGTCGCACCCGGCTTGGACCGGCGGCCAGCAGCAGCTGCTCGACCGCGGCGGCCGCCTGTCGCGCTTCAACAAGAAGTTCTCGGGCATCCTGAAGAAATAAGCGGCGCGCCGCGAACGAAGTCATTCCGGCCAAGGCGGCAAAGCCGCCGCGAGCCGGAACCCAGATTCGTCACGCTCTCGACTTAAAGCATCATCGCTGCTCGGCAGGCCGCTTCCGCTACCTTGTGGGGTCTGGATTCCGGCTCTCGCTTCGCTCGGCCGTCATTCCGGCCGAGCGTTTTTTCACAGCGACAGAGTTTTGATCACGCCCGAACGTTCAGCGCGTCGCGCAGATAGCTGATCTGCTGTCCGACCGGATTGCCCGCCGACGCGGTCGTTGGCCCCGCGTGGATGGTCGAATCGAGCCGCCGCACCCGGCTTTGGATCGCTATCGAGCGATCGACCAGGTCCTTGAGCTTTTCCGGCAGCATGACGAGAGCTTCGCCGTCGGCGCCCTCGTCCGACCATACGCGCACCTTCGCCTTTTCCTTCTTGGCCTGGGCAAGCGACATCTCGCCCTCGTTCACTGCGCGATGCAGAAGGAGCCAGGATGCAAGCTGCATCAGCCGGGTGGTGAGTCGCATGCTTTCGGTCGCATAAGCGAGCGCCGCATTACGCTGCAGCGCCTTCGCCTCCTGCCGCCCTTCGCCGTCGAGATAGCCCGCCGTTTCCTCAACAAGCGCCATTCCCTCGCGGAAAAGTACGGTAAACGCCTGCGAGGCCGCGAGACGCTCCCCGAAAGAAACCGGATCCACTTCGCTTCGCGATTGCTCGCCCATTCTCTTGCGCCTCGCCTCTCACGCGCCGGCATGCTGCCGGACCCAATGCATAGTGTCCAGCCGCACCGGCTGATTTCACCGTGAGAAACACGTCCGCAAGTTCCGGACCGGCCGAACTGATCCGAAACGGGACAAAAAAAGAGCCGCGCAAAGCGCGGCTCGAAGTTCATAACAGGGAGGCGTCAAACAGAGTGGACAGGAGCCACTCGACGTCCAGAAGTTGGACGATTCCAGTAATGAACGGGAAAGCTTAATGACAAGTTAAGGAACCGGGGCGAATGCGGAATCTTTCGTTCACCTCGTTCGACGTGCCGGCAGCCCTTTCACCGCTTGAAGAATTGCGCCGCCGCCGACAGGGAGGCTTCTTTCTGGGTCGCCGCGGCTTCGAGCCGGGCAATCTCCTGCCGCAGTAAATCGATACGATCCCGCAGCTCGCCGACCGAAAGAAGCGCCAAGTCTTGCCCGATCTCATGCGCCAGTTTCCGTTTCGGGGGCGCGTCGTCATCCATCATCATTATACCTCTTCGGACCGGTGCGGAAGGCTAACGCGCCACGGCCCGGGTTGTCACATGATAGCCTCTCCAGTAGACACCTGAACCTCCCCTGAACCCCGTGCGTGACCCCTGATGAGTGCAGTCCCTGCCGAGATGACCGCGATCGCGATTCGCGAAGCGGGAGCACCTGACGTCCTGATTCCCGAGAAACGGCCGGCGCCCCAACCCGGCACCGGAGAAATCCTGGTCAAGGTCGCGGCCGCCGGCGT
>JAFKKS010000211.1 GCA_017304555.1 Hyphomicrobiales bacterium
GCTTAGCGTCGGCGAGCTGAACATTGAAAATCTTTTCAACGGGCACTGCGGCGATATCGGCGAGTTGCGAAGCGCCTTGATGAATGAAGAAGGTGTCTACTACCAAGCCGCCGTTATCTCGGTTGGCCTCCGACACGATCTGATAGGCGCTTTTAATGTCGCGGACTTGTGGCGCCTGGCCAATGAACTCGAGGCAAAGCCTTGCGCCGTATGGTTTGGCGAAGTCGCAGAGCCATCCAAAATCTTCGGCGGCGATAGATAGGTCGCCACTATCCCACAGCGCTACCGCTGCTGTGATGTTCTCGCAATTCAATGCAGCGCACCGCTCGAGGAACGTCTGCAGCCGCTGCAGGAGAACGCCCCGCCTTTCTTCCGACCCACCTTGGCGCTTGCGGCCGCATACAAGCGGCACGCCGCCATGAAACTGCCACTCTGCAAGGAAACCGCCTTCCGTAAAGGACAACGCAAACTGCTTTGTCAGCCCTCGGGCGTCGGCAATGGTGTTGCCCCGCGACAGAAAGTCCTCAAGCAGATTGTAGCGAAGTGCAACGCCGCGGAATCCCGCTTCGGCCGCGATCTGCAGCCCCTCCTCGAACGTGCATTGCGGAATAGCGACCGGACTGAACGCCAGTCGATCCGTTGACAACGCAGAATCAGCCTTATGTACACTCTGGGACATTTACAAACCGAAGACGCGGACAAGCCAAAGGGAGAGATCCGGGACATAGGTGATCAGCAGGAGATTCACTATCAATGCGGCGAGGAACGGGAGGACCGCGACTGCTATGTCCCACAGCGGAATTTTCGTCACGCTCGAGACGACATAAAGAACGATGCCGACTGGCGGATGGATGAATGCGACCGACAGGTTTGCGATCATGATGACGCCGAAATGAACCGGGTCGACCCCGACGGACTTAATGGCAGGCAACAAGATCGGCGTTAGGATCAAGATCGCGGCCAGTCCTTCCATGAACATTCCGACCAAGAGGAGGAGAATGTTGACGTAAAGGAGCATCAGATGCTTGCTTCCGCCAGACGCCTCGAGCAGAAAGTGGGCAACCTTGAGGGGAATTTGCTCAACGGTGAGAATGTAAGAGCTGACAGACGCGCATGCGATCAAGAACAGCGTTGATGCCGAGACGCGAGCGGCCTTGAGGAGCAGTTCAGGAATTACTGCGAAGCTCGTATCGCGATAGATGACGATGCTGACGATTGCCGAGTAGATCACCGCCATAACGGATGCTTCGGTCGGCGTGAAGTATCCGCTTACAAAACCTCCAATAATGACGATAGGAGCGACCACGGCGAAGAAGCTGGTCTTTCCTTCGTGAATCAGCCCGGATAATTTGAAAGGGCGCGGATCTCCCCAAGCGGACCGGCGTGCAATGAAGAAGTTGGTGGCCATCAAAAGCACGCCGCCCAAGATTCCGGGCAAGGCGCCAGCAACAAGTGCGGCGGAGACGGGCACGTTGGCCGTGACGGCATAAACCACCGCGATTATGCTTGGCGGAATGAGAACGTCGAGTGTCGCGGCCGCCGCGATCAGGCCGGCTGCGTAGGGGCGTGGGTAGCCGTGACGGCTGAGCGAGTTCACGGAGATCGGAGCCATCGCTGCGGCGTCGGCGACCGCAGCGCCCGAAATGCCCCCGAAGAGCATCGCCGCCATAATGACGACGTTGCCAAGGCCTCCCTTAAACCCGCCAACCAAGGCATTCGCGAAACCGAAGATCCGCTTTGCGATACCGCCGGAATCCATCAGAAAGCCGGTAAGCGCGAAAAATGGGACCGCAAGCAGCAGGAATGAATCCATCGAATTGTACATCATGATCGGAATGATGCTGATCGGCACCTCTCCCGACATGTAGATCGCCAGGATAGCGGCCAAGCCCATGCTGACTGCGATGGGAACACCGAGACAGGCCAGAGCGACAAACGTGATGATCCACGTCACAGCCATTTGCGTTCACGCCTTAGCCACTCGGGTGTCGCCGAATAACGCAACAGGTCATTCCATTTCTTTGGATGTGGATTGCTCGTTTGCCGGCGAAGGCGATAGCAGTCGTTGGATAGAGTGAATTGCGCCAATGAGGCCCGCGACCGGGAGCGCTAAGCCAACCCAATAAATGGGTAGCTCAAACGTGATCATCGTTTGGCCGGATGCTATGACGGTTCTTACCCAAAGCGCCCCCTGGATGAAAAGAACGATCATCAGCACAAAGGTTGCGAGTTGTGCCAATCGGCGAAGAACATCTCCCGATTTGCCGCCGAGGGATTCCGCAAGAAGCGTAAAGCCGACATGTTCGTTGTAGCGGATGCATACTGCGGCGCCAAAAAAAGTAAGCCATACCATAAGATATCGGCTGACTTCCTCGGTCCATGTTGGGGGTTCGTCCGATAACCGTGCCAGCACTTGAAGCGTAACGAGGACGAATAGGATAAACATGATCGTCATTAGGACGATTGCTTCGGCCCGTTCCATTATGCGATCGAAGCGCGCCCACCAGGTACCGTTCGACATCGTGTTCAGCTCACCGCCTGACGTGCGCGATCGATCCATTTTGGCGGCAGCTTGCTCTCCCACTCTTTCCAAACCGGAGCGACCTGCTTACGGAAGGTTTCGCGCTGCGCCTTGGTGAGAACGTTGACCTCCATTCCGTTCTTGCGCATGTCCTCGATGAGGCCGCACATGCCCGCGTGGTTCTTCACGCGGTCGAGCTCCCGCACCGCGAGCGCGGGCTCGTGCATCGGCACCACCGCCATGCCGGCGAACCGCGCCGGATAACGCTCGCAGGCGCGTGCGCTGGCGTCGTTGTAGGTCTGTGCCAGGTCCAGCGCGAACGCGGCGGGCGCCCAGTCGACGAGCGGCGCCATCAGCGACAGAACATGCATGTCGACGCCGACGCCGTCCATATAGGCGATGCGGTGTTCGAGGTCGTCATATTCGCGGCTGAAGGTGGCCGAGAGTCCGCCGAGCGCGAAGGTGACGGAGTCATTTCCGTCGCGGCCGACCTTCGCGCCGTGCTTCGGCGCTTCGCGTTCGATCAGCGCGACCCATTCGCCCGGATAGTAATGCGTGTGCGCGTCGATGATGCGCATGGCCGTTCCCCCCTCGCCCACGCCGTACCTGCCGCGAACGATGCGGTCCGGCTAAACCAGCATCATTACGGGATTTTCAATGAAGGCCTTGAACGCCGTGATGAGTTGCGCGCCGAGCGCGCCGTCCACCGCGCGATGGTCGCATGACAGCGTGACCGACATCAGCGTCGCGATCTCGATCTTGCCGTTGCGCACCACCGGACGTTCCTCGCCGGTGCCGACCGCGAGGATCGTCGCGTGCGGCGGATTGATAACGGCCGTGAAATCCTTGATGCCGTACATGCCGAGATTGGACACCGCGCTCGTGCCGCCCTGATATTCCTCGGGCTTGAGCCTCTTCGTGCGGGCGCGCGCCGCAAGGTCGCGCATCTCGTTGGAGATGGCGGAGAGCGGCTTCGTCTCCGCCTGCCGCACGATCGGCGTGATGAGCCCGCCGGGCAGCGCCACCGCGACGCCGACATCGGAATGCTTGTGCTTGAGCATCCCGCCTTCGGTCCAGCTCACATTCGCGTCCGGGATGCGTTGCAGCGCCAGCGCCAGCGCCTTCACGACGAAATCGTTGACCGACAGCTTGTAGGAGGGCTTGCCGTCCTTGTCTTTCGGCGCGGCGGCGTTGATCTCCTCGCGCGCGGCCGAGAGCTTGCCGATGTCGCAATCCACCGTGAGGTAGAAATGCGGAATCGTCTGCGTCGATTGCAGCAGCCGCTGAGCGATGACCTTCCGCATCGAGTCGTGCGGCACGACCTCGTAAGAGCCTTCGGGAAACAGCGCGCGGATCTTTTCGTCGGAGGGCGGCACCGCGAGCGGAGCGCCGGCCGGCGCCTGCGGCGCTTTCGCGGCGGCAGGCGCCGCCTTGAGCCCCTTGCCGGACTTCGCCTGCTCGACATCGCGC
>JAFKKS010000212.1 GCA_017304555.1 Hyphomicrobiales bacterium
GCCCTGCCCGACATAGCGCATCTCGACAAGGATTTCCCAATTCACGTCCTTGTCCGAAAGGGACAGAGTTGCAAGTTCACGCACGGCATCGGCACGCGACGCGGAGAGCGTCGTCTCAATTTCATTCCAATCAAGTCTGTCGATCTGCGCCGGTTTCGACCAGGAGCGCTCAACGCGGATCGGAGCTACGAGGAATCCGAGGCAGGAGCCTGTTCCGGCCGCGATCGGAAAGAGGATGCGCGGGATGCGGAGCTTGCGCGCAATCTCAACAGCCTGTACCGGCCCGGCGCCACCCGTCCCGACCAGCGTGAAATTGCGCGGATCCTGCGCCTTCTCCGCAATGTGGACGCGGGCGGCTCCAGCCATGGCTTCGTTGACGATGTTGAAAATGCCCTTGGCGACTTCGATCGCGTCGAGGCTCAGTCGATCGCCAAGCTGTTCCAACGCACGGTGGGCGGCCGGCACATCCAATGTCATCCGCCCGCCGAGGAAAAAATCTGGATTGAGATAGCCGAGCGTCAAGTCGGCATCGGTCACCGTCGGCTCGGTTCCGCCAAGCCCGTAGCAAGCCGGGCCTGGCTCGGCGCTGGCGCTTTCGGGACCGACGGTGAGCAGACCGAGATCGTTGATGCGGGCGATGCTGCCGCCGCCGGCTCCGATTTCCATGAGGTCAATGCTAGTGATGAGCAGCGGTAGGCCGCTTCCCTTCTTGAAGCGGCGAACACGCGCCGCCTCGAAGGTATGAACGACCGACGGCACGCCAGCGATCACCGTACAAATTTTCGCCGTCGTTCCTCCCATGTCGAAGGCAAGCACGTCGTCGAGGCCGCATGAAAGGCCCGCGTTCGCAGCGCTGAGCACTCCTCCGGCAGGGCCCGATTCCAGCATCGCAATTGGCGTCGCCGCCGCCACCGCGGCCGAAGTGGAGCCGCCGCTCGAGGTCATGATGCGCAAGGTCGCCGCGATCCCCGCACGGCGCAAACGCTCCTCCAGCTCATCGAGATACGTCGCGACCAACGGTTGGACATAAGCGTTGGCGATCGTCGTCGTTGTCCGCTCGTATTCACGGATTTCACGCGCCACATCCGACGATAGACTGAATGCGATGCCGGGGCAGGCTTGCCTCAGCAACGCACCGAGATACGCCTCATTCTCCGGGTTCACGCACGCGTGCAGCAGCGCGACAGCAACGGCTCTCGCCCCGGACACGCGAAGAGCCTCCGCAAGCTGCTCTATAGCTTGCTTATCCAGCGGCGTAATGATGCGGCCGTCGGCGGCAACCCTTTCGTCAACCTCAAATCTGAGGCTGAGGGGAACCAAAGGCTCCGGCATCTGAATATCGAGGTCATAGAGATCGTAGCGAACCTCGCG
This sequence comes from Hyphomicrobiales bacterium, assembly GCA_017304555.1. Classification (GTDB taxonomy): domain Bacteria; phylum Pseudomonadota; class Alphaproteobacteria; order Rhizobiales; family Xanthobacteraceae; genus JAFKKS01. Next base: position 1,372 of record JAFKKS010000212.1, read on the forward strand.
GCCGATGTCGGTAATGTCGGCGGTTCCACGCGTCGCGACCAATGCGGTGGTTGCGCCCTTCCGCTCGATCAGCGAGTTAGTGACAAGCGTACTGCCATGAATGACCTCGCTAATGGCGTCCGCCGTCACACCGCTATCGTTCAAGGCGATTGCTACGAGAAGATCGGCAACGACCTTGGAAAGCGCCACGCCGGGATCATCTTGAGTGGTTAGATGTTTGGCGAGATAAATCTGCCCTGATGCAATGTCTTCCGCGACGCCGTCAGTGAAGGTTCCGCCAATATCGACCGCAATACGAAAAGCCATAGCTCGTCACATGCCCTACCGCCGCAAATACGCACCCTGAATGCGGAGGAAAAGGATGACTTCAAGGTCACTTTTTCAGCCAGATTCACGACTGCAATCAATGTATGCTATATGCAAATAATCCATTCGGTCAACCGAGCAAAATCTCTGAAAACCGTTTAGAATCGGACATCACTCGATATGAAGACGACATCGAGAAGGTAGAATCGAGCGATTTCAGTGCTTCGTTTTGTTATATAGTGCGCCGACGGGCGAGAATCGCTATGGAACTCAACGCCAAACAACTCGAACTTGCTGGGCTCGCCGCCGCATGGCTCACGGCACTTCGCCACGTGCCTGGCTGCCGAGTGACGGAACAGCAATTGACCTGCGCCCTTGGCGTGTCGCGCACGCCCGTGCGCATGATTATGCCATACCTTGCGAGCAAGGGATTTCTTGCCGAGGGCAAGCACGGTTACTTCATTCCGGAAAAGATGCCGGAACTCGATTCTAGAGCTGCGGCAATCCCCAAATCCGCCGACCAAGAACTATTCGACACCATTATTCTCGACCGTTCCAACAATCGCGTGCCTGAGCAATTCTCCGAGGCTCAATTTATTCGCCGTTATGACGTCCCCCGCTCACAGCTTACGCGCGTTCTCATTCGCTTGTCGCTGGACGGTCTCGTCGAACCCAGCACCGGACAAGGATGGCGATTTCTACCCAGTCTCGAGAACGAGCGGGCTTACATCGATAGCTACAGATTTCGCGTCATCATCGAGCCGGCGGGAATTCTAGAACGCGGATTTAAGCAGGACGACGAAAAGCTACGCAGCTTGCGCGCGGGCCATGTCAAATTTAGCGGCGTGAAATCGACCGATCGACAGCTCTTCATCGAACTCAACTCCGACTTTCATGAGACTTTGGCGCGGTTCTCCAACAACATGTTCATTATCGAGAATGTACGAAAGCATAGTCGCCTTCGCCGCCTCAGCGAACATGCATTCTATGATGATGTTCGCATGCGCACTCTCATGACCGAGCATATCGCAATCATCGACGCGCTCCTGGAAGGTCAGCGCGAATGGGCGTCTGCCCTCATGAAGCGGCATCTTGAGATTGCAAGCAAAGCTGTATCGTTCAAGAAGACGCCCTGAATGTTACGCCAAGCATAGGCGGTTGGCGCGAGCGAAAACGGCTCCGTCCTGCCGCGGTCACACAGCGTGTCTGCCGCGCAGGCTTGTCATCGACAACGACACTGCGTCTCGAAGTCAATGATTTAGCGCGACCTTCCATTTGCACCTTCGCGCCGTACACCGCCAAAAGGTGAAAAGGACGGACAGTGAGTGAATTGCCGAGATTGAATGGAGCGATTCGGGCTTTTGAGGATGGCGATGTGGCGTTCGCCGCGTTTTCGCCGCCCGACATCCGCAGCGTCCAGGTCATGTCCAGCGCGCCGTACGACGCCGTCGTTCTGGAGATGGAGCACAACCCCTTCGATGCGAGGACAATTCGAGACTGCCTCCAATACATTTTGAGTCCGCGGAGCCTCGCCAAGGCGGGCACGGTCGCACCTGCGGTGACGCCGATAGTGCGCCTTCCGTGCAATGGCGAAGAGATGAATCAGTGGATGGCGAAACAGGCGCTGGATGCGGGAGTCTACGGCATCATCTGGCCTCATATACGCACAGTTGCCGAGGCGCGCGCCGCCGTTGCGGCTTGCCGTTATGCCCGACCGCATGGCGATCCGCTAAACGAGCCGCCCGGACGGCGAGGCGACGGCCCGGCTGCTGCCGCTCGCTATTGGGGGCTTACGCAGCAAGAGCTACGCGCGCGCCGACGTTTGGCCGATCGATCCAAAGGGAGAAATTCTCGTCGGTATGATGTGTGAAAGCATCGCGGCTGTCGAGAATCTGCCGGCGATCCTGACCGAGTTCCAGGAATGAGCCTCGTTATTATTGGTGAAGGTGATCTTTCACAGAACCTTGGCGTGCCGCGTCAATATGATCATCCCTCCGTCGTCACTCACATGCGTTGGATCGTTGAAACCTTCAACGCGCACGGCGCATTCTGCGGCCACCCTCACGTCGGGCCGGGGAATATTGAGACACTCATCGGAGCAGGATATCGCTGGCTTGTCGCTTCCCCAACCGTCTCTTTCGAAGCCTTGGAGCGTGGGCGCGCGCTGGCGCGTTAAACTAAGTCTCTTGTAATTCTCGACTATCGCGCATCAACGCGGCGTCGATCCAAGGTGCGCGCCGCCGCGACATCTTGCGCGATCACATTTGGAAAGGAGATCCGATCTTTTCCTTGACGGCGACGCTGAATTCCTCC
>JAFKKS010000213.1 GCA_017304555.1 Hyphomicrobiales bacterium
TGACGAAAAGGGATTCATCTTCAGCGGTTTAAAACACAGAAAAGAGTACTCGTCTGCTCGGCTAAGCTCTCAGATCACGCGGGCGAGGATGATGAAGCCGGCGACGATGCCGATGGCGACCATCGCGGCCCAGAAGCCGAGCCGCTTCTCGATGATCTCGCGCGCCTGCGCACCGTAGCGATGCAATAGGAACGCGACGATGAAGAAGCGCGCGGCGCGTGTAATCGCGGAGAACAGGACGAAGAGGAAGATATTGTAGCCGGCGAAGCCGGAGGTGATCGTCACCAGCTTGTAGGGGATCGGGGTCAGGCCTTTGAGCAGGATGATCCAGGCGCCGTATTGCGCATAAGCGGCGCGGAAGGCTTCGACTTTGTCGCCATAGCCGTAGAGATGGATGACCCAGGCGCCGACGGAATCGTAGAGTAGCGCGCCGATCATGTAGCCGAGCAGGCCGCCGACGACCGACGTCACGGTGCAGACGGCGGCGTAGAAATACGCCTTGTCCGGGCGCGCGAGCGCCATCGGAATCAGCATCACGTCCGGCGGGATGGGAAAGAAGGAGCTTTCCGCAAAAGAAACCGCGCCCAGGGCCCAGGACGCGGAACGTCGGTCCGCCGCGGCGATGCACCAGTCGTAAAGGCGTCGCAGCATCGTGGTGTGATTATCGGGCGCGGGGGCGCTTGTCCATCGCGCGCGTCAAGGAAAATACGGCGGCCTTTCGGCCGCCGTACGATTGCCGCAGCTTAGGCAACCTTGCGCAGCTTCTGCAGGGTGCGAAGCGTGTGCTCCGGCTTGCGATCGGGGTAAACCTGCGGCCAGAACGTGTTCGCGACCTCACCGACATAGATGTCGCCGCGCGAATCGACGGCCATGCCGTGCGGCGCGACAAATTGCCCATCGCCTTCGCCGGCATGGTTCTTTCCAAGGCGCGCCAGAACATTCCCTTTGATATCGGTGATGCTGACGCGCGGGCCGAGATTGGGAAAATCGCGGGTGAGCGGAAACGACGGGCCGAGCTCACCGACGTAGCAGAACGGCTGGGCGCCCTGGCTCATGCAGACGCCGCAGGGGCGATGCAGGAAGTTCCACTGCGTTTCGTATTTACCTTCGCCGTCGAACACCTGGATGCGGTGGTTTTCCCGATCGGCGACGTAGAGCCAACCATCTGCGTCGGAGCAGATATTATGCACGATGTTGAATTGACCGGGATCAATGCCGAAGTCGCCCCAGGACTTCAGCAGCTTTCCATCGGGCGAAAACTTGTGGACCTTCGCGTTGCCGTATCCGTCGGTGACGTAGATGTCGCCGCGCGGCGACAACGTCGTATGCGTACAGCGATTGAACGGTTGCCCGCCGAGAAATTTTGACGGGCGCCCGGGGATGCCGATCGTCAGCAAGACCTTTCCGTCCAGCGTGCATTTACGCACGGTGTGATCGCCGTCGTCGGTGAGATAGATCGTGTCGTCCGGCCCCATGTGAACGCCGTGCGCGCGCGGGAACATGCCTTCGCCCCAGGTGCGAAGAAACTTGCCGTCGCGATCGAAGACCAGCATCGGATGCGGCCCACGGTTGAACACATAGACGTTGTCGTGACGGTCGATGCCGATGCCGCCGACGTCGCCGCAGGTCATGCCGGGCGGAAGCTGAGCCCATGAATCCACTACTTCGTAGCGGAAGTTGCCATCCCCCAAAATCGCGCCCATACACCCGGCTCCATTTGCAAATTCAAATGCAGGCAGGATTATCCGGCCCAGCTATGCGACGCAATCGCATCGCGAAACGTTAAAAGGAATAGCTCATGAGCGAGACCAATCAGATCAAGCTCGGCCTCATCGGCTTTGGAGAAGTTGGCAGCACGCTCGGGCGCGGTTTTCGCGGCCAAGGCCTGAAGCACGTCATGAGCTACGATAAATACGCGTTCGACGGACCGTACAGCGCGCTCATTCAGAAGCGCGCCGCGGACGCGGGCGTGCCGCTCGCGCGCTCGCCCGAGGAGCTTGCGCAGCATTGCGACGTCATCATCGGCGTGACGCCCGGCGTCAATTCGATCGAGAGCGCCGAGGCTTTCGCGCCGCACCTGAAAGCGCGTCATGTGTTCGTGGACTTCGCCTCTGCGACGCCGAAAGTGAAGCAGGCGGTCGGCAAGGCGCTGACGCCGAGCGGCGCTTCGATCGCGGACGCATCCATCATGGGAACGCCGCATGTCGACGGCCACCGGTTGCCGATTCTCGTCAGCGGCCCGGCCTCCGAGCGTTTCCTCGAAATGCTGACGCCGTGGGGATTGAAGATCGAGCACGTCACCGGTGATCTCGGCGCCGCCTCCGGCATCAAGATCATGCGCTCGGTGGTAGCGAAGGGGCTCGAGGCCTTGCTTGTCGAATGTGTGCTCGGTGCGCGCCGCTACGGCATCGACAAAGCGGTGCTCACCTCGTTCGGCAAGTTCGCCGACAGCCGTCCCTTCACGGAGTTCGCGAACTTCCTGATGGTGACCGATGTCATTCACGCGGACCGGCGCGGGCACGAAGCACGGATGTCGGCGGACGCGCTTGAAGATGCGGGGATCGAGCCGATCATGACGCGCGCGACGGCGGAGCGTCTCGAATGGGTCGCCGCGCTCGGCGCCAAAGAGCATTTCGGCGGCGAGGTGCCGAAGGATTACACGATCGCCATGGAAGGCCTTGAGGCATTGATGGCGGGCGCGAAGCAAAAGTGATCTGAAGCCGCCGTCGTTGCGCGCCAAATAATCGGGAGCGGAAATGGCGCAAGGTAAAGTTCTTTTTGCCGGCGCCGTTTTCAGCGCCAGCCTTGTCCTGCTTTCAGCCACGGCCTTCGCCGCATCGCCGGCAAGTTGCAAGGAGCCGAAAGCCGGTACGAAGGAGACACCGATCTTCTCGCCGCCACGCGCCGCCGTTGTGGTCGGGGCCGGGCGGCTGCAGTTCTATTCCGCGCCGCGCGTCCGCTGCCCCATCAGCGGAGTCTTCGTCGTTCCGAAAGATCATCTGGTCGTTTACGCGCAGACCGATGATGGATGGTCATCAGTGATGTACATCAATCCGCGGACCGGCGATGACGTATCCGGCTGGGTGAGATCGGTACGATTAAAAGATGCCGGGACGGTCGGCCCGGAACAATGAGGCGCGTCGATCCGCGCCATGAAGCGCCTCTCAGCGGCGCTTGCGGATCCGCCGGGCCTCGAGCGCGATCACTTTGCGCTTGCCTTCCTTGACCCCGCCTTCGATCAAGTCCTTGGGTAATTTCTCGGCGATGCCGAGCAGGCGCTCGCGGCGGGACATCTCTTGCCAGACATCCTCAGGCTTTACGCCTGCCGATACCCAAAGCACGACGAGATTGTAGAGCAGGTCGGCGCTTTCGCGGGTCACGTCCTCGCGCCGGCCGGCCATCGCGTCGATCACGACCTCGACGGCTTCCTCGGCCATCTTCTTGGCCACCTTGCCGCGACCGGAGCGAAGCAAGCGCGCCGTTCGCGACGACGCTGAATCCGTGTCGCGGGCGGCCTGGACTGCTTCAAAAAGTCGATCGATCGAATCAGTCATTCCTGTGAGAATAATCCCGATTTTGTGACAATAGGTTAACAGTCGGGATTGATATCGCAAGCAAAATTCGCTGGATCAGGCGTTGGCCGCCCGCAGGGCCCGATCAATGTCGGCATAAAGGTCCTCCGGGTCTTCCGAACCGGCAGACATGCGAAGCAGGTCGGGCGGGCAGGGCGTTCCCTCGCCTTCGACCGATGCGCGGTGTTCGATCAGGCTTTCGACCCCGCCGAGCGAGGTGGCGCGCTTCCATAATTCAACCCGTGCGGCCGTCCCGATCGCGGCTTGTTCCCCGCCTTTGACGCGGATCGACAGCATGCCGCCGAAGCCGCCAGCCATTTGCTTCGCCGCAATGGCATGGCCGAGATGGCCGGGGAGCCCTGGGTAAAGCACC
>JAFKKS010000214.1 GCA_017304555.1 Hyphomicrobiales bacterium
AGGCCAAGGCCGCCCAGGCCGCCGATGGACCCCCTGATTGGCAGGTTTAGCGCCCCCGCTTGCAGGAACCTGACGAGGCTCAAAAAGGGTGTCATCCCGGAAAGCGCGGTACGCGCTTGTCCGGGACCCATTCGCACCTGAACGCGCCAGGTGAGCTACTTCGTCTACATCCTCGCAAGCAGGCCGCATGGGACACTGTATGTCGGAGTGACCAACGATCTTGTTCGCCGTGTGTACGAGCATCGCATGGGTGTGGTTCCAGGTTTCACGCAAAAATATGGTGTCCGCACACTCGTCTATTATGAAGTTCACGATGATATCGGCGAGGCAATTCTCCGCGAAAAGAGGATCAAACGCTGGGCGCGGGCGTGGAAGGTCGATTTGATCGAAAAAGAGAACGAGGATTGGCACGATCTGTGGCCGGGATTGGCTCAGCCGGGATCTCGATATCACGGCGAAGTCGGGATTCGTGGGTCCCGGGTCTCGCGCTTTCGGCGCTCGCCCGGGATGACAGCCTAGGAAAGTTATGACGATGGACATGAAGACCCCCGCCGAATCCGAAAGCGACACCAATCTTTCGCCGCAGCGGAAGGCGTGGGCCGATCGGAACATCAGCGGCGGTGCGCGCGTGCTGCTCACCGAAGACGAAGCCTGCTTCCTGCGCCAGTCGGTCTCGACGCCGTGCCTCAACGCCATCACCAAGGCGGAAGGGATCTGGATCGAGGACACGGCCGGCCGCCGCTACATGGATTTCCACGGCAACAACGTGCACCATATCGGCTACGGGCATCCGCGGCTCAAGCGCGCGATCGCCGAGCAGATGGATGCGCTGCCGTTCACGCCGCGCCGCTACACCTCGGACGTTCCCGTCGCGCTCGCGCGCAAGCTCGCCGAGATCACGCCGGGCGACCTCTCCAAGGTTCTGTTCACCACCGGCGGCTCCGACGCCAACGAAGTCGCGATCAAGATCGCGCGCGTCGCCACCGGCCGCTACAAGACGTTGTCGTTCTGGGATGCGTTCCATGGCGCCGGCTATGGCGCGTCCGCCATCGGCGGCGAGGCGCTGTTCCGCGCCAGCGCGCTCGGCCCGCTGATGCCGGGCGCCGAACACGTCGCGCCTTTCGGAAGCTATCGCTGCCCTTACGGCACGTCGAGCGCGGAAGAGTCCGGCGACGCGTGCCTGCGCATGATCGACTATGTGCTGGGGCGCGAAGGCGACGTCGCCGCCTTCATCGCCGAGCCGATCCGCGCCGTACCTTACGTTCCGCCGCCGGGCTTCTGGCGCAAGGTGCGCGCGCTCTGCGACAAGCACGGCACGCTTCTCATTCTCGATGAGATCCCGACCGGCCTCGGCAAGACGGGCAAGATGTTCGCCTGCGAGCACGACGGCGTGACGCCCGACATCCTGGTGCTCGGCAAGGCGCTCGGCGGCGGCATCCTGCCGATCGCGGCGGTGGTCGCGCGGCCGGATCTCGACGTCGGCGGGAACTACGCGTTCGGCCATTACACGCACGAGAAGAACCCGGTGACGGCGCGTGCGGCGCTGACCACCATCGAGATCATCGAGGACGAGAACCTGGTCGAGAATGCCGCGACCGTCGGCGCCTATGCGCTCGATCGTCTCGACGACATGATGCAGAAGCATCGCCTTGTCGGCGACGTGCGCGGGCAGGGGTTGGTGATCGGGATCGAGCTTGTCACCGATCGCGACAGCAAGACGCCAGCCAAGGACGCGGCCGAGGCGGTGATGTACCGTGCGATGGACGCGGGTCTGTCGTTCAAGACGACGTTCGGCAACGTTCTGACGCTGACGCCGCCGCTGACGCTCACTCAGGGCGAGATGGCGAAGGCGATCGACATCATCGACGCCGCGATCGGCGAAGTCGCGCGGGAGCAGGGGCACGGCTGACGATTGACCGCGTCCGGCGCTTCGCTTCAGACTGTTCAAGAGAAAATCGTTTGGGGGCGGGACGTCATGGCAGGCAATCTGAGCTTCGCGGATTTGAAGAAGGCGGTGAAGGCGGGCGGCATCGACACCGTCGTCGTCGCCATGGTGGACATGCAGGGCCGCCTGATCGGCAAACGCTTCCACGCCGAGTTCTTCATCAATGGCGGACACGAGGAGACGCACGCCTGCGACTACCTGCTCGCCAACGACATCGACATGGAGCCGGTGCCGGGCTATGCGGCGGCGAGCTGGGAGAAGGGCTACGGCGACTTCGTGCTGAAGCCCGACATGACGACGCTGCGGCGCTTGCCGTGGCTGCCGTCGACCGCGCTCGTTATCGCCGACGTGCTCGACCATCACGGCCACGATCTCGCGCATTCGCCGCGCGGCATTCTCAAAGCTCAGATCGCGCGGCTGGCGCAGCGCAAGATGCGCGCCTTCTTCGCCTCCGAGCTCGAATTCTATCTCTTCGACGAGAGCTACGAGAGCGCGCGGCAGAAGCGCTACGCCGAACTTGCGACTGCGGGGCAGTACATCGAGGACTACCACATCCTACAGACGACGAAGGAGGAGGGCGTGATGCGGGCGATCCGCAACGGCCTCCACGCCGCGGGCATTCCGGTCGAGAACTCCAAGGGCGAATGGGGCCCGGGGCAGGCGGAGATCAACGTCCGCTATGCCGATGCGCTGGAGATGGCCGACAACCACGTCGTCATCAAGAACGGCATCAAGGAGATCGCTTGGGGGCAGGGGAAGGCGGTCACCTTCATGGCGAAGTGGAATTACGGGCTCGCCGGGTCGAGCGCGCATGTGCATGCCTCACTCTGGGACGCTGCGGGCAAGAAGCCGCTGTTCCTCGATCCCAAAGCCGAGCACGGCATGTCGCCGCTGATGCGGGCGTTCGTCGCCGGACAGCTTAAATACGCCCCCGACATCACCTATTTCCTCGCGCCCTACATCAACTCGTACAAGCGCTTCCAGGCCGGCACCTTCGCGCCGACGCGGGCGGTGTGGAGCCGTGACAACCGCACCGCCGGCTTCCGGCTGGTCGGCGAGCATTCGAAGGCGATCCGCATCGAGTGCCGCATCGGCGGCGCCGATCTCAATCCGTACCTTGCCTTTGCGGGGCTGATCGCGGCCGGGCTCGCCGGCATCGACGAGAAGCTCACATTGGGCGCGCCGCATTCGGGCGACGCCTATGTTGATACCTCATTGCCGGAGGTGTCGAAGACCCTGCGCGACGCGGCGCAGTGCCTGGACCGCTCGACGATGTTGCGCAAAGCGCTCGGCGACGCCGTCGTCGACCACTACGTCTACACGGCGAAATGGGAGCAGTTCGAATACGACCGCCGCATCACCGACTGGGAACTCAAGCGCGGCTTCGAGCAGTACTGAGCGGTGCGTAGAAACCGTCAGGCTGGGGGTGTCATCACGCTCGATACCGCAGCCCTAAGGACATTCAGCGAGACGGGCTTGGCGAGAACCGGGGCGCCGGGCGCGATCTTGCGGATGCGGCTGAGGGTCGTCGGGTCACTATAGGCGGTGATGAAGATGACGGGCGCCGGCTGCGTTTCCTGGATCTGGCGAACGGCTTCGATCCCGTCCATGTCCCCCTGAAGGTTTATGTCCATCAGGATCAGGTCGGCGTGGAGTTTGCGTGCCTTGTCGACGGCGCTTTGGCCGTCCGGCGCCATGCCGCAAACCGTGAAATTGAGTTCCCGCAGCGTCGCCTCCAGGTGCCAAGCGACGAAAATCTCGTCCTCGACGACCAGAGCCCTGGGCTTCGCAGGCTTTGTGGCGGGGTTTGAACGGGGCCTTTCGGCTGTCGACGATCGCCTCCGGGCAAGCCTGCCGGAAGATTCTTGCATGGTCGTTGATGTCATAAAGTGGAAACCCCGCGGACCTTGGCGAAACGCACGAAACCTCAAAAGGTTGCAGGAAACTCCAAACTATATGCGATGCCTTCCGGGGTGTACCGG
>JAFKKS010000215.1 GCA_017304555.1 Hyphomicrobiales bacterium
GGTTGACGTAGATCAGGCCCATCTGCACGGCAGCCAGCGGCTCCGCGAGTTCGCGCTCGCCGCTGTAGCGCTCGTCGCCGAGCCATGTTCCTTCCGGGCCCCAGTAAAGCTCCTGCGGCTCCCACTGATCGGCGCGCCCACCGGCGAAACCGAAGGTCTTGAAGCCCATCGACTCCAGCGCGGCGTTGCCGGCCAGCACATAGAGGTCGGCCCAGGAAATCTTGCGGCCGTATTTCTGCTTGATCGGCCACAGGAGCCGGCGCGCGCGGTCGAGCAGCACGTTGTCCGGCCACGAGTTCAGCGGTGCGAAACGCTGCTGGCCGCCGCCGGCGCCACCACGCCCGTCGGTGATTCGATAGGTGCCGGCGCTATGCCACGCCATGCGCACCATCAACCCGCCGTAATGGCCGAAATCGGCCGGCCACCAATCCTGCGAGTCGGTCATCAGCGCCTTCAGATCCGTCATGACGGCGTTGAGATCGAGGGTCTTGAACTCGGCGGCGTAATCGAACGTCTCGCCCATCGGGTCGGACAGGTCTGAATGGCGATGCAGGACCTGGAGGTCGAGCAGGTTCGGCCACCACTCGCGATTGCTCGGTCCGCGCGCGCCTCCGGTGAACGGGCACTTGCCGGCGCCCTTGTCGTCGGTTTTTGCGTCCATGTCTCTCTCCGTTCATGAGTTGCTGCGTCTTTCGTGGGCCGCCGCAGCACGATTTTTATTTGGATGAATTCGAGTGTTGCCTCGATCGCACCATAAGGTCTAATCGTATTTCCTATTCTCACGATCAGATTTTCTTATTCTTCCATGATCACGCTGAGACAACTTCGCTATTTCGATGCTCTTCTGCGCCACCGCCATTTCGGCCGCGCGGCAGAAGCCTGCAATGTGTCGCAGCCCGCACTTTCCATGCAGATCCGCGATCTCGAAAAACTGCTCGGCGCCGCGTTGGTCGAGCGCCGGATCGGCCAAGTCGTACCGACCGAAATCGGCGCTGTGGTGGCGCGCCGGACGGAAGCCATTCTCGGGGCCGTGCATGATCTCACCGCGCTTGCACAAAGCGCGCGCCGCCCGCTGTCGGGATCGCTGCGCCTCGGCGTAATTCCGTCCCTCGCCCCCTATGTCCTGCCCCGCGTTCTTCCGCGGTTACAGGAAAGTCATCCGGACCTGCGGCTGGAGGTCCACGAGACGCAAACCAAGGCGCTTCTCTCCGAGCTTGCGATCGGCGCATTGGACACCGCGATGCTGGCGCTGCCCGTGGAGGACGCCGACGTCGCCACGCTGCCGCTCTTCGAGGACCCGTTTCTCCTGGCGCTGCCGGCGGCCGATCCGCTGCCTGCGGGAACGCGGGCGCTTGCCACCCACGTAGACCAGCGCCGGCTCATCCTGCTGGAAGAAGGCCACTGCCTGCGCGACCAGGCCCTCGCCTATTGCACAATGGCGCGCCGCGACAGTGTCACCGGCCTTGGCGCAAGCAGCCTTGCCACCGTGATGCAACTCGTCGCCAACAATTACGGCGTGACCCTCGTGCCGGAAATTGCGTCGGACACAGAGGTCCGCGACGATCGCGTGAAACTCTTGCGGTTTGCGGCGCCGGAACCGAAGCGCACGATCGGCCTCGCCTGGCGGCCGACTTCGCCGCGCATCGAGGACTTCTTGCTGCTGGCGCGTCTCGTCACGGATGCGCTTGGCGTAACAACGCTGCCGCAACCTCACTTTCCGCCTTGAGCGTCATCTGGCGTCATCCGGCTTCGTCAGCGAGCGGATGCAGATCGCGCACCAGGCTTTTCAGCCGCTCCTCAAGCACGTGCGTATAGATTTGCGTCGTCGAGATGTCGGCATGGCCGAGCAATGTCTGCACGATCCGCAGGTCGGCGCCGTTCTGCAATAAGTGACTGGCGAAGGCGTGCCGCAGCACATGCGGGCTGATCTTATCGGCGCGGATGCCCGCAGCCACTGCTGCAGTCTTAAGGTCACGAGCGAAATGCTGCCGCGTCAGGTGTCCGCTCTCCCCGAATGACGGGAACAGCCACTTCGACGCCTTCAGCCCCGCCTCTTCGCGCATGGCGAGATAATCCGCCATCGCCGCCTTGGCAGCCGCGTTGAGCGGCACCAGCCGTTCCTTGTTGCCTTTGCCGCGGACGAGCAGCATGCGCGCGTCGCGCCGGGCGGCGGCAATAGGCAACGCCACAAGTTCGGACACGCGCAGGCCTGTCGCGTACAGAACTTCGATCAGGCACACGAACCGGGCGCGCCGCAGCCGTTCCCTCGCTAGGCGCTCGCCTTCGCCGGCCTGCTCGCGCGCCGTTGTCAGCAGCCGGTCGACATCGTCGACGGTGAGCACCTTAGGTAGCGAGCGGCCGCGCTTCGGTCCCTCGATGGCCGCTGCCGGGTCGTCCTTGCGATGCCCTTCGGCATAGAGGAAGCGGTAGAATTGCCGCAGTGCCGAAAGCCGGCGCGCGACCGACGACGCCGTGAAACCGCGGCGTGCCAGCGCTGCGAGATAGCCGCGCAGATCGTCAGTCGTCGCCGTCGCGACGGCCCCACCGCCGTCGGTGACATGCGCGTCGAAATCGTCGAGATCGCGCCGATAGGCCGCGAGCGTATTGAGCGCCGCACCGCGCTCGGCCGCCAGCATATCGAGAAAAAGCGAGACGAGGCCGGAATCGGTAGCGGCGCGCTTGCGCGGCATCGGCGCGCGTGCCTTCAGCGATGTTTGTTGAGGTGGTCTTGCGGGATTGTCACGGTGATCTCCCGCGTCTTCGGTTCGCCGAACGTCGCAAGGCTGAAGATCGCCCCGTAGGCCAAGCCGCCAAGCAGGCCTAAAGCAAATATCAGACGGATCAAACTCGGCATATAAGCGACGCTGGATTGGGAGCCCCCCTCCGGACTCCGTTCCAACTACGACCACGTTCTGACGATCAATACAAGCATCGATGGTGACGCATCGACGCGATGCCGAAACACGGACTTTCGGCCACGATCGCTGCACCTCCTTAACGCATTGCCTTAAGTGAACGCGATTTTTGGCAAAAGCCGGTTTCCACTTTTCCACCCCTTGTTCTAAAACCACTTTATGACCGACACGTCGCTGCACGGCATTTCTCGAACGAGCGCGGACGCGGACCTCCTGTCCGTGCTTGGACGCCGTTCGATCGTGCTCGTCGGCATGATGGGCGCCGGCAAATCCTCGGTCGGACGCCGGCTGGGGACGCGGCTTGGCCTGCCCTTTGTCGATGCCGACACCGAAATCGAAGCTGCCGCCGGCATGACGATTCCGGAAATCTTCGAACGTCACGGCGAGCCCGCTTTCCGCTCCGGCGAAGCGCGCGTCATCGAACGGCTTCTTGATGCGGGACCCCAGGTTCTCGCCACCGGCGGCGGCGCCTTCATGAACGCCAGCACGCGCGCCGCGGTCCGCGACAAAGCCGTATCACTCTGGCTGAAGGCGGAATTCGACGTCCTGATGCGGCGCATCAAACGCCGCAGCGACCGGCCGATGCTCAAAACTGCCGATCCCGCGGCAACCCTGCAGCGACTGATGGCGGAGCGCGACCCCTTTTACGCCGAGGCCGATCTCATCGTGGAATCGCGTGACGTACCGCACATGACGGTGGTCGAAGAGATCGTGTCGCAACTGCAAGCGCATCTGAAATGCGGAGAATACAAGCCATGACCGTCCTGCCGCGCAGCGGCGACCTCACAACCGTCGCCGTCGATCTGAGCGGTCGCCCCTACGACATCATCATCGGGCGCGATGTGTTGCAGGAACTCGGCGCACGCGTCGCCAAGCTGCGGCCAGGCGCCGCCGTGTGCATCGTCACCGACCGGAACGTCGCCAAACACCATCTCGCCGCCGCGATGAGTTCCATCGAACGTGCCGGCGCGCGCTGCGCCCGCGT
>JAFKKS010000216.1 GCA_017304555.1 Hyphomicrobiales bacterium
ATGACGCCGTGGTTGTCGCAAATGACGAAGCCGATGCCACCGCCGGAGATCTTGTTGCCTGTCCCCGCCACATCGATCTGACCGCCGGTGCAGTAGATGCGGTAATTGGCCGTTCCTGCGTACTCGTTATTCCGCAGGGTGATATAGACTTGCGACCCGCATTGAACATCTTGGCCGCCGCCCGATTGAATTTTAAATCCGGCGATAAGAAAGTTGCCGCCCTTGGCCGTGCCGGGCGAATAGAACGCCGTTCCTGCAGGGTTGACCAGGCAATTGCTCGGTGTGACTTCGTCGCCGACGATGTTGAGCGTTCCGTTTCCGAGCAACCGCTTCAGCGTCAACGTGGTTGTGCTGCCGCGATTGGTGGCGATCGAGACATCGTAGATTGAGCTGTCGAGAGCGGCCGCCGTATCGATCGCTTTCTGGATGCTAGCGAAAGCGCCGCCGGATGTGTTGGTGAGCCCATCGTTGGCGTCGTTTCCGTCGCTACGGACATAATACTGGCGGTTGGCGGTCAACACCTCGCGCGCGCCGATTGCGGCCATAAAGGCCGTACGCTTCGCGGCCGTGCCGGCATCGAGATCGCCGGGCGCGATGACGGCGCCGCCATCTTTCAGGAGCTTACCCGTGGTGCCGTCGAACCGCGCGAAGCCGTTGTTTGCCGCCGCAGCCGGACCGGCAACGTTGCCCGATCCATCGCCCGCGTCGACCCACGCCGCGCCATTCCACTTCTGCACCTTGAAGGCGTCGGAACCGAGCAACCCGAGGCGATACTTGTTCGTGCCGCCCGTCTGAAAAATCACCTCGGCATAATCGCCGGTCGCATCCTTGTTCAGCGTCAGAATGCGGTCATCGCCAGCCACGGTCAGAGCGCCGCCGAACCGCGAGAGGAATTCGTCGAGCTTATCGGCAAAGTCCTTTTCCATCGAGAACGACACCGGCCGCAGCGCATAGGCAGAGCCAGTAAACGCGGCGATCGCCGCCGGCGTGATCGTCAGGCTAAGATCGCTGTTGACCGCCGTGACGAGATACCAGGGCTTGTCGACGCTGCCGAAGCGGATCTCGGAGCCGACGCGCGCCTGCGAGAAGGTCGTGCCGACGCCAGTGACGACCGTGCCGCCATTAGCGACCGAAACCGTGCCGTTCGTGAGCCAGAGCGCCATTATTTCAGCCCTCGATGTTTTGATGACGACGAAGCTTGTCTGCTAGACAATGCCGCCGCTGCCGCGCGCGCTCATCCTGCGCCGCGCGCATTTCGTTAAACCGTCGATGGCAGTCTTCGATCTGCTTCGTCTGATTTGGCGTAGCGACACCGCCGGCCTGCGCGATGTCATTCGAGAGCGCGACGATCTGCTGCGCGATCTTCGTCATCTTTTTGCGCGCCGCGACAGCCGCCTTTTTTTCTTCTGCAAGATCGACCTCATGTTGGTCGATCGCAGCGCTTGCGGCCTTGCGCAGCGTTGCAACGACAATGCCCAACGTCGTTTGATGCCCATCAGAGAGCGCCACCGGAATATCATCGATATTCTCCAGCGCAGTCCTAAGCGACGGCAGCGCTTGATCGACGAGACGATCGCCGTCACGGTTGCGAGCGACGTATTCCGAATGCACCGTGATTTCTGGCTTTCCGTCGCGATTGTCGTCGCGGATTGCAATGAACCATTCTTCGCGTTTCGACTCCATCACGCAGCCTTCCGCAGTTCGATGACCTTTAGTCGCCCCGGACCGATCTCGTTGTCGGCCGTGTCGCCTCCGGTGTAATTCCCAGCGCCTCTGTTAGCCTGGATTTTGATTGTGTGAGCGCCCGCCGAGAGCGTCGCTTTGAACGACGCGAGCACGATGGGTTCGTCAATGTAAAAGACCGTCCCGGCCTTTTCAGTCGCGACAAAATCGAAGGTGTCTTCTGGCGTGCCGTCGACAACGAACCGAAACTGGACTGGAGCGCGAGAGCCCGACGAGATGCCAGTGTTTCGATAGAACGCCAAGTATCGAACGTAATAGAACATCTCGACGCCATCGCCGATTGTCGTGATGGACAACGAGACGACGTCGCGGAAATCCCCCGGTAGACCGCTAGTCCACGGCGACGCCAGAGTGCGAATGGCTGCATGATCTTGGTACGCCGTTGCAGCCGCGGCACCTTGCTCCAATTTGTCGATGTTGACTTCGTCATCGCCGATCTTGAGGCGCGTGACCTGCAGATTGTCGATATGCGCGGTCTTGATGATGGCAGCCTGAATCTGCGCCGAAAGCGTAATGATGTCGGTCGCAGCGAGCTTGCCGCCAGTGATCGTGCCGTCAACGACAAGGTCGCCGTTGATCTCGACGGTATAACTGACCGAGCCATCCAGCTTTGCAATGCCGGTAAAGACGAACCCGCCGGTGACGCCATTGATCGTGCCAGTGACGCCGAACTGCACCTTCACGCCATTGACCGTCGAGGTCAGCGTGCCAATCGACGCCGTGTGGCCGCCAACCGTCGTCGTCAGCCCGGTGATATCCGAGGCCATGGCGCTATCAGCGCTCGAGCGCGTCGACGCCTCGCTGACGATCGCAGCGGAGTTGCCGTTAGTGGCCGATGTCAGCGCGGTGAGCAGACTGGTGATCGCGCCATCTCTTTCGGCGCGGACCGACGCTTCCGAAACGATGCCCGCGGAATTGGCCGCAACCTGCGCAGCCATCGCGGTGAACAGCGCAACGAAGGCCTCGTTTTGGCTTTCCTGCACGGTTTGATTTTGGACGATCGCGGCATGCGCGGCATCGCTCGATGCCTGCACCCGCTTGACCTGGCCGAGAAGATCATCGGCCTTCTGCTTCGCCGTTACCCATTTGTCGATGACGGCTTTCGTCTGCAACGACACCGCCGCGACATTCGGCTCGACCTGTGCCAGTGTTTTCTTGATCTGGTCTTCGAGCTGGCTTGCCAAGATCGAGACGTTCGGCGTCGTGACAGATTGCCAAAGCGACCAGTCCGACGCGTATCCGTTGAAACTCTCGAAGCGAGCGCGAGCGTCATAACCTGTCAGCGGCTGCAACCCGCCAAGGATGACCACTGCCTCGGCCGCGACATCGTCGGTGTTGCCCGTCGCTACGTCATCGGGCCGCGCCGTTGGGCGCATCTGCCAGCGCACGCCCGAAACATCGCCATCTTCCGGGAGCGTCCATGTAATGCCGATCGCTGGATATTGCGTGCCCGTGTCGCCTGAATAGATGAAGGACGCGACGTTAAAGCCTTCAATGATCTTCGGTGAGGGCCGATCGACGACCAGCGATGTCGCCGGCTGCTCGACGAAGTCGGTCTCGCCGTTCCAGTCATAATCGTCGGGGTCGACCTCAATGACCGAGACGCTGCTGTTGAGGTTGTCGAAGAGCTCGACGCTGTCGACCTCGAAAAGCTTGTCGACGTAGCCGTTCCGATCGCTGTTCCACTCGATGATGTCGCCGGGCTCAATGCCGAAGAATTCCGGACCGAGCGGGATCGTATGCCGACGTTCGCGGCGCGACCGCTTGAGCATCTGCAATTGCAGGCGCTGGATATGCGCCGCCGACTGCACAAGCTGCAGGTCGAGGTCGGCCTCGAGCCGGCGACCGTCGATCGCCTCGTATTCGTCATTGCCGCGCGGCGGCGCGACCTTCGGATTCCAGCTATCGCCCGGCTCCATGTACGTCGCCGTGACGTAGTTGACACGCTGCATAAGTGGCAGGACGGGCTTGAAGCTGTCGCCCTCGTCGGCGCGGAGATGGCCGTCCACAATCGAGGCGACCGGCAGGCCAGGCGCGCCGACATAAACCTTGTAGATGCCGCCGACTTCCGAGAAGCGGCCATCGCAGGCGCGGATGATCTGCTTCACGGCGTCGAGCGGCTCGTCGGAAAGCTTGATCTCCATGCCGCCGTG
>JAFKKS010000217.1 GCA_017304555.1 Hyphomicrobiales bacterium
ACAGCCGGCAAGAGCTGATCGGCTTTATTCAGTTAGTGTTGGGCGTAAACGCACTTCCCGTGGTCCGCTAGAATTTCGATCACGCGGCACTCAGCGACACGGCCGTGGGCGCAACCCACAATCATGCGTTCCAGTTCGGCTTTCAGAGCCGTCAAGCTCGCGATTCGCTGTTCAACGTCGATAAGTCGATTGCGAGCAACAGCGTCGGCCGCCGCGCAGGATTGCCCAGGTTCGTCCTGCAACGCCAGGAGTGTCCGGATGGCATCCACCTCGAAGCCCAGTTCTCGAGCGTGGCGGATGAAGGCGAGGCGTCGCACATCATCATCATCGTAGAGACGACGGTTGGCATCTGAGCGCGGCGGAGCGGATAACAAGCCGATCAGCTCATAATAGCGGATCGTCGGAACTTTGACGCCGCTTCGCGTTGCCGCTTCGCCAATTGGTGCGCCTTGAAGGGTCACTTTTCGCTTGCTCCTCTAGCCGCTAGAGGATGTAAGCCTCTCGACGGATGATGGAAGGAATTTCGTAATGGCGACTGCTGCGAACCAGACCCGCTTCCGGGTCGATGGCATGGATTGCGCCTCGTGCGCGTCAAAAATCGACACTGCCGTGCGGCGTGTGCCTGGGATTGAGGATGTCTCGGTCTCGGTGACAGCCGGCACTATGACGGTCTGCCATACCGCCGAAAGCGACCTTGGCGTCGTTGAAACGAGGGTTCGTGGGCTCGGATACGGGGTCGCACCGCTGCAGCCCACCAACAACGATCATGAGCATCATTGCCACGATGACGATACTCATGACCCTCCGCACAAGGAAGAGGCCCTGGCCAGCCTGCATGGTCACGATCACGGCACAAGCACCGGCCCCTGGTGGAAATCCGCCAAAGGCCTGCTGACGCTCGCCAGCGGCCTCGCCCTTGTTGCCGCCTATAGCGCCGGCAAGCTAGTCCCTGGGATCGAGGTTTGGGCGTTCATTGTCGCCATGCTTGTCGGGCTAGTGCCGATCGCGCGGCGCGCCATCATGGCGGCGCTCAACGGCACGCCGTTTTCCATTGAAATGCTCATGACCATTGCAGCGGTCGGCGCCGTCATCATTGGTGCCGGCGAGGAAGCTGCCACGGTCGTCTTTCTATTCCTGGTCGGCGAACTTTTGGAAGGCGTGGCAGCCGGAAAGGCTCGCGCCAGCATCCAGTCGCTCACCAAGCTAGTGCCAAAGACCGCGCTTATTGAGCGAAACGGCAAGACAGAAGAAGTGCTGGCTGAAAGCCTTGTAGTGGGCTCCATCATCCTCGTGCGCCCTGGTGATCGCGTGCCGGCCGATGGCGTTATCTTGTCCGGAGAGAGCGCGATTGACGAGGCCCCGGTGACCGGAGAGAGCACGCCAGTCCGCAAGGGCGCGGAAGCCACCGTCTTTGCTGGCACGGTCAACGGAGACGGCGCGCTGCGCGTCCAAGTGACGGCGGCGGCGGCCGATAATACGATTGCGCGCGTCGTCAAGCTGGTCGAGGAAGCACAGGAGAGCAAGGCACCCACCGAACGGTTCATCGACCGCTTCTCGCGCTACTATACGCCTGGCGTGGTTGTGGTTGCGGCATTGGTAGCCGTGGTGCCGCCGCTGCTTCTGGGTGGTGAATGGAACGCTTGGATTTACAAAGGTCTTGCCATCTTGCTGATCGGCTGTCCGTGCGCGCTGGTAATCTCGACGCCGGCGGCTATCGCGGCATCCCTTTCGGCTGGCGCAAGGCGTGGTCTCCTACTAAAGGGCGGTTCAGTCCTGGAAAACCTCGGTAAAATTACTGCGGCGGCCTTCGACAAAACCGGCACCTTGACCGAAGGAAAGCCCAAGGTCACTGACCTGATCGCTGTCGAGCAGTCCGAAGCGGACGTTCTCAAGTTTGCCGCCGCGCTAGAAACTGGCTCGAGCCATCCGCTTGCCACGGCTATCCTCGCCAAGGCGATCGATCGTAACATCACGGTACCGGCGGTGAACAATGCGAAGGCGATCGGCGGCAAAGGCGTCACCGGTACGATCGACGGGCTGACGCTATTCCTCGGTTCACCGGCCGCCGCAGGAGACCGAGCGACCTTGCCGGACGATCTCGTCACGACAATTGGAGCGCTGAACGACGAGGGTAAAACGGTCTCGGTCCTTCTGGTGGGGACCAAGGTCGCCGGTTTGATCGCCATGCGTGACGAGCCTCGCCCCGATGCCAAGGCCGGGCTCAAGGCCCTGACCGATGCTGGCATTCGGATCGTCATGCTGACTGGCGATAACCGCCGAACGGCGGATGCTATCGGGAAGAACTTGGGAATCGAAGTCAGAGCCGAACTCCTACCCGAGGACAAGCAACGAATCGTGGGCGAGCTCAAGAAACAAGGATTCAAGGTCGCGAAGATCGGCGACGGTATCAACGATGCTCCGGCATTAGCAGCGGCCGATGTCGGCATTGCCATGGGCGGCGGTACCGACGTGGCGCTCGAAACAGCTGAAGCAGCGGTGCTGCATGGGCGTGTGTCCGATGTCGCATTGATGATCGACCTCTCGAAGCGCACCATGGGTAACATCCGCCAGAATATTTCCGTCGCCCTCGGTCTTAAGGTAGTCTTCTTGTTTACCACCATTGTGGGCGTTACGGGTCTGTGGCCGGCAATTCTCGCCGACACCGGTGCAACGGTGCTCGTAACGATGAATGCTCTTCGGTTGCTACGTTTTCGCGGCGTAGCTAGCGGTGCCGCTTAAGGAAGCCCAGTAAACTTACGAGCCGCGATGGCCCCGGCGCATTTCCGCTGCGCGGCGTCTGCATGACGCTGCGCCCGCATGGAGAGAACTCGGTTGCTTTTGACCGACCCGAAGAAGTGGACGGGTGCGTAGCCGGAAACGCTCAGGATGTCCTTATGGAGACTCCCATACGCAATGCAGCTCAATGGAATATCATGGTTTCAGCTCCGGACTCGGAGTCGTGCGTTTAGCAGAGTTGTCAAGATCCTGTTCGATCCGAAGGAAATTGCTCTGCCAGTATGAGAGCTCCGCTTCGAACGCCTGGGCTGCTTCATCATTTGGGATTTTAGTGTAATCAGCCCCGCGGGATCGATAGAAGGTCGCAAGAAGCTGACCGCGCGGAGAAACGACGAAAAACTCACCAAGGAGCGGACGAAGACGGAACATCAACACATAGGGCAACGATTCGGCAGTCGTGAGCGGAACGTTGAAGCTGTGCTTGTCGAGAGTACCTACGCCGGCATCTAATGCGATCTGATGAAACCGGCAGTTGGTGCTTGAGCTACTCGGCTCGAAAACGGCGCACACACGGCCAAGCTTCGCCGGCCAACCGCGCCGATGGACCAAAGCGATGACGTCATCGAGGGTGCTTTTGTCGCCTGCCGCCCGGACCGACAAATTCTGCTGCTGCCCCGAAACCAACCGCGAACGAACTGCCGCGCCACTCTCTGGCGGCAATGCCATAACCGAAAGTACCGCAATGAGGCAGGCAGCCGCTTTCACGTGCCGACCCTGCTGTCTTTGCAACATCACATCTCCTCATGCTGCATGAATTTAGATTCGGAGTGAGCTTTTCATTTTGCTTGCAATCTAACGTTTGTCCAGTCGGCCTCGATACGGTGCCGCGCCACCTGGCCGCGACATTGCCTAGCCGCGACATAGGATGTACCAATCGCGCGACCGTTCTGTGGCAGATTAAGCGACCCCACTGTAGCAGATCCGACGTTGTGCTGTGAGAATTGGCAAGCTATACGAGGTTCATGCGAGCCAGTGGATCATCGCGGACACCTGCCATAACCAAGTCCCGGCTAGCTGCCGTTCTTGCGCTCGTATTTTATTCCCTCGTCGCGGTCCTCTGCATCGGCGGCCAACTGCCGTCCTTCGGCGCGGATGACGTATAAGAATCGACCATTGCGCCAATCAAAACGAATTTCGAAGTGGCCCATGCAGGGCTTTTCGATCTTTCGCGGGGGCGGAGTCCGACGGGTGTTTCTCTTGTTCGTGCCGCTGGTTGGGCCGACGTTTGGCTCACCTCAACTCGGTGGCAGCGCAGCCTCGTTCTACTGATTTAATGCATCATTCGACGACGCCCTGACCCAGATCGGTCCAGGCAATAAACTCAGGGCGCGATCGCGTCTCACATCGAGTTCGAATGATGACCACATTTTTTCTAAGACTCGCATTGCTGTCGGTTCTGCTTCTACCGGTGCTCGGCGGCTGCGTCACCGATGCGGGTGTCACGCCTATGTCCGTCGCTAAGGCAATTCCTGCAGCATCGTCAGCCGTGATTGTGCCTGCAGCAGCGCCTGTTTTGATTGCGCCAAAGGAACCAACCAGCATCGTGAGGCTTCGCGACGCTTTGGCTTTAGCGCTGTTGCAGAACCCGGAACTATCGACGGCAACATACGACATCCGTGCGGCGGAAGCACGTATTATCCAAGCAGGGCTCATTCCAAATCCCGAAATCACGGGCGAGGTCGAGGATTTTGGAGGGACCGGCGAGCGCCGCGGGTTCAATACCACCCAAAGCACGCTTTCGTTGGCTCAGTTGATCGAGCTCGGCGCCAAGCGAACGAAGCGGATTCGCCTTGCACAAGTCGATCAAACGCTCGCGGGTTGGGATTATGAAGCCAAGCGGCTCGACATCCTGGTGGATACCGTCCGGGCATTCGTCGATGTGTTAGCCACCCAACGCAAGGTCGCCCTGGCGGAATCGTTGCTCGAGTTGGATCAACGTCTTTACGGCACCGTCGCCGAACGGGTGAAGGCAGGACGGGCTTCTCCGCTAGAAGACCAGCGGGCACAAGTGGTCGTTGCGAATTCGCGGATCGCTCTTACGCGCGAGCGGAGCGAACTGCAGGCGGCGAAGCAGCGGCTGTCTGCGATGTGGGGTACGACAAACCCACGATTTACGCGGGCTGTCGGCGACCTGGAAGACGCCGGACCGATCATGCCGCTCCCACAGTTGCTTTCGTTTGCGGCTCAAAATCCCGACCTCGCGCGGTGGTCGGCGGAAATTATTCAACGTCAGGCGCGATTGTCGGTGGAACGCTCCCGTGCCGTTCCAGATCCTCGTGTCACTGCCGGGGTGCGCCGCTATAACGACCGGAACGATACGGCCTTTCTGGCCGGCGTTTCTGTCCCGATCCCGATCTATGGCCTGAACACCGGCAATATTCGAGAAGCAGAGAAGCTGCTCGAAAAGGGGCAGGAGCAGAAGCGCGCCGCCAACCTGCGGGTCGATTTGGGGATCAGCCAAGCCTATCAAAAGCTGTCAGCCGCCTATAATGAAATCACCGCCCTAAAGCGGGATGTTCTTCCCGTGGCCGAGACGGCCGCCGAGGCCGCTCGAATTGGCTATCAGGAGGGGCGGTTCGGATTACTGCAGATTATTGATGCTCAGCGTGCGCTTGCTGAAGGGCGCGCTCGACTGATCGACGCATATGCGACGTACCACGCCGCGCTTGCGGATGCCGAACGCCTCACAGGCCAGCCTCTGCGGCGGCTTGACCGAAGAGCGAGCCATCAACGTGGAGAAAAACGATGACGACCGATCGAAGTTCATCGCCGCGTGCGATAGCGTCTGCCGAGATGTCCACGTTCATGGTCGGCCCGCTAGTTCCTGTTGAGAGTGCGGCCGAATGATCGCAAAGATTTTTTTGATTATGTTGGCGGCAGTCGTTGGCGGGACCATTGTCGCACTGCCGGGCGTATCGGAGGCGATCCGTGGGGGCGTCGGCGCCATATTCGGCTGGCAAACAAGCGGCGATCAGGCCGCCCTGGGACCGGCAAACCGTACCGCCGCAAAGAACCCGGAGAGCGCACCCATCGAGACAGCGGCACCGCAGGCGGGTGAGAACGAAATCCATCTTACGCCGGAGCAGATCAAGCTCATCGGTCTGAAGACTACCATCGTTCAGCGGACGCCGGTCGTCATCGACTTGATGCTGAACGGAGAGGTGACTCCTAACCAGGATCGCACGGTACAGATCCTACCGAGAGTCCCCGGCATCGTACGCGAGGTCTTGAAGACGCTTGGAGATCGCGTGCGCGCCAACGAACCTATTGCGATAATCGAGAGCCGAGAACTCGCGGAGACTGAGGCGGCGTTTCTCGCGGCAAAATCCAAGGCCGAATTGGCACAACGACAGCTTGAGCGCGAAGAGACGCTTTTCAAGAAAAAAATCACGGCGGAGCAGGATTACCTGACAGCCAAACAGGCCGCGGAGGCTGCCGCCATCGAATTGCGCGCGACGGAGCAAAAGCTGACGCTT
>JAFKKS010000218.1 GCA_017304555.1 Hyphomicrobiales bacterium
GCAAAGGAGAAAGCGCGAAACTTGACGACCACCTGACCCAGAACACATCATCAGAGCGGGTCACTTCCTGATGGAAATCCCGGGTCAGTTCTCAGTGGAAATCAACACGGCTGAGGTTTCCGCGTGCACTTACTGGCCGGCGGCGCCGGCGGGTGAGGATCATCCGGGTCGGTTCCGAAGTTGACCCAGACGACGTTCCCCGCGCGCAGGATAATCCGATCGGTCATGGCAACAGCCCCGTCGCCGCCACGAAGCCGAAGCTCAGCCAAATGAGCGTCCAGTCAAACATTCTGGTCATGCGTGGCCTCCACGGTGGCCGCCCCCGCTGCTTTTTGCATGCAGTCTGGAGAACTGAACCTGCCGCCGCGGGCGTCGCGCGTTAGCAGCCGCCGCTTGCAAGTCGAGGCCGCGGAGCGCTAGCAGCACTTCGTCGACTTTGACGATGCGGCCGTTCCGCGTTTTTCGCAGATCGGGAACCGACTCCACGGCGCAGGCGTCCGAAGTCCAAGAGGCGAGGATCGCGCGCTTTTCGTTGAGTGACAGATCGGGATCGCACACCACGTCCTGAGGTGTGTCGAATACGCGAGCCGGGTGGAGGAGCGACTCTAAGGGGTCCGAGGCCAATGTTTTGTTGCGAGTGTGTCTCATGTTGATCTCCTCATCGATCGCCAGGGGCGGTCGCAGGAGATGGCCCGACCACCCCGTCCGAGCACTATTCTCGGACGGAGTGGAATTAGGCGACCGCTTGTGGAGTTCAAGCCCCTGCCGGCGGCTCTCGCCCAGGAGGGCGTCGCGGCGTGCGGCTGGTGCAAATGCGGGCGCCCTTCGCCCGTCCCGGTCAGCGGCGCGATAAGAGGCCCGGCTTGCGGCCGGGCCTAAAGTTCGCCTCCAGCCAGGTCCGCGGGGAGGCTCATTCGATTCAAGTCCATCGAAGCTCGGGCAGTTCCCTTCCCCTATGCCGTCTCGCGGCCCGGCGAGGCCGGATCGTCGTCGAGGACCTCCGGCGGCACGAGATCGGCGAGGAGCGACATCAGCCCTGCCCCGCAATCTTTCGGCCAGTCGCTTTCGTCACGCCATTCCGGATCCGCGATCGCACAAACGTCGTCGCCTTCGTCCCGAGCACGCGGGCCAGCAACTCGCGGGTCTGGAGGTAGGCCGCCTCCCGAATTTTTTCCGCCTCGGGGAGACCGGTCTGTCGATCGATCTCGGCGCACCGCTCCGTGATGCGGTCACGAATCCGTGCCAGCTCGTCGGCGCGAGCCTGCGCCTGGGGTACCGGTACGATCACAGCCTTGCCGGTGTCGTAATCCACCACACGGACGGTGAACGGCTTGTTCTGTAGCAAGGTCACCTGGAGGGTTCTCCAAGGAATACCCGCCTCAAGATCGTTCCAGCCGCGCGCTTCCATCCGGGAG
The DNA here is from genome assembly GCA_017304555.1 of Hyphomicrobiales bacterium. GTDB lineage: Bacteria > Pseudomonadota > Alphaproteobacteria > Rhizobiales > Xanthobacteraceae > JAFKKS01. The sequence continues at coordinate 1,416 of JAFKKS010000218.1, forward strand.
GCGAACAGGAGCACGTCGAGCGGCTCGATCAGAACGGGCAGATTCTCCAGGTCGGGATAGAGCGCCTCGGCCTGGGCCTCGAGGCTATCGGTGACCGCGCTGGCCGCTACCCATTGCGCGCGCGCTTCGCACAGCTGGCGGCAGAGCTCGAGCAAGGCGGCGTCGGGATGCGGGCCGTCTTGCGCGGCCGCCAGGGGCGGCAGGAGAGCCGACGCCGCGGCAACGCCGGCAACGATCGCGCGGCGCGTGGGAACGCTCTGGAGAGCCGCCTGGACGGCGGCACGGGGCATGGTGGTGGTCATGGTAGATCTCTGGGATTGCCGGCTTTCGAAGGCCGGGTGCCAGCGGTGCGTCACTGGCGCCGGGAAGTTCGAAACACCGCCAGAGACGATGCGCGACAGCCTTCCCCCGAAGGGTATTGTATAGCCGCCGCCTTCCCGACATAGTGATGCCGGTCGCGCCGACGGCTGTCGGCTCGCTCGCTCTCGTTGGCGATAAAGATCCCGGCAAGGATCGCCCTGCCAACGCTCTGGGTGTCAGCAGGCCCGGCAAGGCCTCCGACGGGAGTTTCGACGCTCCGTCGCCACCCTGCCCGATCTTTGGTTAATCCGCAATTGCGAACTCCCCGCGAGGGGGCGCTTCCGCCCGTCAGGCGGCCTCCGCGGTTGGACGCGAAGAGAACCTATCTCCCCTCATGAACGTTGCCGCCTCGTGGCTGGACAACCAGCGCGACTTTCCCGCCCGCAATTTCGCCCGGAGAATCCCATGGAGCGCTTTGCTGCTTTCAGTCCGTCAGACCGGGCCGTGATGCGCGAGGCCTACGAGGATGCTTGGGCCCATCTCGTAAAATCCGACAGCAGTCTGGTCGGACCGGACATTGAAGCTGCCACCAAGGATGCGCTCGTTCTCGACATCATCGCGGGCATGCGGGCGGGGGTGAAGGATGCACGGAGCCTTCGGGACCACGCCTTGGCCAATGTCGGAGTTCATCCCGAGTGACGGGCCAGCCGGACCGTCCGGAAGCGCACAACTGTGGAAAGTCTCCTTTCGGGGATATTCGGCTTGGCCCCGCTTCGCGTTTGGTCCAGCCGCCTTCATCCCTCTATGGAGGCAGGTGTCGCGGGCCGATGTCCCTATCCCTACCCACAAGCGCGGCCCGCGGCGCCTTCACTCGATCCGAAGCGAGACGGTCAAATGCCTGCCTGGGCGATCTTCGTGCTCGTTGTGCCGGCCATCACGATCCTGATATTGGCGCCGGAGGTGATCGAGGCCGCAATCGGATTGGCGCTGCTGGCGATCTGGGTCGGCTGGCTGCTGTGGTTCGGTCACTGAAACGCCGCAGGCGATACCGCCACCGGCACCTGGAGCAGAGATCTAGCGCGTCCTTGCGCGTGGATCGTTGAACCAACGTCGAGCTTCCGGAGTTATGTTCGGGCGGCCGGAGGACAATGCAGGCTCCAGTGACGCATGAAAAATGCGACCCGAGTTGCTATGGCGGAACGTGTTCCGGAGCCGGTTTCGAAGGCTCTCACCGAACTCGTTACCTTCATCGCAGACGAAAATTCCGCCACTCAGATCTTCAGGATCAAGGATCTGATCCACAACAGGCGCATCCTCGGCGATTGGGAGATCAGCGTCCGGAAGATTTAAGATCCTTGGCCCCTTGGCGCGGGTTCTGACGTCATCAGCGGGGCGCCGCGAACCCTTCCTCAGGACACGGCTGTGAAAGGGAACGTGTTTCACGCGCGATGCATTGAATCCGGTCCGCAACCAACAGCTTCCCCGGAGATCCTATGGCCGCTCGTTCGTACTGGAAGGGATTTCTGCGTCTCTCCCTTGTCTCATGTCCGGTGGCGCTTTATCCGGCGACCAGCGAAAGCGACAAGGTCCATTTTCACCAGATCAATGCCAAGACCGGCAATCGCATCCGCTACCGGAAGGTCGACGAGGAAACGGGCGACGAGGTCGAGGCCGACGAAATCGTCAAAGGCTACGAAGTGTCCAAGGGACACTACCTTGAAGTCACCGACGATGAGCTGGAGGCCGTGGAGGCGGAGGCAACGCGCACGATCGAGATCGAGCAATTCGTGCCACGTAGCGAGATCGACGATCTTTACAACATCCGACCCTATTACATCGCGCCGGACGGCAAGATCGGGGCGGATGCGTTTGCAACGATCCGCGAGACGATGGATGCCGCAAAGATGGTCGCGATTGGCCGGGTCGTCCTCACGTCGCGGGAGCACATGATCGCGATTGAGCCGCGCGGAAAGGGAATGGTGGCGACCCTGCTGCGCTATCCGTATGAGGTGCGGGATCCGGACAAGGTCTTCGACGACATCGCCGACGTGAATATCGGCAAGGACATGCTCGATTTGGCTCGGCACATCGTCGACAGCAAGCGCGGCCACTTTCGCCCGGACAAGTTCGAAAACCGCTACGAAGATGCCGTGAAGGCGCTCGTCGCGCGCAAGGCCAAGGGCGAGAAAATCGAAGTCAAAAAGCCGGCCGCCGCCTCGTCGAACGTCATCAACCTCATGGATGCGCTCAAGCGCAGCGTCGCCGGCGAAGGAAAGCCGAAATCGACAAAGCGTCCGGCGAGACGAACTGCGCGAAGCAAGAAACCTTCGGCGCCCCGGCGCGCCGCGAAGAGAGCGAACAAGGCCGGCTGATCGACGCGCCTTCGTTGTTCCGCGCCCCAGCTATGCCCTTTTATCCCAAATCTTCGCCCTTTTATCCCAAATCTTCGTCGAGATCATCGTGGGTTGGATTTGATGGGACCGCTCTCGAATAATGCCGGCGGTCTATCCGAACTGCCGCTGACGGACCGCACGGTGCATCTTTGCGTGGATATGCAGGTGCTCTTCTCGGACGTCGGCCCCTGGCCGACTCCGTGGCTGAACCGGGTGCTGCCGATCGTTACCGAGATCGCCGGCCGCTTCCCGGAGCGCACAATATTCACTCGCTTCATCACGCCGCAGCGACCTGACGAAATGCCGGGGATGTGGCGTCCCTATTATCAACGATGGCATGAGACCACCCGCGAACATCTGCACCCGGACATGTTGGAGCTGATGCCGCAGCTGCACCGGTTCGTGCCGCCCGCCCATGTTATCGACAAGATGCGATATTCCGCGTTCGCAGAGCAGGCGCTGGTCGCCCACCTGCAGGAACGGGATGCCGATGGTTTGATCGTCACCGGCTCGGAAACCGACGTCTGCGTTCTTGCCACGGTGCTGGGAGCTGTCGATTTCGGATATCGGGTCGTTCTGGTGACCGATGCCATCTGCAGTTCGTCCGACGAAGGGCACGACGCGATGCTCGAGGTCTATCATCGCCGCTTCGCCATGCAGATCGAGACCGCGGAGGCTCGGACGGTGCTGGCGCGCTGGCACCGATGAGCGGTGACGCTGACCCGATCTCATCACGAGTGCCGCCGCGTCGCCGACCTTCAGCGTGATGTCCTTGTCGGTGAACACCGCCTGCACGTCGGCGCCGACCTTGATCGTGATCTTCTTCTCTTCAATCGCCGCCTCGGCCGTCG
>JAFKKS010000219.1:0-6889 GCA_017304555.1 Hyphomicrobiales bacterium
CGGGCGCGAATATCGTTGACGCGCAGATCTACACGACGACCGATGGGCTTGCCGTCGACACCATCGCAGTGTCGCGCGAATTCGCCGAACGCGAGGATGAGGAGCGGCGCGCGGCGCGCATCGCCGACGCGATCGAGAAGGCGCTGCGCGGCGACCTTCGCCTGCCGGAGGTCGTCGCCAAGCGCGCCGGCGTGAAGGGGCGGCTGCGCGCTTTTGCGCTCGCGCCGGAAGTCATGATCCACAACCAGTGGTCCAACCGCTACACGGTGATCGAAGTCACCGCGCTCGACCGGCCGGGGCTTCTCTACCAGCTCACGGCGACGCTCTCGAAGCTCAACCTCAACATCGCCTCGGCGCGGGTCGCGACCTTCGGCGAGCGGGCGCTGGATGCGTTCTATGTCACCGACCTTATGGGGGCGAAGATCGATGCGCCGCAGCGACAGGCGGCGATCAAGCGCGCCCTCATCGCGCTGCTGCAGCCCGAGGGGACGAAGCCCGCGACGGCGGCTTAGCACCCGTCCGAACCGGATACCGCTGACTTAACCCCACCTTAAATCGCGCCGACTAGCGTGTTCCCGGTGCCTCTCCGCGGGGGAGACGGGCAGGGCGATGCATGGCTTCGGGACGTCAGAAAGGCAGTGCGCGCCGCGAGCCGGTGTTCGACGCGACGCCGATCGTCGGGGGCGAACTGCGGCTCGACGCGACCGAACGGGTCGGTGGGCCTCCGGTCGCGCGCGAGCGCCGCGCTGCGAATGACGGCGGGCGCGCTCCGACGCGAGGCCGCAGCAGCAAATCCACAAAAAAGAAAAAGCCGAAGCGCGGTCGCGGCGGCGGCTCGGGTCGTTCGTTCTTCGGCCGGCTGGTTTATTGGGCGGCGATCCTCTGCCTCTGGGGCGTGATTGCTGCCGGCGTCGTGCTTGGGTGGGTCGCCGCACATTTGCCGCCGATCCAATCGCTCGAAGTGCCGAAGCGGCCGCCGAGCATCACCATCGTCGGACTGGACGGCTCCACACTGGCGACGCGCGGCGAGATGGGTGGCGCGGCGGTGCCGCTTGCCGAGCTACCGAAATATCTGCCGCAGGCGTTCGTCGCGATCGAGGATCGCCGCTTCTATCAGCACTTCGGCGTCGACGTGATCGGCACGGCACGCGCCGCCGTCGCCAACATCATGCATCGCGGCGTGTCGCAGGGCGGTTCGACGCTGACCCAGCAATTGGCGAAGAACCTGTTCCTCACGCAGGAGCGCACCCTGTCGCGCAAACTGCAGGAGGTGGTGCTGGCCTTCTGGCTGGAACACAAGTTCAGCAAGAAGCAGATCCTCGAACTTTATCTCAACCGCGTCTATTTCGGCTCCGGCGCCTATGGCGTCGAGGGCGCGTCGCAGCGCTACTTCGGGAAATCGGCGCGCCGCGTGACGCTGGCGGAAGCGGCGATGCTCGCGGGCCTGGTGAAGTCGCCTTCGAGACTCGCGCCGACGCGCAACCTCGAAGGCGCGACGAAGCGAGCGGAACTCGTGCTTGCCGCAATGGCGGACGCCGGGTTCATCACGCAGGCGCAGGCGCTTTCCGCCACCGCCGACCCGGTGCAGGCGGTGAAGGCGACGAACGCAAGCTCCGCGAACTACGTCGCCGACTGGGTGGCGGATACGCTCGACGATCTCATCGGCCATATCGAGCAGGATGTGGTCGTCGAAACCACCATCGATCCGAACCTGCAGGTGGCGGCGGAAAAAGCGGTAACGGACGAGCTTGCCGCCAAGGGCGCGAAGTACGGCGTTTCGCAGGGCGCGCTGGTCGCGATGACGCCGGACGGTGCGGTGCGCGCCATGGTCGGCGGGCGCAATTACGCTGAGAGCCAGTTCAATCGCGCCGTGACCGCCAAGCGCCAGCCGGGCTCGGCCTTCAAGCCGTTCGTCTATCTCGCGGCGCTGGAGCGGGGCCTTACGCCCGACAGCGTGCGCGAGGATCGCCCGATCGACGTGAAGGGCTGGAAGCCCGAGAACTACTCACGCAAATATCTCGGCCCGGTGACGCTGACGCAGGCGCTGGCGCACTCGCTGAACACGGTGTCGGTGCGGCTCACCATGGAGGTCGGCCCGAAAGCCGTCGTGCAGGCGGCGCACCGGCTCGGCATCGCCTCGAAACTTGACGCTAACGCATCGATCGCGCTCGGTACGTCGGACGTCTCGGTGCTCGAGCTCACCTCCGCCTATGTGCCGTTCGCCAATGGCGGGCTCGCAGTCGCGCCGCATGTCGTGAGCCGCGTGCGCGCCACCAACGGGCGCGTGCTTTACCAAAGCCGCGGTCCGTTCCTCGGGCGTGCGATCGATGCGCGTTACGCCGGCATGATGAACGCGATGCTGCACGAGACGCTGGCCTCCGGCACTGCGAGGAAGGCGACGCTTCCGCCCGGGTGGCAAGGCGCCGGCAAGACCGGCACCAGCCAGGATTTCCGCGACGCCTGGTTCGTCGGCTACACCGGATACCTGGTCACCGCGGTCTGGCTCGGCAACGACGACAATTCGCCGACGCATAAGAGCACCGGCGGCGGCCTGCCGGTCGACATCTGGAACCAGGTGATGAAGGTCGCACACGAGAATGTCGCGCCGGTTCCGTTGCCGGGCTATGCGGCGCCGATGGCGGGAGGCTTCGGGACCACGGGAACGGTCATGCCGCCGGCTGCGGTGCCTACGGGGCATCCGTCGGCGCCGGTCAACGATCAGCGCCGCCCCGCGCCGCAACAGCAAAGCCGCGGCCTCGACGACTGGCTGATGGATACGCTGTTCGGGCGGCGGTGAGCGGGCCTAAGCGGCCTGCGGAAGCGCGCTCTTGAGCAGCGCGTTCTTGGAGCCGAGGAAGTTCTGTCCACGTTCGCCCATCAACGCTTCGGCGATCAGGACGTGCCATTCGTCCACGCCGACGCCGTAGCATTTGGGGTCGGTGGATACGCCAAGCGTGTGGAGCAGGTTTCCAAGCTCCGCTGCGCCACGGTCGATGTCGCCGCCGAAAATCCGCGCCAGGGCCTCGCCGCAAAGGCCGTCCGCGCCGCGCATGCTGCGCAAGATCATCGGCAGCGAGAATGAGCAGGCGATGCCGTGCGGTAGGTTGTGCCGCAGCGTGAGCGGATACGACAGGGAATGAGCGATTGCGGTCTTGGTGTTGGAGAAGGCAAGGCCGGCCGACAACGACGCGATCGCCATGTCGCTACGCAGCGCCACGTTGTCGAGATCGCCGGCGAGCTTCGGCATGGTATCGATGATGCGCCGCGCGGCGGCGACAGCGTGGTTCGCCGATACGGGGTTGGCGTTGACGTTCCACAGACTTTCGAGCGCGTGTGAGAGGGCATCGAGCCCGGTGCTGATCGTCAACGCGCGCGGTTTGCCGCACATGAGCAGCGGATCGATCAGCGCCGCTTCGGGATAGAGGCTTGGGCGCGCGAGCGAATACTTCTTTTCGTTCGCTTCGTCCCAGACGGTTGCCCAGCAGGTCACCTCGCTACCAGTGCCCGCGGTGGTCGGTACGGCGATGATAGGCGTCGCGGTGAGCGCATCGGCGCCGTCCTTCGTCTCGAGAAAGCGACGAACCCATGTGAAATCGCCGCCCGCTGCGGCGAAGACTTTAGCGGAATCGATCACCGAGCCGCCGCCGAGCGCAACGATGACCTCTGCGCGCGATGATGCTTCGGCGAAACGGCGGCATTGTGCCGTCAGCAAGCGGCAGTCCGGATTGGGGGCGACATCGTTGACGATAAGCGTGGGCGCGCCGGCCATGTGCGACAGCCGGGCGGTGAGGTCGTCAAAAAACGGCTCGCCATAAGTGACGAGAGCGTAGGGTCGACCGCCGATGAGCTGCGGCAAGCATGCGAACCTCCAGGTCACGCGCCCCCCGCCGAATCGTATCGGTGGCGGATGCTGACGGCTTTTCATGACAGGAATGTTTCGCCGCCGCTGTTGTTCACACAGCGGCGGCGAAGAACGAGGACGAGGAGCTTGGCGGCCCTTAAGCGCCGGTATGCAGCCCGTTGGTGCGCAGCCGCGTAGGCATCGGCCTCTTGTCATCCTCCTGCTCGCCATAGCGGTGCAGGTCGGTGCCGTTGGCGTCGAGCCAGGCCTTGGCTTTGCCCATGGAGGGATAGAGCCGCTCCACCAGCGCCCAGAAGCGCGGCGAGTGGTTCATCTCGACGAGATGCGCGACCTCGTGCGCCGCGATGTAGTCGAGGACGAAGGGCGGCGCGAAGATCAGCCGCCATGAATACGAGATGACCCCCGTGGTCGAGCACGAGCCCCAGCGGCTCGTCTGGTCGCGGATGGCGATGCGCTTGATGCCGACGCCGAGCATGGCGGCATAGCGGCGCGTCGCGGCTTCGAGGTCGCGCCGGACCTCCCGGCGCAGGAAGTCGGTGACGCGGCGTGCGATATACGGCGCTTCGCCGGCGACGCAAAGAAGCAGCGGCCCGCCCGCGGGACGCTCGACCCAAACCGTGCCGCGTCCGGGACGATGCACGATGCGGCCGCGATCCATCCGCCGTGCTTGGTCGCGAAGGCGCGCGCTTCCTTGACGGTGCCACGCGGCGGCAAGGTGAGCACGACTTCGCGCGTCGCGGCCTGGACGCGCAACGTATAGCGGCGCGCCTGCCGATGTCGCTGCAGGCGGACCAAATAAATCGCCTTGTCGAACGTCACTTCGATCGCTTGCGGTTCAACAGGGCGACGATAAAGGAGGGCACGAAGAGCCATTACGAACTTCCAATACGCGAAACAGACTCGGAGTCTGCCATATCCACGGGCGCATGCAGCACTTTTGATAGCAAGGCTGCAATTACACTATAGGTGGCGCGTCGAAGCGGTTCCGTCGCCTATATGTAGGAAGTTAAATAATGAATTTTAGCTCATTTATTTGAGATCCGCGGCGGGAATCAGCCGCGGCGCCGAAGCGCCGCGTGTACCGTCTGCGGATGCGCGGTGGGATCGAAATCGCGTCAGGCGGAGCGGCGCGCCGTGCGATGCGCGGCAAGCTGCGTGACGCCGTTGCCGCGTGCGCCGTTCTTCTTCTCCGGAGCGGTTGCGGCTTTGTCGTGCGCGCGGACGAAATCGCGGATGCGGGGCACGATCTCCTTGCGGAAGCGCGAGCCGTTGAACACGCCGTAGTGGCCGACGTCGCGCTGCAGATAGTGCTCTTTGTTCGCCGCCGGGATGTTCACGCAGAGACGATGCGCGGCTTCGGTCTGCCCGACGCCGGAGATATCGTCGTTCTCGCCTTCGATGGTGAGGAGCGCGACGTTGCGGATCGCCGACGGATCGACGGGGGTGCCGCGATGCTGCATCTCGCCCTTCGGCAGAGCGTGGCGGACGAACACGGTATCGACGGTCTGCAGGTAGAACTCTGCCGTCAGGTCCATCACCGCGAGATACTCGTCGTAGAAGTCTTGCAGCTTGTGCGCGGAATCGCCGTTGCCGCGCACAAGATGCATGAAGATGTCGCGATGGGCGTTCATGTGCCGGTCGAGATTCATCGCCATGAAACCGCCAAGCTGCAGAAAGCCCGGATAGACGTCGCGCATCACGCCCGGGCTCGGAAACGGCACCTTGGTGATGACGTTGTCACGGAACCAGGCGGTGCCCTTCTGCTCCGCGAGCTTGTTCACGGCCGTCGGGTTCGAGCGCGTATCGATCGGGCCGCCCATCAGGATCATGGAATGCGGCACGTTGCGGTCGCCCTCCGCCTCCATGAGCGCGACCGCTGCGAGGACCGGGACCGACGGCTGGCACACGCCGATGACATGCACGTCGCCGCCGAGCTTGTGCAGCATCGCGCGGATGTAATCGATGTAGTCGTCGAGATCGAAGGGGCCGTCAGCGAGGGGCACCATGCGTGCGTCGACCCAATCGGTGACGTAAACGTCGTGCTCCGGCAGCAGCGCTTCGACCGTTCCGCGCAGCAATGTTGCGTAGTGGCCGGACATCGGCGCCACGAGCAGCAGCTTCGGATCATGCCGCGTACGCTTCGTCGCGCGTACGAAGTGGATCAGATTGCAGAACGGGCGCTGCCAGACGACGCGCTCATGCACCGCCACACTTTCACCATCGACGATCGTCGTGTCGATGCCCCATTCCGGCTTGCCATAACGGCGGGTGACGCGCTCGAACACCTCGCAGCCGGCGGCGATCGATTTACCCCAAAGGGTGTGGGAAATGGGATTGAGCGGGTTCTGGAAAAACAATTTCCCCGCGTCGGCGGCAGCCCGAAAAGGGCCGAGCGCGGCATGCTGCATCTCGTAGAGATGGTAGAGGGGTAAACGTTCTTCCATCGATCCGGCACCTGCTGTTATGCGCCGCTTGCGCGCACATTTGACCTCGCGCCCTCGCGGGCTGCGAACCGCCGCGTTCCTGCTGGATTGAGCCCCACCAGCCTGCTGCAACGCAAAATGTACGTATTTCGATCGATGATTCAATGCGGCTTTGGGTTAACCAACAGTAAAGCCGTCGATTCCGGGCGACGGCGGCCTTGGTGCAACAGGGGAAGGGGCCGGTTATTCGCCGGTTTGCAGCAGCGAACCCTGCCGCCGGGCGCTGTTGAGGAGGCCGAGGAAGGCCAGGCAGGCGACGGCGAAATACCCGGCGTTGAGCGCCAGCGCATGCAGCATCAGGTCGGCCCGGAAGGTGTGCTCGAGGAGCAGCTCGCGCATGCCCTCGAACACGTAAGTCGGCGGCAGCAGCCAGGCGACCACCTGCAGCCAGTCCGGCAGGACCGCGACCGGGTAGTAGACGCAGGTCAGCGGCAGCAGCAGGAACATGATGCTCCACGCGAAGGTCTCGGCGCCGAGACCGTTGCGCAGCACCAGGCCCGACACCAGGATGCCGACCGCCCAGCTGGTGAAGATCAGGTTGGCG
>JAFKKS010000219.1:6903-8940 GCA_017304555.1 Hyphomicrobiales bacterium
CGAGCGCGAGGCCGAGCCCCCAGATATTGAAGCCGAAGAAGGCGATCGCCAGGAAAGTGACGGGGATCATGCCGATCGCCAGGCGGACGATGCTCATCACCATCAGCGCCACGATGAACTCGATCGGGCGCAACGGGCTCCTCATCAGGTTTCCGAGGTTGCGCGCATACATCTCCTCGAGGAACGAGATCGAGAAGCCGAGCTGGCCGCGGAACAGGATGTCCCACAGCATCACGGCGCCAATGAAGGTTCCGCCGGCGCGCGCAAAGAAGCTGGCGTTCTGGCTGAGATAGGTCTGCAGGAAGCCCCACATCAGCATCTGCACGGCGGGCCAGTAGATCAGCTCGATCAGCCGCGCGAACGACGAGCGCAAGAGATACCAATAGCGCAGCACCATCGCGCCGACGCGACGGAGCGAAAAAGCCGTCGCGGGAGCGGCAGGAGCGTTCATCGAGAGCCTCCCCGCATGTTGCTTGGATCGGAAGCAAAAGCCCACTCGGCCTCATCCTGAGGAGCGCTTCGCAGAAGCGCGTCTCGAAGGAGGGGCCGCCCGAGACTACTGCCATCCTTCGAGACGCATCGCTGCGCGATGCTCCTCCGGATGAGGGCGGATGACACGGTGAAGGCCGAAGATGAAGTCACTGTGCGGCCTCCCGCGCTTCGCCGCGGCCGCGCGCGACGTCGAGGAAAACCTCTTCGAGATTGTCGCGGCCGTAACGCGCGAGCAGGCGCGCCGGCGTGTCGTCGTCCTCGATGCGGCCGCGCTTCATGATGATCACGCGCTCGCACAGCCGTTCGACCTCGTTCATGTTGTGCGAGGCGAGCAGGATCGTTGCGTTGTGCGCACGGCGATATTGGTCGAGATGGCCACGCACCCAGTCGGCAGTGTCGGGATCGAGCGAGGCGGTCGGCTCGTCGAGCAGCAGCACGTCCGGCTTATTGATGAGCGACTTCGCGAGCGAGACGCGCGTCTTCTGTCCGGCCGAGAGCTTGCCCGCCGGGCGGTCGAGCAGGTCCGTCAGGTCGAGTTCGGCCGCAACCTCCGCGATGCGCGCCTTGAGGTCGGGGACGCCGTAGAGCGTGCCGAACACCTTGAGGTTCTGCCGGATGGTGAGCCGCATCGGCATCTCGACGTAGGGGCTTTCGAAATTCATCCGGTGCAGGACGCTGTGGCGTTGCCGGGCCATGTCGACGCCCAGCACCGTGACCTTGCCCGCCGTCGGGATCACCAACCCCATGATCATCGCGATGGTCGTGGTCTTGCCCGCGCCATTGCCGCCGAGAAGCGCGGTGACCGAGCCTGGCGGCAGCGCGAACGAGATATCGTTGACCGCCACGCCGGTCTTATACGCCTTGAACAGGCGCTCGACGGCGATGGCCGGCTGCGGACCGGAGGCGGAGGATATGGTCGAAGCTGAAATCACGCCCCGATGTGGCGTGAGGACGCCTCGCGTGCAAGCCCTGCGGCAGATACAGTCTCCCCATGGACGCCGATATTTACCCCGAACCCCGCGCCGTGCGCCGCGACGTGCCGATCGATACGCTGGTGCGGCTGCGCTGGCTGGCGGTGTTCGGCCAGACGGCGGCGATCCTCGCCGTCTATTATCTGCTCGACTTCGACCTGCAGCTCTGGCCGTGCCTGACGATCGTCGGGCTCTCGGCCTGGCTCAACGTGACGCTCGGCCTGCGCGACCGCTCCTTGCCGCCGCTGGGCCCTGGGACCGCGGCCTCGCTCCTCGCCTTCGATATTGTGCAACTCGCTTCGCTCCTCTTTCTCACCGGCGGGCTGCAGAATCCGTTTTCACTTCTTCTGCTCGGCCCCGTGTTGATTGCGGCGATGGTGCTGCCGCCGCGCTTCACGCTGACGCTCGGCGCACTCGCTGTCCTTTGCGCGACCGCGCTTGTGTGGACGCATTATCCGTTGCCGTGGGCAAGCGACGACCCCTTGGTGCTGCCGCCGCTCTATATGCTAGCGATCTGGCTCTCGATCCTGCTCGCCATCGGATTCATCGGCGCCTATGCGTGGCAGATCGCCGA
>JAFKKS010000220.1 GCA_017304555.1 Hyphomicrobiales bacterium
TCATGTCGTCGAAGCCCTTGCCCTCCTTGACGATGCCGAGGTCGAGCCACCACGGTTTGCCGGCGCCTTTCGCCGCTTCCGTCGTGTAGAAATTCTTCAGATGCACGGCGAGCGGCGCGGGCGGGGTGGGCAGCGCCTTGAGCATCTTATCGGGCGTCGTCGGATCGGCGCTGTGGATATGCACGACCGTGACATGCGGGATGTTGAACATCGCCGCCTCGGTCGTGAGGCCGGCCTGCAGCAGATCCTCGCGCAGCAGGCCGCCGATGGTCGCCGCGAGTTTCTCGTTCACCTCCTTCGGAAGCGGAAAGACGAGGCCGAAGGTGCGCACATGCTTGCGAAACTCCGGCGCGCCGATGGCGCTGTTGTCTATCACGGACTGCGCCGCCGCCGGCTGTGCGCAAAGCAGCGTTGCAAATGCCGCAGCCACCGCCACGCTCTTCACATTCGTCATCATGCTGTCGCCCTCTCCCAAATGCGGAATGCCCGCCGTTGTCAGTGCGAAAGGCTCGCGCGGGACGCTACCGGCCGCCAACGTGGCATGGCGCCGCGCGTTGACAGGGGGCGCGTTGACAGGGGCCCTGGCGGGGTTACATTGGAGGTGTTCCGAGGGGTGCCCCGAAGGGGGCTGAGATACCGCGCGTACGTGACATCGCGGTGACCCTTTGAACCTGATCCGGGTCATTCCGGCGAAGGGACGGACTGCAGTGCCGCAAGAACCGAGCCGGCTCTGCCAAAGCCCCATAAATCGCCCGATCCGGGTCTCCCTTTTGGACACGAAGGAGAGATCCGATGAACAAGCCGCTCCCCGCCTCCGAATTCGAGACGCCGAAGGTCACGACCGGGCCGCTGCCGTCCTCACGCAAGGCTTATGTCTCGCCGGAGGGCGCGCCGGACTTGCGGGTGCCGCTGCGCGAGATCGTGCTCTCGCCGGAAGCGGGCGAAGCACCCCTCCCCGTCTACGACACCTCCGGCGTCTACACCGACAATGACGTCGCGATCGACGTTGAAGCGGGATTGAAGCGCGTGCGCGTCGACTGGGTGCGCGAGCGCGGCAGCATCGAGGAGTATGACGGCCGCGCCATCCAGCCGGTCGACAACGGCAACGTTTCCGGCAAGCACCTCGCCCGCGCCTTCCCCAACACGCCGAAGCCGATGCGCGGCGTCGGCGATGCGCCGGTGACGCAATACGAGTTCGCCAAGGCCGGCATCATCACCAAGGAGATGATCTACATCGCCGCGCGCGAGAATCTCGGCCGCAAGGCGATGCTCGAGCGCGCGCAGGATGCGCTCAAGGACGGCGAGAGCTTCGGCGCCTCGGTTCCCCCCTTCATCACGCCGGAATTCGTGCGCGAGGAAGTCGCGCGCGGGCGCGCCATCATCCCGTCGAACATCAACCACGCCGAACTCGAGCCGATGATCATCGGCCGCAACTTCCTGGTGAAGATCAACGCCAATATCGGCAACTCGGCGGTGACCTCCTCGGTCGAGGAGGAGATCGAGAAGATGGTGTGGGCGATCCGCTGGGGCGCTGACACGGTGATGGACCTGTCAACCGGGCGCAACATCCACAACACGCGCGAATGGATCCTGCGCAACTCGCCGGTGCCGATCGGCACCGTGCCGATCTACCAGGCGCTGGAGAAGGTCGACGGCGATCCCGTCAAGCTCGACTGGGAGTGCTACAAGGACACGCTGATCGAACAATGCGAACAGGGCGTCGACTATTTCACCATCCACGCCGGCGTGCGCCTCGCGTACGTTCCCCTCACCGCCAATCGCGTCACCGGCATCGTCTCGCGCGGCGGCTCGATCATGGCGAAGTGGTGCCTGTCGCGCCACAAGGAGAGCTTCCTCTACGAGCGCTTCGACGAGATCTGCGACCTCATGCGCAAGTATGACGTCTCGTTCTCGCTCGGCGACGGCCTGCGTCCCGGCTCGATCGCCGACGCCAACGACCGCGCGCAATTCGCGGAACTCGAGACGCTGGGCGAGCTCACCCAGATCGCCTGGAAGAAGGGCTGTCAGGTGATGATCGAAGGCCCCGGCCACGTGCCGATGCACAAGATCAAGATCAACATGGATAAGCAGCTGAAAGAATGCGGCGAGGCGCCGTTCTACACGCTCGGGCCGCTCACGACCGACATCGCGCCGGGCTACGACCACATCACGTCCGGCATCGGCGCGGCGATGATCGGCTGGTTCGGCTGCGCCATGCTCTGCTATGTGACGCCGAAGGAGCATCTCGGGCTCCCCGACCGCGACGACGTCAAGCAGGGCGTGATCACCTACAAGATCGCGGCGCACGCCGCCGATCTCGCGAAGGGACACCCAGCCGCGCAGCTGCGCGACGACGCGCTCTCGCGCGCACGCTTCGACTTCCGCTGGATGGACCAGTTCCATCTCTCGCTCGATCCCGACACGGCGATCCGCTACCACGACGAGACGCTGCCGAAGGAAGCGCACAAGGTCGCGCATTTCTGCTCGATGTGCGGGCCGAAATTCTGCTCGATGAAGATCACGCAGGACGTGCGCGACTACGCCGCGACGCTCAACGACCCGAACGCGGTCGGCATGACGCAGAAGGGCGTGATCGAGGACGGCATGGCGCAGATGTCGCAGAAGTTCCGTGACCTCGGCGAGCAGGTCTACATCGACGCAGAGAAGGTGAAGGCGAGCAACAAGGCGCTGTCTTAAGGCGTGGCGATGTCCATCAATCCCGACCTCGATCACTGGGAAGCACGCTTCGCCTCACCGGATTATCGTTTCGGCAAAGCGCCGAACGAATTCCTGGTGCGCTGCAAGCCGCTGCTGCCGCGCAGCGGAAAAGCCCTCGCCGTCGCCGACGGCGAGGGGCGCAACGGCGTCTGGCTCGCGCAGCAAGGCCTCGACGTCACCTCGACCGACTTCTCGCCCTCGGCGCAGGCCAAGGCGCGCAAGCTCGCGGCCGAGAACAATGTCAGCGTCACCTTCATCGAAGCCGACGCGCACGAGTGGGATTATCCCCCGGAAGCTTTCGATGTCGTCGCAGAGATCTTCACGCAGTTCAGCACGCCGGAGAAGCGTCCGAAGAAGTGGGCCGGCATGCGCCGCGCGCTCAAGCGCGGGGGCTTGCTGATCGTGCACGGCTACACGCCGAAACAGCTCGACTATGGCACCGGCGGACCGAAGGAGATCGGCCAGCTCTATACGCGCGACATGCTGGAGCGCGCGTTCGGCGACATGCGCGACGTGCGCATCGTCGAGGAAGAGCGCGAATTGCAGGAAGGTCCCGGCCATTCCGGCCTGTCGGCGATCATCGGGCTCACCGCACGGAAGCCGTAACGAGTTGTAGCCCGGATGGAGCGAAGCAAAAGGAAGAGCGCCATGAGCAACGGCTCGCACGCCACCCTCGAAGACCTCGACCGGCAGATCGCGACCGCGCGCGAGAACATCCGGCAGTTGACCGAGCAGGCGACGGCGCAATCGGGCGCCGCGGACGAAGACCTCAACGCCGACCGCATCGCCGAGCAGCAGGACGAGTTGGACCGCCTGCTCAAGCTGCGCGCGGAACTGGCGAAGAAGGCGTAAGCTCCTCCTCCGTCATTCCGGGCAAACGACGTAGCCCGGATTGAGCGCAGCGAAATCCGGGAAGTTCACAGGTTCTGCGCAAACATCCCCCGCGTTTCGCTTCGCTCAACACGGGCTACGGCGCTTAACCTCTCCCATAGGGAGAGGTCGACGCGCGCAGCGCGGCGGGTGAGGGGTTAGAGCCTATCGAGGGTCCATAACCCCTCACCCGGATCGTCTCGCTTCGCTCGTCGATCCGACCTCTCCCTATGGGAGAGGTGATGGAGCAAGCCGCTCGGCCCTGGTCTTCTC
>JAFKKS010000245.1 GCA_017304555.1 Hyphomicrobiales bacterium
TGCCCGGTCGACGCCATCGTCGAGGGGCCGAACTTCGAATTCGCTACCGAGACGCGCGAGGAGCTCTACTACGACAAGGAGCGCCTGCTCGCGAACGGGGATCGTTGGGAGCGCGAGATCGCGAAGAATATCGCGCTCGACGCGCCGTATCGGTGAGCGCGAACCCATGACCTTCGCAGCGCTGTTCTTCTATATCTTCGCCGGGATCTGCATCGCGTCGGCCTTCATGGTCATCGCGTCGCGCAACCCTGTGCATTCGGTGCTGTATCTGATCCTCGCCTTCGTCAACGCCGCGGGCCTGTTCGTGCTGCTCGGCGCCGAGTTCCTGGCGATGATCCTCGTCGTCGTGTACGTTGGCGCGGTCGCAGTGCTGTTCCTGTTCGTCGTGATGATGCTGGATGTCGATTTTGCCGCATTGAAACAGGGCTTTTCGCAGTACCTGCCGATCGGCGCCGGCGTCGGACTGGTTATCCTACCAACACCGAGGCGCTCGGGCACGTGGTCTACACCCGCTATGTCTACTTCTTCCAGGCCTCCGGCATGGTGCTTCTCATCGCCATGATCGGCGCCATCGTGCTCACGCTGCAGCACCGCAAGCGCGTCCGCCGTCAGGACATCGGCGTGCAGAATGCGCGCACGCGCGACACCGCGATCGAAGTGCGCAAGGTCCAATCGGGGCAGGGGATCTGACGCGATGACCATTACCCTCGGCCATTATCTCGCGGTCGGCGCGATCCTGTTCACGCTCGGCGTGCTCGGCATCTTCATCAACCGCAAGAACGTCATCGTCATTCTGATGTCGATCGAGCTCATCCTGCTCAGCGTCAACATCAACCTCGTATCGTTCTCGGCGTTTCTGAACGATCTCGTCGGGCAGGTGTTTGCGCTGCTCGTTCTCACGGTCGCGGCCGCGGAAGCGGCCATCGGCCTCGCCATCCTTGTCGTCTTCTTCCGTAATCGCGGTTCCATCGCGGTGGAAGACGTCAACATCATGAAGGGCTGAGCGCGGCGCCATGTATCAGGCCATCGTCTTCCTGCCGCTTCTCGGCGCCATCCTCGCGGGGATCATCGCGCTCGCCGGGGCGCGGGCACGACACTCCGGCTACATCGACATGCATGGTCACGACGACTACGGCGCTGCGCATGCGCACGGCGGAGGGGCCTCGCATGGCGACGCCGCGGTTGCTCACGCTGCGCACGACGACCATGCGGCGCATGAGCCTGCGGCGGCCGGCTCCCGTGCCGCCGAGCTCATCACCTCGACGCTGCTGGTGGTACCCGCGATCCTCTCCTGGATCGCGTTTTTCCAGGTCGGCTTCGGCGGACAGGAAGCGCGCATTCCCGTCCTGCCTTGGATTCACTCCGGCGACCTGGTGATCGACTGGTCGCTGCGCATCGACAGCCTCACGGCGGTGATGCTGGTTGTGGTGACGACGGTGTCGGCGCTCGTGCACATCTACTCGATCGGCTACATGCACGAGGACCCGAACCGGCCGCGCTTCATGGGCTATCTGTCGCTGTTCACCTTCGCGATGCTGATGCTGGTGACCGCGGACGATCTGGTGCAGCTCTTCTTCGGCTGGGAAGGCGTCGGCCTCGCGAGCTATCTGCTGATCGGCTTCTGGTATCAGCGCCCGTCCGCCAATGCCGCTGCGATCAAGGCCTTCGTCGTCAACCGTATCGGTGATTTCGGCTTCGGGCTTGGCATCTTCGCGGTCTTCGCCGCCACCGGCGCGGTCAATTTCGACACCGTCTTCTCACAGGCTCCGGCGCTCGTCGGCAAGACGATGCACTTCCTGAGCTGGGAGATCGACACGCTCACCGTGATCTGCCTACTCCTCTTCATGGGCGCGATGGGCAAGTCGGCGCAATTCCTGCTGCACACCTGGCTGCCGGACGCGATGGAAGGCCCGACGCCGGTCTCCGCGCTCATTCACGCCGCGACGATGGTCACCGCCGGCGTGTTCATGGTGGCGCGGCTCTCGCCGCTGTTCGAGCTTTCGCCGACGGCGCTCACTGTGGTGACGTTCATCGGTGCGACCACCGCTTTCTTCGCCGCGACGGTCGGCCTGGTGCAAAACGACATCAAGCGTGTCATCGCGTATTCGACCTGCTCGCAGCTTGGCTACATGTTCGTCGCCATGGGCGTCGGCGCCTATTCGGTCGGCATGTTTCACCTGTTCACGCATGCCTTCTTCAAGGCGCTGCTGTTCCTCGGCTCCGGCTCAGTGATCATGGCGATGCATCACGAGCAGGACATGCGCCACATGGGCGGCCTCAAGAACCGCATCCCGGTCACCTACTGGATGATGGTGATCGGCACGCTGGCGCTCACCGGCTTCCCGCTCACCGCCGGATACTTCTCGAAGGACGCGATCATCGAGGCCGCCTACGCCGGTAAGAACTCGATGGCGATCTACGGCTTCGTCATGACGGTCGTCGCGGCTGGCCTGACGTCGTTCTACTCGTGGCGGCTGATCTTCATGACATTCCACGGCGAGCCACACGACCGCGAGCACTACGAGCACGCACATGAAAGCCCGCTCGTCGTCACGGTGCCGCTCGGCATTCTCGCCGTCGGCGCGCTGGCGGCGGGTTTCGTCTTCAAGGATTACTTCGCCGGCCACGGTGTCGAACACTTCTTCCGCGAGGCGCTGAAGTTCGCCGACGGCAACCACGTCCTCGAAGAGATGCACCACACACCGGCGCTCATCGCTTGGATGCCAACGGTGATGATGGTGCTCGGATTCCTGGTCGCCTATCAATTCTACATTCGCCGGCCGGACATCCCGGTCGAATTCGCCCGGCAGCACGACGTGCTGTACCGCTTCCTGCTCAACAAGTGGTATTTCGACGAGATTTATGACGTCCTGATTGTGCGGCCCTCGCTCTGGCTTGGCCGCTTGTTCTGGAAGGGCGGCGACGGCCGCGTCATCGACGGCCTTGGGCCGGACGGCGTCTCGGCGCGGGTGATTGACATCACGCGCAGCGCCATGCGGCTGCAGACCGGATACCTCTATCACTACGCCTTTGCGATGCTCATCGGGCTGGCGGCGTTCGTCACCTGGTTCACGTTTGCGGGGCAGCACTGATGACCTGGCCCATCCTTTCGGTCACGACGTTCCTCCCGATCGTCGGCGTCGTCTTCATCGCGCTGCTGCAGGGCGACGAAGAATCGGTCAAGCGCAACGCCCGCTGGGTGGCGTTGTGGACGACCATCGTCACCTTCGCCGTTTCCCTGTTGCTGGTCTGGTATTTCGATCCAGCCTCGCCGGAATTCCAGTTCGTCGAGAAGCGGCCATGGCTTGGCGGCGCGATCAATTTCCACCTGGGCGTAGACGGCATTTCGCTGCCGTTCGTCATCCTCACCACCGCCTTGATGCCAATCTGCATCCTGGCGAGTTGGACCTCCGTCCAGCGCCTGGTGAAGGAATATATGATCGCCTTCCTGGTGCTCGAGACCTTGATGGTCGGCACCTTCTCGGCGCTCGACCTCGTTCTCTTCTATTTGTTCTTCGAAGGCGGCCTCATTCCGATGTTCCTCATCATCGGGGTGTGGGGCGGCGTGCGCCGCGTCTATGCCACCTTCAAATTCTTCCTCTACACGCTTGCCGGCTCCGTGCTGATGCTGCTCGCCATCATGGCGATGTATTGGGATGCGGGCACGACCGATATCCCGACACTGATGCACCACGGCTTCGCGGCCGGAATGCAGAAATGGCTGTGGGTGGCGTTCTTCGCCTCGTTCGCCGTCAAGATGCCGATGTGGCCGGTGCATACGTGGCTGCCCGACGCCCACGTCGAAGCGCCGACCGCCGGTTCCGTGATCCTCGCCGCCATTCTCTTGAAGATGGGCGGCTACGGGTTCCTGCGCTTCTCGCTGCCGATGTTCCCGATCGCGTCGCATGATTTTGCGCCGTTCATCTTCACGCTCTCGGTCATCGCGATCATCTACACCGCGCTCGTTGCGCTGGTGCAGGAGGACATGAAGAAGCTCATCGCGTATTCGTCCGTGGCGCATATGGGCTTCGTCACCATGGGCATCTTCGCCGGCACCATGCAGGGCATCGCCGGCGGCATCTTCCAGATGATCTCGCACGGCATCGTGTCGGGCGCGCTGTTCCTCTGCGTCGGCGTCGTCTACGACCGGCTGCACACACGTGAGATCGCGGCCTATGGCGGGCTCGTCAACCGCATGCCGTTCTATGCCGCGGTGTTCATGCTGTTCACCATGGCGAACGTCGGCCTGCCGGGCACGTCCGGGTTCGTCGGCGAGTTCCTGGCACTGATCGGCACGTTCAAGGTCAACACCTGGGTCGCGTTCCTGGCGATGGTCGGCGTCATCCTCTCGGCGGCCTATGCGCTCTGGCTCTATCGCAAGATCGTCTTCGGCGCGCTCGACAAGCCGACGCTCGTTCACATGGGCGATCTCGACCGGCGTGAGCTGTTCATCTTTGCGCCGCTCGTCGTCCTGACGCTTCTCTTCGGCTTCTATCCGAAACCGGTGCTCGACATGTCGCAGTCGTCGGTCGCGAGCTTGATCGACATCTATCAGCGCGGCCTCGCCGGGCCGAAGACGGCGGACGCGATGCCGGTTCCGACAATGCCCCGTACGGGAGTGCAGCAATGACCGCGGCGTTTCCGTTTCCGGCGATCGTGCCGGCCGTTCCGGAGTTGATGCTGGCGATCGGCGGCGTCATCCTGCTGATGGTCGGCGCTTTCCGCGGCGACCGCGTAGCGCCGGTGATCAACGGCCTGGCGATCGCATTGCTGATCCTGGTCGCGATCACGGTTCTCTACCTCCCGCCGGGAACGCTCACGACTTTCGGCGGCAGTTTCGTCGTCGACGACTTCGCGCGCTTCCTGAAGGTCGTGGCGCTCCTGAGTTCGGCTGTCGCCATCGCGATGTCGACCGACTATTTCGCGGCCGTGAATCACGAGCCGTTCGAGTATCCGGTGCTGATCATCCTCTCGACGCTCGGCATGCTGATGCTGGTGTCGGCGAACGACTTGATCGCGCTTTATCTCGGCCTCGAACTGATGAGCTTGGCGCTCTACGTGCTTGCGGCCTTCCACCGCGTCTCGGCGCGTTCGAGCGAGGCCGGGCTGAAGTATTTCGTCCTCGGCGCGCTGTCCTCCGGCATGTACCTGTACGGCGCATCGCTGGTCTACGGGTTCACCGGTACGGTGTCGTTCGACGGCATCGCGCATGCGACCTTGCAGACGAGCGGCATCGGGCTGATCTTCGGCCTCGTCTTTATCTTCGCCGGCTTCTGCTTCAAGATTTCGGCCGTTCCCTTCCACATGTGGACGCCGGACGTCTATGAGGGCGCGCCGACGCCGGTTACGGCCTTCTTCTCGGCCGCGCCGAAGGTCGCCGGCATGGGCATGGTGATGCGCGGAGCGATCGACGCGTTCCCGAATGTCGTCGACCAGTGGCAACAGATCCTCGTCTTTGTCGCCATCGCCTCAATGGCGCTGGGCTCCTTCGCCGCCATCGGCCAGCGCAATTTCAAGCGGCTGATGGCGTATTCCGCGATCGCCCATATGGGCTTCGCGTTGGTCGGCCTGGCGGCCGGCACGGAGGAGGGCGTTCGCGGCGTCCTCGTCTACATCACCATCTACGTGACGATGACGCTTGGCGCCTTCGCGGCGATCACCGCCATGCGCCGGGACGGCCGCATCGTCGAGGACGTTGCCGATCTCGCCGGCCTCGCGCGCACCAGTCCGGCGATGGCGTTCTGGCTGGCGATGCTGATGTTCTCGCTCGCCGGCATTCCCCCGCTCGCGGGCTTCTTCGCCAAGTTCTATGTGTTCCTAGCGGCGATCAAAGCGGGCCTTTACACGCTCGCGGTCATCGGCGTGCTCACCAGCGTCGTCGGCGCCTACTACTACCTCGCGGTGGTCAAGGTGATGTATTTCGACGAGCCGGCGAAGCCGCTGGAGAAGATGGCGTACGAACTCAAGATCGTGCTCACCGTCGCTGCGGCGCTCAACATCCTGTTCTTCCTCTATCCGGGGCCGTTGCTCGAAAGTGCTGCGCTCGCGGCGAAGTCGCTTTTCGAGTGATGCGGCTTTCGCCATCGGCTGAGCTCGGGGGCGTGCGCCTTCGCGCCCTCGACACGGTCGGCTCGACCAACGCGGAAGCGCTGGCATGCGCGCGGGCAGGCGAGCGCGGTCCGTTGTGGATCACAGCGCAGACGCAAACGTCCGGCCGCGGCCGGCGTGGCCGCGTATGGACGTCTGAGCCGGGTAATCTCTACGCCTCACTCCTGCAGGTCGGCGTTGCCCCTCCCGGCGCGGCACCGCAGCTTTCCTTCGTCTGCGCGCTGGCGCTGTATGACGCGCTGACCGAGGTGGCGCCGGCGCTGCGCGGGCGCGCCGCGTTGAAGTGGCCGAACGACCTGCTGGTCGACGGGCGCAAGATCGCCGGCATTCTCATTGAAGGCGAGTTCGTGGCCGGCGATGTGCTGGCCGTGGTCGCCGGCATCGGCGTCAACTGCGCGCACCATCCGGACGGTGCAAACGCCACCGCCTTGTCGGCGGAAGGCGAAGCGGTTCCGCCCGAACGGCTTTTCACCGCTTTGGCGGACGCCATGCTGTCGCGGCTGCGGCAGTGGGACGGCGGGCGGAATTTTGCAACGACGCGCGCCGACTGGCTGGCCTTGGCCAAAGGCGTCGGCATGGTCATCAAAGTCCGCAGCAACGACGGTGAGATCGAGGGCGTTTTCGAAACGCTCGATGCAAGCGGTCAGTTGGTTCTCAAGCAGTCGGATGGCGCGACGCGGCTGATCGCGGCCGGCGATGTCGTCATGCCGGACGCGGCGCTCGGAGTGACGGCATGAGCGCCGCGAACGAACTCGTTTTCATCCCGCTTGGCGGCGTTGGCGAAATCGGGATGAATCTCGGCGTTTACGGTGTCGGCACGCAGGCGCGCAAGGCGTGGCTGATCGTCGACTGCGGCGTGTCGTTCGCCGCCGAGGACCAGTTGCCCGGCGTCGATCTCGTCATGCCGGATGTTCGCTTCCTGGAAGACGAGCGGCGTAATCTCACGGGCATCGTGCTCACCCATGCGCATGAGGATCATTTCGGCGCGCTGATGGACCTGTGGCCACGCCTGAAGGTTCCCGTTTACGCCACGCCGTTCACGGCGGCGCTGTTGGACTCGAAGCTGAAATCGGAACCCGGCGCGCCTGATATCCCGGTCAAGGTCGTTCCGCTCGGCGGCCGCGTCTCACTCGGACCTTTCGACGTCGAGTTCGTCTCGGTCGCGCACTCGATCCCGGAATCGAACGCGCTCGCCATCCGCACGCCGCTCGGCACCGTCGTCCATACGGGCGATTGGAAAATCGATCGGACGCCGGTCATCGGAAGGGGGACCGACGAGGCGCGCCTTCGCGCCATCGGCGACGAGGGCGTGCTGGCGATGGTCGGCGATTCCACCAATGCCGTGCGGGAAGGGCGTTCGCCGTCGGAGTCCGAGGTTGCGCAAACCCTGACCGAGCTTGTGAAGAACGCGCGCGGGCGCGTGGCGATCACGACGTTCGCGTCGAATGTTGCGCGCATCCGCGCGGCGGCCTTGGCAGCGCGCGCGGCGGACCGCGAAGTCGTCGTCGTCGGGCGCGCGATGGATCGCATCGCGCAGGTGGCGCGTGAGACCGGCTATCTCGAAGGCATTCAGGAATTCCGCTCGGCCGATACCTACGGCTATCTGCCGCGCGACAAGGTGCTGGCGCTGTGCACCGGCAGCCAGGGCGAGCCGCGCGCGGCGCTGGCGCGCATCGCTGACGACAAGCATCCGGACGTCACCCTCGCGCACGGCGATACGGTGATCTTTTCCTCGCGCACGATTCCGGGCAACGAGAAGGCGGTTGGACGCGTCATCAACGGGCTGATCCGCCAGGGCATCGAGGTGATCACGGATCGCACGCATCTCGTGCACGTCTCTGGCCATCCACGCCTTGCCGAGATGGAGGAGCTCTATAGCTGGCTGCGGCCGCAGGTGGCTCTGCCGGTACACGGCGAGGCGTTGCATCTGTCGGAGCACGCCAAGCTCGCGCGCCGTCTCGGCGTTGCGCAAGTCGTGCTCTGCAAGAACGGCGACGTCGCGCAGCTCGCGCCCGGCAAGGCGTCGGTGGTCGACGAGGTGCCGGCGGCGCGGCTGCTCAAGGACGGCCGCCTGCTCATCGAGGCGGAAAGCCGTACCGTTTCCGAACGCCGCCGCTTGAGCTTCGCTGGTATCGTCACCGTGGCGCTCGCCATCACCGAGAAAGGCGAGCTGGCAGACGATCCCGATGTCGAACTGCGCGGCATCCCGGAAACAGGAGCGTCCGGGCGACCGATGCATAACGTCGCCTATGACGCCGCCGTCGATACCTTCGACAACATGCCGCGGGCGCGCCGGCGCGATCCCGATGCGGTCGCGGAGACGGTGACGCGCGGCGTGCGCGCGGCCCTCGCGGCGGAGTGGGGCAAGAAGGCCTATTGCCACGTCCACGTCCTTGAGGTTTGACGCGACGGGTGTTGACGCATTTCATCGCGTCGCGCGATGGCCTATGGTGTGAAGATGATCGGACGGCTCAATCACGTCGCACTCGCGGTTCCCGATCTTGGAAAGGCTGCGGCGACTTACCGTGACGCGCTCGGCGCGCAGATCTCCGCGCCGCTGGCGTTGCCGGAGCACGGCGTTACAACAGTGTTCGTCAATCTTCCGAACACGAAGATCGAGCTTCTGGAGCCGCTCGGCGCGGATTCGCCGATCGTGAAATTCCTCGAGCGCAATCCCGACGGCGGCATGCATCACGTCTGCTACGAGGTCGACGATATCCGTGCCGCGCGCGATCGCTTGGTGAAGCAGGGCGCGCGCGTGCTCGGCGGCGGCGAGCCGAAAATCGGCGCGCATGGCAAGCCGGTGCTGTTCCTGCATCCGAAAGATTTCTTCGGCACGCTCGTCGAGATCGAGCAAGTTTAGGTTGGCGCACCGTGTCCATCTCCACTGGCCTCGCGATCTATTTCATCATCTGGTGGGTGGTGCTGTTCACCGTCCTGCCGTGGGGCATTCGCTCGCAGCATGAAGCGGGGCCGGTCGTCGACGGGACCGATCCGGGCGCGCCTGTCATTCCATTGCTGCGCAAGAAGCTCATCTGGACGACGTTTGTCGCGGCCATCATCTTCGGCGCCTGCTACGTCGCCTACACCCAGCGTTGGATCACGGCGGAGAAATTCACGACGCTGTTCGGCTGGCTGGATTAGTCCGGCGCACGCCAGCCTTCCTCCGTCATCCTGAGGTGCGAGCCGACTTAGCCGGCAAGCCTCGAAGAGCCTGCCCCGGACTTGATCCGGGGACAACGACCCGAGCCTGTGGCCATCCTTCGAGGCTCGCTTCGCGAGCACCTCAGGATGACGGATTGTGGAAATATTCCGTCTGGCGCGGACTTTCCGCCGTAGCCGTACACCAGACAAAAAAAGCAGGGCACTAAGCCCTGCTGGATTTATCGATACGAAAGCCCGTGTCGAAAATTGTGTTTGTTCACCGGAGCGTTTTAAACGCTGACCGGGTGTTCTCCTCCCCAGACTCGGACCGTGCGGACACCGCTACGAGGCTACGCATTACTCGGGCATCCGAAAGAAAGCCTATCGCCAAGTCTTTCACCTATCAAGTGATTTGGTGTTTTCGTATTTCTTTTGACTTTTCCACGGCTTAGCGGAAACGCTTGTGCTGTGGACCGAGGCGGCGGGGCCGCTTTCCCCGCAAGGCTCCGCTTGTGTTTTGCGCCGGCATCCGCTTTCACTGCCCGGCCATCCCGTCTCGACCACCGAATCAAGAGCATTTTTCATGCGGCTGTCCCGCTATTTCCTCCCGATCCTGCGCGAAACGCCCAAGGAAGCGGAGATCATCTCGCACCGGCTGATGTTGCGCGCCGGCATGATCCGCCAGGAGGCGGCGGGGATCTATGCGTTCCTGCCGCTCGGGCATCGGGTGCTACAGAAAGTCTGCAACGTCGTGCGCGAGGAGCAGAACCGTTCCGGCGCGATCGAGATGATCATGCCGACAGTCCAGTCGGCGGATTTGTGGCGCGAGAGCGGACGCTACGACGACTACGGCAAGGAGATGCTGCGCATCAAGGATCGCCACGATCGCGACATGCTCTACGGGCCGACCAACGAAGAGATGATCACGGAAATCTTCCGCGCTTACGTGCGCTCGTACAAGGATTTGCCGCTCAATCTCTACCACATCCAATGGAAGTTCCGTGACGAGGTGCGTCCGCGCTTCGGCGTGATGCGCTCGCGCGAGTTTCTGATGAAGGACGCTTATACCTTCGACATCGACAAGGAGGCGTCGCGGCACGCCTATAACAAGATGTTCGTCGCCTATCTGCGCACGTTTGCGCGGCTTGGCTTGAAAGCCATCCCGATGCGCGCCGAGTCAGGTCCGATCGGCGGCGACATGAGCCACGAATTCATCATTCTCGCGTCGACCGGCGAGAGCGAGGTGTTCTGCCACAAGGACTATCTCGACTTCGAGGTGCCGGACGCGAATGTCGATTTCGACGACGTTGCGGGCTTGCAGAAGATCGTCGACAAGTGGACCTCGCTTTATGCCGCCACGTCGGAGAAGCATGACGCCGGCGAATTCGCGAAGATCGCGGCCGACCGTCAGGTCTCCGCGCGCGGCATCGAGGTCGGCCACATCTTCTATTTCGGTACGAAGTATTCCGAGCCGATGAAGGCGGTCGTCACCGCCGCTGACGGAACCGAGAAGCCGGTGCATATGGGCTCTTACGGCATCGGCCCGTCGCGGCTTGTTGCGGCCACCATCGAAGCTTCTCATGACGACGCCGGCATCAAATGGCCGGAGGCGATTGCGCCGTTCGACGTCGTAATCCTCAATCTGAAGCAGGGCGACGGCGCGACCGGCGAGGCGAGCGAGAAGCTTTACCGCGAACTCACCGCCAAGGGGTGCGACGTTCTGTATGATGATCGCGACGAGCGGCCGGGATCTAAGTTTGCGACAGCGGATTTGATCGGCATCCCGCATCAAATCCTCGTGGGGCCGAAGGGCCTTGCGGAGGGCAAGATCGAGTTGAAACGCCGCAGCGACGGCACGCGTGAGCTTGTGACGCCGGAGGAGGCGGTTGCGCGTCTTGCGCAATAAACCTGTTCATGCTGGCTGCGGTGCTGGCGCGCGCACCGTAGAATCGGGTGAAGTCGCGGGAACGGAATGGCGGGAATGACTGAGCCGACGGCGACGCGGCCTTTTTCCACTTACGAGTGGCTGCTGTCGCTGCGCTACCTGCGGGCGCGGCGCAAGGAAGGCTTTATCTCCGTCACGGCTGGTTTCTCGTTCCTCGGTTTCATGCTCGGCGTCGCCGTACTCATCATCGTGATGGCGGTGATGAACGGTTTCCGCACTGAACTGCTGAGCAAGATCCTCGGCCTCAACGGCCATCTGCTGGTGCAGCCGATCGAGACGCCATTGACCGATTGGGACGCGGTCGCGCAACGGCTGACCGGGATCGACGGTATCATTCTCGCGGCGCCGATCGTCGAAGGGCAGGCGCTGGCTTCGTCGCCGTTCAATGCGAGCGGCGTCTTGGTGCGCGGCATCCGCGGCAGCGATCTGGCGAAGTTCCCGTCCATAGCGCACAACATCAAGCAGGGAACGCTCGAGGGTTTCGACCAGAACCAGGGGGTGGTCATCGGCAAGCGTCTTGCAGATCAGCTCTCCCTACGCGCTGGAGATAACGTGACGCTCGTCGCCCCGCGCGGCGCCGTCACCGCCATGGGCACCATTCCGCGCATCAAGACCTACAAGGTCGCGGCGGTGTTCGAGATCGGCATGTCGGAATACGATTCTGCGTTCGTGTTCATGCCGCTTGCGGAATCCCAGGCCTACTTCAACCGCAACGGCGACGTGACCGCGATCGAGGTCTATACGAACGACGCCGACAAGGTCGAACATTTCCGCAAGGTCGTCGCCGACGCCGCCGGCCGGCCGGTTTTCATCGTTGATTGGCGCCAGCGCAACGCCACGTTCTTCAACGCGCTGCAGGTCGAGCGCAACGTGATGTTCCTCATCCTGACGCTGATCGTCGTCATCGCCGCCTTCAACATCATTGCCGGCATGGTGATGCTGGTGAAGGACAAGAGCCACGACATCGCCATCCTGCGCACCATGGGGGCGACGCAGGGCGCGATCCTGCGCATCTTCCTGATCACCGGCGCGGCCATCGGCGTTGTCGGCACCATCGTCGGCTTCATCGTCGGCTTCGTCGTCTGCCAGAACATCGAGGCGATCCGCCAGTTCCTGTCATGGCTGACGGCGACCGAGCTGTTCTCGCCGGAACTCTATTTCCTCTCACGGCTGCCCGCGCACATGGACCCAGCCGAGACCACGGCGGTTATTGTGATGGCGCTGACGTTGTCGCTCCTGGCGCCGCTCTATCCGGCTTGGCGCGCGGCGCGGCTCGATCCCGTCGAAGCGCTGCGGTACGAGTGAGGGCGGGCGATGGCAGACAAGCAGCCGGCGATCTTCCTGCAAGGCGTGGAGCGCCACTACCGGCAAGGCGAGGCGACCCTCGACATCCTCCAGGGCGCGGAACTCGCGGTCTGGCCCGGCCAGTCAGTCGCCCTGATGGCGCCGTCCGGGACAGGCAAATCGACGCTTCTGCATGTGGCCGGCCTGCTCGAGCACGCCGATGCCGGCGAAGTCTTCATCAATGGCACGGCGACCGCCGGCTTGCCGGACACGGAACGCACCCGCATTCGCCGCAACCAGATCGGTTTCATCTACCAGTTCCATCACCTGCTGCCGGAGTTCTCGGCGCTTGAGAACGTGATGCTGCCGCAGATGATCTGCGGGCTTTCGCGCCGCGAGGCCTCGAAGCGGGCGGACGAGCTTCTCAGCTACTTGGGCCTCAAGGAACGGCTCACCCACCGCCCGGCGGAGCTTTCCGGCGGCGAGCAGCAGCGGGTCGCCATCGCCCGGGCGGCCGCCAATGCGCCCAGCATCCTCCTCGCCGACGAGCCGACGGGCAACCTCGACCCGAACACGGCCGACCATGTCTTCTCGACCTTGAAGCAACTGGTGCAGGCGTCGGGCCTGGCGGCGATCGTCGCCACTCATAACGCCGATCTGGCGGCCCGCATGGACCGGCGCGTGACCCTGCGCGACGGGGCGGTGGTCGAGCTTCCGTGAGCGCGCCCGCGACGCATTAACCCTCTTCTCTGTCGGTTCGAAAGGCCGGTTGACAAGAAAGAACAAAACATGAACATTGCGCCTCCAGCAACTGGAGAGTCGCCATGTTCCGAGCCGTTTGTGAAGAAGCCGCCGCCCTGATCTCGCTCACGCTTTTCGTCGGCAGCATCGCCGTTTGGGCCCGCCTGATCGAGACGCTGTGAGGCCGCGAGCTGCTGGGCAGCAGGATTTGAACTTGTGGCTCCCTCGTTCGGGACGAGGGGCCTTGGTTTGACCATCTCCGCCAGCAAGGCGGGGACTAATGGGGAGAAAGGTCGCGACGAGGTGGCCGTGCGTGGGGCTGAGTGATAGCTCCATAGGGTCACCAAGGAATCGCGAGGCGAGCGTTGAGCGCCGACCCCGGTTACGTGCACTTGCACGTCCATTCGTCCTATTCGCTCCTCGAAGGAGCGTTGCCGATTGCCCGGCTCGCCGAACTGGCGAAAGCCGACCGGCAGCCGGCGCTGGCGCTGACCGACACCGACAACATGTTCGGCGCCCTGGAGTTCTCCGGGAAGCTGCGTGGCTACGGCATCCAGCCGATCGTCGGGTGCGCGCTCGGCATCGATTTCGCCGACCAGGAGGTCGACCCCCGGCTCGGGCAAGCGGCCCTTCGCCTGCCGCGGCTGGTGCTGCTGGCGGCGGATGAAGGCGGCTATCGCAGCCTCCTGCGCCTGACCTCGCGCGCCTTCCTTGAAACGCCCTCGGACATGCGGGCACACATCAAGCTCGACTGGCTCGACGACACCGGCGGCCTGATTGCACTGACCGGCGGCCCCGGCGGGCCTCTTGATACCGAATTCGTCGCGGGCCGGCCGGAACGGGCCCAGGCGCGCTGTCAGACCTTGGCCGGGCTGTTCGGCGATCGGCTTTACGTCGAACTGCAACGCCACGGCATGCCGAACGAGCGCACGGCCGAGCCCGGCCTGATCGAGCTTGCCTACGCCTCGGGCATCCCGCTCGTCGCCACCAACGAGCCGTTCTTCGCCAAGCCGGAAGATTACGAGGCGCACGACGCTCTGATCTGCATTGCCGAAGGCCGGATCGTCGCGGAGGGTGACCGCCGCCAACTCACCGCCGAGCACTATTTCAAATCGCGCAAGGATATGGCGAAGACGTTCGCCGATCTGCCGGAGGCGCTCGCCTCGACGGTCGAGATCGCGCAGCGCTGTGCCTACTGCCCCGAAACGCGCAAGCCGATCCTGCCGCGCTTCGCCAAAGCCGACGGCGCCGACGCGCTGGCCGCCGAGGCGCAGGAGTTGCGCCGCCAGGCCGCGGAAGGGCTGGAGCGCCGCCTCAAGACTCCGGGCCTCGCCCCGGGTGTCGCACGCGAGGAGTATGACAAGCGGCTCGCCTACGAACTCGATGTCATCGAGCGGATGAAATATCCAGGCTACTTCCTGATCGTCTCCGACTTCATCAAGTGGGCGAAGGCGCAGGGGATTCCCGTGGGTCCCGGCCGCGGGTCCGGCGCCGGCTCGCTGGTCGCCTATTCGCTCACCATCACCGACCTCGATCCGCTGCGCTTCGACCTGATCTTCGAGCGCTTCCTCAACCCCGACCGCATCTCGATGCCGGATTTCGACATCGACTTCTGCCAGAACCGGCGCGATGAGGTGATCCGCTACGTGCAGTCGCGCTACGGCCGCGACCAGGTGGCGCAGATCATCACCTTCGGAACGCTGCAGGCGCGCGGCGTGCTGCGCGACGTCGGGCGCGTCCTTGAAATGCCCTATGGGCAGGTCGACAAGCTGTGCAAGCTGGTGCCGCAGAACCCGGCGCACCCGATCTCGCTCAAGAAGGCGATCGAGGAGGAGCCGCGACTGCAGGCGGCGCGCGACGCGGAACCCGTGGTGGCGCGCGCCTTCGACATTGCGGTCAAACTCGAGGGGCTGCACCGCCACGCCTCGACCCACGCCGCCGGCATCGTCATCGGTGACCGCCCGCTGCGGGAGCTCGTGCCGCTCTATCGCGACCCGAAATCCGACATGCCCGTCACCCAGTTCAACATGAAATGGGCGGAGCAGGCGGGTCTCGTGAAGTTCGACTTTCTTGGCCTCACCACGCTGACGGTGCTCGACGTCGCGGTGAAGCTGGTGAAGCGCCGCGGCGTCGATGTCGACCTGCTGCATATCCCGCTCGATGATGCGAGGACTTTCGACATCCTGTCACGCGGCGAAGTGGTCGGCGTGTTCCAGGTGGAAAGTGCGGGCATGCGCCGCGCGCTCGTCGACATGCGGCCGGACCGCTTCGAGGACATCATCGCGCTCGTTGCGCTCTACCGTCCGGGCCCGATGGCGAATATCCCGAGCTACTGTGCACGCAAGCTCGGGCAGGAGAAGGTCGAATACCTGCATCCGCGCTTGAAGCAGTATCTCGAGCCGACCTACGGCATCATCACCTACCAAGAGCAGGTGCAGCAGATTGCGCGCGAGCTTGCCGGTTACAGTCTCGCCGAAGCCGACATTCTGCGCCGCGCCATGGGTAAGAAGATCAAGGCGGAGATGGACGCGCAGCGCGGCCGCTTCCTCTCCGGCGCGACCGAGCGCGGTGTCGACAAGGCGACGGCGGAAGCGATCTTCGACGCTTGCGCCAAGTTCGCCGAGTACGGTTTCAACAAGTCGCACTCGGCACCTTACGCCTTCATCACGTACCAGACCGCCTACATGAAGGCGAACCATCCGGTCGAGTTCCTCGCGGCGTCGATGACGCTGTCGATGCAGAACACGGATAAGCTTGCGGAATTTCGCGACGAGGCGAACCGGCTCGGCATCAAGGTCGAGCCACCGTCCATCAACCACTCTGGCCCGACCTTCGATGTCGAGAACGGCGCGATCCGCTATTCCCTCGCGGCGCTCAAGGGCGTCGGCGCGCAGGCGGTGGAGACGATCGTCGAGGCGCGCGGCGACAGACCGTTCCAGGATCTCGCCGATTTTGCCGGCCGCATCAATCCGCGCGCCGTCAACAAGCGCGTGCTGGAGAGCCTGGCGGCCGCTGGCGCGTTCGATGCCCTGGAGCCGAACCGCGCGCGCGCCTACGCGGCGGTCGATGCGATGCTCGGCCACGCACAGCATCGCTTCGAGGCGACGAGCGTCGGCCAGAGCGAGCTATTTGGCGGCGGCGGAACGCGCGAGCAGTTGCCGATCCCGGCGGCGGAGCCGTGGCTGCCGGCCGATCTATTGCAGAAGGAATACGACGCGATCGGCTTCTTCCTGTCAGGCCACCCGCTCGACGACTATACGCAGGCGCTTAAATCGTTGCGCGTTTCCTCCTACGCCGAGTTCGCCAAGCAGGTGCGTGCGGGTGCAACCGCCGGACGGGTTGCTGCGACGGTGCTTTCGCGCGCCGAGCGCCGCACCAAGACCGGCAATCGTATGGGCATCATCGGGCTGTCCGATCCGTCCGGCCACTACGAAGCGGTGATCTTTGCGGAAGGCTTGGCCCAATATCGCGACGCGCTTGAGCCCGGGAAAGCCGTCGTGCTGTTCCTCACCGCAGAAGCGCAGGGCGACGAGGTGCGCTCGCGCATCCAGACCGCGGAGCCGCTCGATCGCGTGGCAGAGAAAGTTCAGAAGGGACTGCGCGTGTTCGTGCGCACACCGGCGCCGATCGAGAGCGTCAAGCTGCGTCTGCAACAGGCGCGTATCGGTGGCGGCCGCAACGGCGGCGGCGCGCGTGCCGCGCCGAGTGCGAGCGGCGACGGCGAGGTCAGCATGGTGGTGTTGTTGCCGGAAGCCGAGGTCGAGGTGCGGCTTCCCGGCCGCTTCAATGTCTCCCCGCAGATCGCCGGCGCAATCAAGGCGGTGCCGGGTGTGGTGACGGTCGAAGCGGTCTAGCTCTTTAAAATTGGATTGCCGTCATGGCCGGGCTTGTCCCGGCCATCCACGTCTTTGAACTTGCGGGGCCTTTAAGACGTGGATGCCCGGCATAAAGCCGGGCATGACGGGCTAACTTGAACGCATCGTAGTCTGACCCTCAGCGCCGTTTGCTGGGCGTCACGTCATACACGTTCACCGGAGCGAAATCGTCGGTGAGGACGTCCGCCTTTGGATGTGGCGGTTTCTTCATGCGCATGGTCGCAAGCTTCGTCATCGCGAAGCGGAATTGGTAGCGTTGCTGCAACGTTTCCGCGCGCGCCTTCAACGCGTCGTTATCCAGCGCCGGCGTATCGGTTGCGACCATGATGGTCTCGTAAGCGCCCGACGGATAAAGGTCGACCGTCGCAAACACGGCGCGCAACGTCACCAGCGT
Source organism: Hyphomicrobiales bacterium (assembly GCA_017304555.1). Lineage (GTDB taxonomy): Bacteria > Pseudomonadota > Alphaproteobacteria > Rhizobiales > Xanthobacteraceae > JAFKKS01. Next base: position 17,492 of record JAFKKS010000245.1, read on the forward strand.
TGAATCGAAAAGCCGCGTGCCGTCGTGCACATTGAAAGCCGCCACACCGCCCGGCGTCAGGCGTTGCTTGACGAGCGTGAAGAACTCCTTCGTCAACAGATGGAACGGCACATAGCCGTTGAGAAACGCGTCGACGAAGATCACGTCGTACGCGTCCTTGTTGCGGTTGAGGAAGACACGCCCGTCACTGGCGATGTAGCGCAGCCGCGACGTTTCTCGGATGCCGAAATACTCCTTGGCGGCTTTGATGATGCCGGGATCGATCTCGACCGTGTCGATCGTCGCCTCGGGCATGAACCGACCGAGATAGATCGGAATCGAGCCACCGCCGAGCCCGATCATCAGGATGCGCTTCAGCTCGGGCGGATAGAGCAGGGCGGCCGTCATCGCCTGCACGTATTTCATCGGCAGGTCGTCGGGGTCGGCGAGGTTCGCGATCGATTCCGTGTAGCGCTCGCCCTTTACTTGTGTGGTGAGGACGAGTTCGGTGCGCCGCTTGGTGATGAAGATACTGTTGTATTCGGACTCGATATGCGCGAGCCGCCCGTCCTTCTTCGCCAGCATTTCGGCGCGGATCTTTTGGTCGACAACATCCTCGGCGAGCGCGCTGTGGACCGCGGCGACGGCAACGAGACACGCCGCGATCATCACGGCGTAGACCGGAACGCGCCGCCGCCCGGCGAATATCATCAGCAGGCCGGCAATCACGCCGGCAATGCCCAGCGAAACCGTGATCGCCCGTGTTCCGTCACCGGGATCAGGAAGAACGTTGTGCCGAGCGTGCCGACGATGCTGCCGGCGGTGGAAACGCCGTAGACGGTTCCTGACACGGTGCCGGAGCGTTGCGCCGACTGCAGCAGCAGACGGATAGCGAAGGGCGAATACATGCCCAGCATCGTTACGGGGAAGAGAAGCACCGCGCACGACGCCGCCAGGCTGCCGATCCGCACATCCTCGATATGGCCGAGAACGAAATCCAGCATCGCGTCGACGAACAGCGGCAGCGCGACAAGATAGGCGGAACCGATGACGATCGTCAGTCCCAGAACGGCGGACGACGGTTTCCGGTCGGCCAGCCACCCGCCGATGAAATAGCCGACGGTGAGGGCACAAAGCACCGTCGAGATGAGCGACGCCCAGGTGTAGATGCCGCTGCCGAAATACGGGTTGAGATAGCGCGAGCCGAGCATTTCGAAGCTCATGACGATCGCGCCGGTGACGAAGGAAACGGTGTAGACGAGCCAGACGAAATATCGCTTGCCGACCGGCGCGCCGGGGGACGCGGTTTCGGCTGCGGGCTGCGTCACGGCGTCCTTTCCATCCGGCAGAATGCGGCGGAGCGGCTGATGAGAGCGAAAAAGGTCACTCGTCGAACCGTGTCCATTTGTCGGGTAGCAGACGCTCCTGCGGCAAGAAACGGCGCTTGTATTCCATCTTCCGCGAGCCCGAGACCCAGTAGCCCAGATAGACGTAGGGCAGGCCGAGCGTGCGTGCGCGCTCGATGTGGTCGAGGATCATGAAGGTGCCGAGCGAGCGAGCATCGAGGGCGGGATCGTAGAACGAGTAGACCATGGAAAGGCCGTCGTTCAGGATGTCGGACAGCGCGACGGCAAGCAGCGGTCCGGTGCCGCGCCCGGTGATGCCGGTGTCGGGCCCGCGGCGGCGGTATTCGATGATCCGGGTTTCGACGTGGCTGTCCTCGACCATCATCGCGTAGTCGAGCACCGTCATGTCGGCCATGCCGCCGTCGCGGTGACGGCTGTCGAGGTAGGCGCGGAAGACGGCGTACTGCTCCGAGGTCGGGGTGGCGTTGCGCATCTCGCCGACGATGTCGGCGTTACGGTCGAGGATGCGCCGCATGCCGCGCGACGGGCGGAAGTCGTTGACGATGACGCGCACCGACACACACGCCTTGCAGCCCTCGCAGGCGGGCCGATAGGCGATCGACTGGCTGCGGCGGAAGCCGCCATGGGTGAGAACGTCGTTGAGGTCGCCGGCGCGCTCGCCGACCAAGTGCGTAAAAACCTTACGCTCCTCCTTGCCCGGCAGATACGGGCAAGGCGAGGGCGCCGTCAGGTAGAACTGCGGGGTATCGCGCGAGTGTTGCGTCACGCCGGCTTTCACCTCAGGCGGATTTCGTGGGGCCGCCCTTCACCACAGGTGTAGCCGTGTTCGATGGCAAAATCGAGGGCGGCAACGTCGCGCCCTTGTGCTGTTCGTCCGCTCATTCCCGCAAAAGCGGGAATCCAGTGAGGGAATCTTAAGCCGGCATTGCCGTGGCCCAGGATGCCCGCTTACGCGGGAATGAGCTGGGTATACGGAGACGCCTATCGGCTTGGCCGCCGCAGCGCCTGCGCGCGCGCCTCGTTGTTCACGACGATGGTGCCGAGGACCATGTCGTGGAGGAGCCGCTTGCGTGCGTTGAACAGCGGCACCAGCAGGATCAGCGGCGTCAGCGCCGACACCGAGATCCAGTAGCCGATGGCATGCACCGCGCCGAGCACGAAGTAGGCCGGCGAGCCGTACCAAGTCCGCATCTCGAGGTCCATCACCCGCATCCCGACCGTCGCCGACTTCGGGCTGCCCAGCGTCCATCCGTAGTAGACGATGGCCCAGATCACGGCGCCGGGGGTGAGCAGCCAGAAGGCGAACCACCCGAGCCCCAGCGTCAGCAGGCCGAAAACGAGGATGAACAGCGATGCGAACAGCACCGGCAGGCCGATGACGAACACGTCGATCAGGAATGCGATGACGCGGCGCGAAAGCACGCCCTCGAAATATTCCGGCTGCGTCGCCGGATCGTAGGCGTGCGGCCTGACCTCGAACGAGACACCGATCCGCTTTGCTTCCGTTTCGGCCATGGCGCCCTCCTCGGATGCCGGTTGAAAACGGGCATAAACATGGGAAGGCAACCGGTTCGCCGCAAGCGGTATCCCGCGCTATAAAGCGGTTCCCATCCGCAGGCCCAAGGGGTGATGAAGGAAGGGGCGCATGAGCCGATTGCTCGCCTTTCTCCGCGTCGCCGCGGCCTTCGCGATCATGGCCCTGAGCGGCTGCACGGGACTTGTCGATTCGGAGCAGCGCGCCCTCTGCGAGGCTGTGGTGGAGGCGCTACATCCGGACGGGACGCAGATCGCCATCTACGGCGTGCAGCTAGCGGCGAGTGGCCGGCAGGGCCTGCGCCTCGATTACACGGCGCGCGAGCCGGATGACGAGGCGCGGCCGCACTATGTCGTTTGCGGCTTCGCCGGCGGCGCCTTCGACCCCGGCCGCCTTGACCTTGTCGCCGTGGACACGGACGGCGAGCCGCTCGGGGAGGCCCGCTTTATCTACCTCAAGCGGTTCGGGTTAACCGATGTTGGGCGCACCGTCGCGACACAGGGCCTGCCGCAATGGCCGTTTTCCATCGCCTACGCCGCGCAGCAGGTCGTCAGCGGCGTGCCGTTGGCCGCCATCTACGCGCTGCTCGCCACCGCTTATGCGCTGATCTATGGTCTCGTCGGCCGCCTCAACCTCGCCTTCGGGCAGATCGCCGTGATGGGCGCTTTCGGGGCGATCGGTGGGGTTGGCGCCGCCGTTGCTTTCGGTTTCGAGAGCCCGGCGGCAGGGCTCATGGTGGCGCTCGTTGTCGCAGCCGGCCTCGCGGCGGGGTGGAGTTGGGTCGTCGGCGTGACGGTGATCGCTCCGCTGCACGCCCGCTCGTCTCTCAGCCAACCGATCCTCGTGGCGACGGTGGCCGTAGCGGTGACGATCGAGGAGGGGCTGCGCCTGTTCCAAGGCGTGCGTGATCATTGGGTTCCGCCGACGTTCAGCGCGCCGATTGGCCTGGCCGCGGCCGGCACCTTCGTCGTCACCGTCACCCCGATGCAGATCGGCATCGCGCTGGCCGCTTTTGGCACGGCCATCGCGGTCCTCTTGGTGTTGCGGCGCTCGCGTTTCGGGCGGAACTGGCGCGCCTTCGCCGACGATCCGGGCGCCGCGGCGCTGCTCGGCGTCGCGCCCGGGCGTATCCTTGCCGGGACATTCCTGCTCGCTGGACTGATGGCCGGGCTCGCCGGATGGATCATGGCCATCTACTACGGCAATGTCAGCGCCGCGATGAGCACGATGCTCGGCCTCAAGGCGCTGGTCGCGGCCATCGTCGGCGGGATCGGTTCTGTGCCGGGCGCGTTCGTCGGCGGCGTCGTCATCGGCCTGGTCGAGGCGTTCTGGTCGGCCTATTTCGACATCGGGATGCGCGATATCGTGGTCTATGCGATTCTGATCGCAGTCTTTGTGCTGCGTCCAGGCGGCCTGTTCGGGTTCTCCGGGCCTCGGCCGCGGGATGTCTAATCCGGGCTCGTCAGGGGAGAGGTCGTGCCTATCACGCTTGCCGATATCGAGAGCGCGCGCCGCACCATCGAAGGCGCCGTGCTGCGCACCCCGATGCTTCCGGCCCCGCGGCTTTCGGAGCTGACGCAGGCCGAAGTGTTCGTGAAATACGAAAACCTGCAGGTCACGAACTCGTTCAAGGAGCGCGGCGCACTCAACAAGCTCGCGTCCTTGGAAGACGCGGACCGTGAAAGCGGCGTGATTGCGATGTCGGCCGGAAACCATGCCCAGGCCGTGGCCTATCACGCGGCGCGTCTCGGCATCCCGGCGACCATCGTCATGCCGGTGACGACCCCCTTCGTGAAGGTCGCCGCGACCGAAGCACACGGCGCCCACGTCGTGCTTGACGGCGAAACGCTGAGCGAGGCGCAGACGCGCGCGGAAGCCATCGCCGATGAGCAGGGGCTCACCTGGGTCCATCCTTACGACGATCCGCTCATCATTGCCGGACAAGGCACCGTCGCGCTCGAGATGCTGGAGGACGAGGCGGACCTCGACACGCTGATCGTTCCGATCGGCGGCGGCGGCCTGATTAGCGGCATCGCGACGGCCGCGCGCGCGACCAATCGGGATATCGAGATCGTCGGCGCCGAGGCGGCGCTCTATCCATCATTCTGGAATGCGCTCAACAATCGGCATCGCACCATCGGCGGAGCGACGCTGGCGGAAGGCATCGCGGTCAAGAACGTCGGCAGCCTCACGCTTCCGATCGTGCGCGAACTCGTCTCCGATGTCGTACTGGTCGACGAGGCGCATCTCGAACGCGCGGTGAACGTCTTCCTGACGCGGCAGAAGACGATCGCCGAAGGCGCGGGCGCGGCCGGGCTTGCGGCGATGCTGGCGCAGCCGGAACGGTTCCGCGGCCATAAGGTCGGCCTCGTCCTGTGTGGCGGCAATATCGACCCGCGCATCCTCGCCGCCATCATGGTGCGCGAACTGCAGCGCGACAGCCGCATCGTCTCCTTCCGCCTCACGATCCCGGACCGTCCGGGCATTCTCGGCCAGATCGCGACGCGGCTCGGCGAGCTCGGCGCCAACATCCTCGAGGTCGATCACAAGCGGATGTTCCTCGACGTGCCCGCGAAGGGCGCCAAGCTCGATGCCACCGTCGAGACGCGCGACGCCGATCATGCGGACGCGATCTTCGCCGCGCTCGAAGCGGACGGCTACCAGCCGCTGCGCATCGACGCCGGCGACGCTATGGAGTGACCGCGCCTTCGAGAACGCCGGCGCCGGGCTTGATGCGCCCTTCCTCGACGGCGTGACACGCGACGGAGGCGGGCGCGGACGGCAGCAACACCGGGCGCTCGACGCGGCAGCGCTCGAAGGCATACGGACAGCGCGGATGGAAAGCGCAGCCTGGCGGCGGCGTGATCGGATTCGGGATTTCGCCCTCGACCGCCTTGCGCCCGCGCTCGGTGAGGTCGAGGTCCGGCACGGCATCGAGCAGCATGCGCGTATAGGGGTGACGGGGCGCGCGGAAGAGTTCGCGCGCCGGCGAGACTTCGACGAGGCGGCCGAGGTACATCACGCCGATGCGCGTCGCCATGTGCCGCACGACCGCGAGATTGTGGCTGATGAAAAGGTAGGTGAGGCCGAATTGCCGCTGCAGGTCGCGCATCAGGTTGAGGATTTGCGCTTGCACCGACACATCGAGCGCCGAGGTCGGCTCGTCGCAGACGATGAACTCCGGTTGCGCCGAGAGTGCGCGCGCGATGGCGATGCGCTGGCGCTGGCCGCCGGAGAATTCGTGCGGATACTTGACGCCATCGGCAGGGTCGAGCCCGACGAGACGTAGGAGTTCGCCGACGCGCTTGTGCTGTTCGTCAGCGTTTTGTGCGACCGAGAAGGCGCGCAGCGGTTCGGCGATGATGTTCTCCACCCGCCAGCGCGGATTGAGGCTGGCATAGGGGGCCTGGAAGATCATCTGGATGCGCCGGCGCAGACGCTCGCGCTCGCTCGAACGCCGGCGATGGGTCATCGATATGCCGTCGATCGTCACTTCGCCGCTGCTCGGCGGCACGAGGCCGACCACCATCTTCGCGACTGTCGACTTCCCCGAGCCCGATTCGCCGACCAGAGCGAATGTCTCAGTGCGCGCAATGGAAAAGGTTACGCCCGCGGCGGCGGTGAGAAGTTGAATTGGAGCACGCTCGACCACGCGATTGAGCCAGGGCTTCGAGACGTCGTAGATGCGCCCCAGGTTCTCGACGGTGACGAGCGGTTCGGTGCTCACGACGCCGTCTCCGCCGGTTGCGACGCCTTATCGTAGAGCCAGCACGCGGCCGCCGAGCGTTCGAGAGGAATGAGTTCCGGGCGCTCGGCACGGCAGCGGTCGAAGACGTGCGCGCAACGCGGATTGAAAGCGCAGCCGCGCGGGATGGCGTTGAGGCGCGGCATCGCGCCAGGGATCTGCGTCAGCCGGTCGGCTTCGCTGTCGAGCTTCGGGATCGCTCCCATCAGCCCTTGCGTATACGGATGATAGGGCGACTTCACGACGTTGCGCACCGGGCCGATCTCGGCGATGCGCCCGGCATACATCACGGCGACGCGGTCCGCCGTCTCCGCGATTACGCCCATATCGTGGGTGATCAGCATCACGGCAACGCCGTATTGCGCGCACAGCCGCTTGATCAGCGCGATGATCTGCGCTTGCACGGATACGTCGAGCGCGGTGGTCGGCTCGTCGGCGATCACGAGTTCCGGCCGCGCCGCAAGCGCGAGCGCGAGCACCACGCGCTGGCGCATGCCGCCGGAGAATTGATGCGGATAGGCGTCGATGCGCGCTTTGGCGGCGGGGATGCCGACTTCGTTGAGGAGTTCGAGCGCGCGGGCGCGCGCTTGCGTTTCGCTCATCTTGCTGTGCGTCAGGATCGTCTCGACGAGTTGCTCGCCGACGCGATAAAGCGGGTCGAGGCTGGTGAGCGGATCCTGGAACACCATGCCGATGCGTTTGCCGCGAATGCGCCGCATCGCCTCGTAGGGAAGGTGGTCGATGCGCTGGCCTTGCAGCAGGATTTCGCCGCCGGCGATGCGCCCCGGCGGTTCGAGCAGGCCGATGACGGCGTTGCCGGTCATCGACTTGCCGGCGCCGGATTCGCCGACAACGCCGAGCACTTCCCCCGGCATGATGTCGAAGGAGACGTCATCCACTGCGGTCAGCGTGCCGCGCCGCGTCGGAAACTCGACGCGAAGGTTGCGCACGCTGAGGACGGGGTCAGTCATCGGCGCCGCCATTCGTCATGGCCGGGCATAGCCCGTCGAAGACGGGCGTAAACGCCCTTTCGTCCCGGCCATCCACGTCTTGATTGCGGAGGTGAAGAAAGACGTGGATGCCCGCAACAAGTGCGGGCATGACGGAACATATGATTGGCGCACGCATCATCGCAGCTTCGGGTTCAGCGCGTCGCGCAGCCAGTCGCCGACGAGGTTCACCGCCAGCACCAGCGCCGCGAGCGTGATGCCGGGGAAGATCGCGATCCACCATTCGCCGGAGAACAGGTAGTTGTTGCCGATGCTGATGAGGGTGCCGAGCGAGGGTTGGGTCGGCGGCAGGCCGACGCCGAGGAACGACAGCGTCGCTTCGAGGATCACCGCGAGCGCGAGATTGATCGTCGCAATGACGAGCACCGGGCCGATCACGTTTGGCAGGACGTGGCGGAACAAGATCTTGATCGGGTGAATGCCGATCAGACGGGCCGCGAGCACGTAGTCCTTGCTCTTCTCCACCATGGTCGAGCCGCGCACGGTGCGCGCGTACTGCACCCAGAAGGAGAGGCCGATCGAGAAGATCAGCACCCAGAACACCATCTCCTCGTTGCGCTGGCCGCCGACCATCGCGCGCACCGAACCGTCGATCAGCAGCGCGATCAGGATCGCCGGGAAGGTAAGCTGTACGTCGGCGATACGCATGATCACGGTGTCGACGGCGCCGCCGCGATAGCCGGCGACGAGACCGAGCACGATGCCGACGATGGCCGCGAAGGCGACGGAGAGGATGCCGACCGAAAGCGAGATGCGCGACCCGTAGAGAATGGTCGAGAGGATGTCGCGACCCTGGTCGTCGGTGCCGAGCAGGAAATCTTTGTTGCCTTCCGCCATCCAGGCCGGTGGCAGATTCGAGTTGATGAGATTGACCTCACGCAGGTCAAAGGGGTTGTGCGGCGCGATCCATGGCGCGAACAGCGCGCCGCAAATGATGAGCAGCGTGACAATGGCGGCGGCGATCGTCACCTTGGAGTGCAGGAACGAATAGAGGGTGTCGCTGTCGCGCAGGGCCGCCCAGCGTTTTCGTTCCGGCGCCGTCGCGGCGCTTTCGAGCGGGGTGGGCGTGGCGGACGCGCTCATGTCAGGCCGGCCGCGCTTCGACGCGGATGCGCGGATCGATCACGGCGTAGAGCAGGTCCACGACGAGGTTGATCACGACGAAGATGAAGGCGACGAGCAGGAGATAGGCCGCCATGATCGGAATGTCAGCGTTCTGCACGGCCTGCAGAAAGAGCAGCCCCATTCCCGGCCACTGGAACACCGTCTCGGTGATGATGGCGAAGGCGACCACCGAGCCGAGCTGCAATCCCGCAATGGTGACGACCGGCACCAGCGTGTTCTTCAGTGCATGGCCGAAATTGATGGCGCGATTGC
>JAFKKS010000221.1 GCA_017304555.1 Hyphomicrobiales bacterium
TGCTGATCGCGCGCATCTGCCTATCGGTGATTTTCATCCTGTCCGGATTCGGCAAACTCGTCGCCGTGTCGGGCATTTCATCGATGCTCGCGAAGCATGGCTTTCCACAGCCGATGTTGTTCGGCTATGCGGTCGGCCTGTTGGAAGTGTTCGGCGGCATCATGGTGCTTGTCGGATTCGCGACACGTTGGGCCGCATTGTTGCTCGCTGCGTTCACGGTCGGCACCATCTTCCTGGCGCATAATTTCTGGGCCGTCGAAGGTGCGCAATACATGGCGCAGCGCACGCAGGCGCTGAAGAACCTCGCCATGGTCGGCGGCTTCCTGATGCTGTTCGCCTGCGGGCCCGGCCGGTTCTCTGCTGACGGGCGCTGACGCCGCCGCGCGTTAGCGTTTAGCAAATTCGCGCTCGATCGCCTCGACGATCCGGCGGTCGTTCGTTTGAATTTGCCTGATCAAGGTTACTACCAAGCGTTTTCCCGCACGGCCTGTCGCCATGATACGGCCACGGAACTTGCACGCGTTTGCCGCGTTCTTCCAGCGCGGCTGAGGTGCAAGCGCAGCAAAGCGGGTATGAGGGGCATGTTTTCGGCGGCAAGACCGGATCGCTCCATTGGCGATCATGAGCCGACCGAGGCTCGTCAAACAAACATCTCCTGCATCGCGGTGATGGTCATTGGGACGCTCGCTCTGGCGTTGCCGATGCCGTCATTGTTGTCCTCGATACCCGTGCAGGCGCCGCTCGCGCAGGCTGCCAGCGTCGAGCCTGCGCCTTTGCTGATGGTGAAGAAGGCGGGCATTGAGCCGACCGACACAGCGAGCGAGGCGCCGACGCAGCGTGTGCCCGATCCGGCGTGTGCCGCGCAAAGCTGGCCTTATGTCTGCACCGAAGCACCGGCCGGTGAGACGGCACAGCGTGTCCGCGTGATCGCGGCCGACCGTACCGCACCGTCGAGCCTCGTGGTGTCCGCCTCGACACGTCCGGCGCCGGTTGTGGCGTCGGCAACGAATGAGCGGCCGAAAGTCGCGGCCGCCGTGGAGGAAACACCCATCCAGCCGGTCGGCGTGGTGACGAGCGATGCACCGATCGCCGCCGCACCGGTCGATGTCGCCACCCCGGTCGCCGCAATCACGGATCTCTCAGTTACGGATGCTGCCGCAGCGACCGGCTCCCAATCATCGAAAAGCAAAGCCGCGCACGCGAAACGGGTTCGGACTGCTCGAAGCCATAGCCGCACGCAGAGCGTGGCCCGTGCGACGGCGAGTGGACGCGGTGCGCTGGCTTACAACGACGGCGGAGAATCCTCCGACCGTGCGCTCGGCTATGCCGCTTATCCGCAGCACCGCATGGACAGCTATCCCTGGGCGGGCTTGCACTGACCACCGGGCGGTATTGACGTCCTTTTCCACCGCGTCCGAAGCGGAAAGCGGCGGATTCTGTGCAATTTAACCTTAAAATTTAACCAGATTCGCGAACGGCGATTGCGTCGTCTCGCTGGCTAGGGAACACCAACGTCTGTTGGGCGTTGTGTGTCTCGAGCACGCTGCCTTTCGGAGCTTGAGGCGGCTGGGAGAGTTCGATGTCGTCGATTTTCAGTCACAACCTGTCTGCGATGTTTCGCGATCGTGCGTATGCGTCGTTTGGCCGTGGCGGCTCCCTCAAGGTTGCAGCCGCCTTTGTGGTTGGCGTGGCGGTGACCGCTTTGCTCCTGAAGCCCGTCCCCGAGGACGCGCGTGCCGCCTGGGCTGGCGGCTCGTCCGGCGTCGACGTGCAGGCAGTGCAGAAGGATGTGGCCGTTCGCGTCGCGGCGCATAAGCAACGCAAGGCGGCGCAGATTGCGGCCGCCGCTCAGGCCCCAGCCTTGTCTGCCACCGACAAGGCCGACCTCGCGCTTGCCGCGAATACGGGCGAGGCGAAGCCTGCGGCACAGATGCAGGTTGCGGATGCCGGAGAGGCCGTGCCGATGCCGGCGCCGCGTCCTTCGGCAGCGGATATCGCGCGGTCGCAGGCGGCGCATCGCGCCGCCGTTGCGGAGAAAAAGCGTATCGCGCGGGCGCGCGAGGAACGGCGTGACATGATGCATGCCGAGAATTACCCATCGCCGCAAGCCTATCGCATCAGTGATGGGCGCATGGTGCGCGTGCATCGGCGCGACCCGCGGCTGCCGCCGCAGGATCGCTACGCCTCGCGCGGCAATCCGATCAGCGGACTGCTCGGACTGTTTGGCGTGGCCGATTGAGCGTGACTTAAAACGCGCCGCATAACACGCGGGCGATCGGGTTGTAGGATTTGTGGAGAAAAGAGACGGCGTCCAGCGGCGCCGTCTCTTTCTTTTGCCCGGTTAGTTCAGGACGCCGTACTTCTTGAACCATGCCTGCATTCGCTTCCAGGCGTCCTCGGCGGCGTCCTTGCGATAGCTCGGGCGGTAGTCGGCATGGAAGCCATGCGGTGCGCCCGGATAGACGTGGAACTCCGCGGTCTTGCCGGCGGCTTTCAGCGCCGCCTCGAAGGTCTTCAGCGACTCCTGTGAGATGCCGGTATCGGCCTCGCCATAGAGACCAAGAACGGGCGCCTTCATTTCCGCGGCGAGCATGGTCGCGTTCTTCGGCATTGCGGCGGTCGACTTGTCCGCAACAGGTCCGTAGAAGGCGACGCCCGCTTTCAGCGCGGGGCTGTGTGCGGCGTATTCCCAGACTGTGCGGCCGCCGCGACAGAACCCCATGATGCCGAGCCGGTTGGTGTCGCCGCCCTGACTCTTCGCCCACGCCACGGTCGCGTCGAGATCGGACAGGAGCTCGGTGTCCGGCTTCGCGTTGACCTGCGGCATCAACGCCTTGATGTCCGTGATCTTCGTGAGATCGCCTTTGCGGAAGTAATAGTCCGGCGCGATCGCGAAGGCGCCGAGCTTGCCGAGGCGGCGCACGACGTCCTTGATGTATTCGTGCAGGCCGAAGATCTCCATCGCGACGAGAATGACCGGCGGATTAGCCGCGTTCGCGGGCTTTGCGAAATAACCCGGCATCTCGCCGTCCGCGACCTTGATCTTGGCGTCGCCGACAGAGAGGCCGGTCGTATCGGTCTTGATGACTTCGGCACGGACCGGTCCGGCGGCGAGCGTGTATCCGGCGGCTGTCGCGGCCGTCGCCGTCATGAAGAATCCACGTCGCGAGAGGTCGGGCGCGTTGTTGCTCATCCCCTCGATGTCGGACATCAGCTTGGCTTGTGCGGGCATTACTGTCGCTCCCTATTGTCTGTCGCTCCTTCGTGTGGAACGGCAGCAATAGGCCCGTCGCATGACAGCTTCAACGCACACTCTGGTGAGGCCGACCATCGGCCCCGGCGTTAAAGCCAGCGCCGCGGCGGCGTCGCGGACGCGCTGGGATTGCCTGGATCCTTGATCTTGTTGCTGACGACGAGACGATTCCAGATGAACAGCACGATCAACGCGCCCACCGTTGCGCCGATGATTCCGGCGCCTTGATCGGCGCGGTACCAACCGACGGCTTGACCGAGCATTGTGGCGAGAAAGGCGCCCGCGATCCCGAGTATGGTGGTGAGAATGAATCCGGCTGGGTTATTGGGTCCCGGCGACAGCATGCGCGCAACGACGCCCGCCAGAAAACCGACAACGACGACCCAGAGCAGATTGTACATGCATGCCTCCTTCGCCCTTACCTCATCCCGGCGATGATAACGCAACGCGCAAGCAACGCCATGATTCTATGCGCCAGCGGAACAACGCGCCGTCCGTCGCGTTGACTGGCAGGATTACGCGGTCGAAGCATGTGGCTGTACGTGCTGGATCGACCGCAGAATAGCGCGAATAAGAACCAAGAATGACAGACATCACCCTTG
>JAFKKS010000222.1 GCA_017304555.1 Hyphomicrobiales bacterium
GATCGTGATGTGCTTATGCATTTGCGATCAGCCCGCAGCGCCGACACCATGTTCGTCGTACTCACGAGAGATGATTGGCGCCCCAAAGCGTATAATCAACCTCGGCCCTTTCGAGCCGAAGATCTCGGCGATGCATAGATTGTGTCAGCTACAACTGATCAGGCCGCGACTGTCCTCGATGTTGGATATCTGGAACAAGGATGGGGGCCACTCCCCCTTTCAGGAGGAGGGAGAAGAAAGGCGCGGCGACCTACTCCGCTGCGGCGAGAGCCTGCTGCGGGATCGGTTGCAGCGTCACCGGCGCACCGGCGTGCGCCACCATCACGTGGCCTGACGGCACGGCCTTCCAATAGTCGCGCTCATTGGTGTCGAGCGGCTCCGACGCCATGACGACGCTATCGCCGGCTTCGCGGTAGTAGAGCGTGTTGGCGCTGCCGTGATCGACGTAGCGGAAGGCGTAGAGATTTTGCCCGTCGCTCAGCGCCGAAGTGAAGCGCAGCGGCTCCTGCGTGCCGCTCTCGCGCACGAGTTCGGTCAGGCGCATGAGGATTTTGCAGGTGGCGCCGACGGGATCCGTTTCGCCGCCATTGCCGAGGATCGCGAGGAACACCGCCTCCGAATCCGTCGTGCCGATGCGCGAGGGATAGTAGGCGTCCGGGATCATCGCCTCGACCTTGCGGCGGATCAGCCCCCAGTCGCCGATCTGCCCGTTGTGCATGAACAGCCACTTGCCATGCGTGAACGGATGGCAGTTCGGCCGTGTCGTCGGCGTGCCGGTCGCGGCGCGCACATGTCCGAAGAAGAGGTTGGAGCGGATATGGCGGCAGAGGTGCCGCAGGTTTTCGTCCGACCAGGCCGGCCGCACCTCCCGGTAAAGGCCGGGCTCGTCGTGCTGGCCGTACCAGCCGAGGCCGAAGCCGTCGCCGTTGACGCTCGCCACCGCTTCGAGCGCCCGCTGGCTTTGTTGGATCAGCGAATGCTTGGGTGCGGTGACATAGTTCTCCAGCGCAATCTGTTCCCCACGATAGGCGATCCAGCGGCACATCGGTGCGACTCGCAGATGAAATCAGACATCTACGAACCTAACAGGTTCGTTCCGGCACGGGAACTTACACGCTATTGCGGCCAAGGTTCGGCAGTGATCGCGTCGGCCCGGGTGCCGACCAGCGCCGCGAGCGAATTTTCCTGCGCTTGCGTGATTGCGCCTAAGAGGCTCGCCTTGATCTCCGCGAGCAGGCCGACGCCGCGATAGACGAGGCCGCTGTAGAGCTGGATGAGGCTCGCTCCGGCCTGGATCTTGGCGACTGCCGCCGCGCCGGAATCGATGCCGCCGACGCCGACGAGCGGGAAGGCGCCTTCGACCCGGACATAGGTTTCCGCCAGCATGCGTGTGGCGAGCGGAAAGAGCGGCGCGCCGGAAAGCCCGCCGGCCTCCCGCGCCTTGCGCTGATCGCGCAGGGTCGGCGGCCGCGAGATCGTCGTATTCGAGACGATCATCCCGTCGATCGCGCGCTGGCGCGCGACGCCGACGATGTCGTCGAGGTCGCCGAGAGTCACGTCCGGCGCGATCTTCACAAGGATTGGTACGCGGCGACCTTCGGAGTGGTCGCGCCCGTCGATCACGCGGGCGAGCAGGTCGTCGAGGGCCTGCGCGCGCTGCAGGTCGCGCAAGCCCGGCGTGTTCGGCGACGAGATATTGACGGTGAAATAGCTGGCGAAACGCGCGAAGGCCTGCACGCCCGCGACATAGTCCGCGATGCGGTCCGTGGCGTCTTTGTTGGCGCCGATATTGATGCCGACAATGCCGTTCGGCGCGCGCTTCGCGAGCCGCGTTGCAAGCGCGCCGTGCCCGTCATTGTTGAACCCGAGCCGGTTGATGACGCCGCGGTCGGCCGGCAGCCGGAACAGGCGGGGACGCGGATTGCCGCTTTGCGGCTGCGGCGTCACCGTTCCGGCTTCGGCAAAACCGAAGCCGAGCCGCAGCACCGGATCGATCACCTCTCCGTTCTTATCGAACCCGGCCGCGATCCCGACCGGATTGGGAAAGGAGAGGCCGAAGGCGTCGACTCTGAGGCGTGCGTCGTCGGCCGGCGGCGGAGGAAGGGGGGCCAATCGCAATGCGTTGATGGCGAGCCGATGCGCGACCTCAGTCGGGACCGCGGCAAAGAGGGGACGCAGCAAATGATCCATCACGTTTCTTATGAGTCTCCGCGGGCGGCGAAGGACCGTACTTGGCGCGCCGCGCTATTCCAACGTGATAGGAGTTTGTTTTAAATGCTCCGATACAACCATAGATTACTAGACGGCTAAAATAACAAGGCTATAATTCCTATTTGCGGAGAATAATCTCTAAGATTGACGAGTCCACAAATCCCGACAGGAATCCGAAACGGTCACTGCCAATGTTGACCCACGCTCAGATCTGGGGCGCGATCGATCGTCTTGCGGCGCGGGCAGGCCTCTCTGCCTCCGGGCTGGCGAAACGGGCCGGTCTTGACCCCACGACCTTCAATCGGTCGAAGCGGATTACGCCCGATGGCCGTGCGCGCTGGCCGTCCACGGAATCCGTCGCCAAGATCCTGACGGCGACCGGAATCAGCATCGACGCGTTCATTGCCTTGATCGGCGACGGGCCCCGCCGCGTCGTTACCCGTGCGGTTCCTTTGATCGGTTTCGCCCAGGCCGGGACGGGCGGTTATTTCGACGATGCTGGGTTTCCGGTCGGCCGTGGCTGGGATGAAATCGCCTTTCCCGAGATCGAGGACGAGCACGCCTACGTCCTCGAAGTGTCGGGCGATTCCATGCAGCCGGCCTATCGCGACGGCGACCGCATCCTGGTCTCCCCCGGCGCCCCCATCCGGCGCGGCGACCGGGTGGTCGTGAAGACGCGCGAGGGCGAGGTCATGGCCAAGGAACTCAAGCGCCGCACCGCCAAGGTCATCGAGCTCAAATCGCTGAATCCCGAGCACGAGGACCGGCAATTTGCAACCTCAGATATACAATGGATCGCCCGCATCGTCTGGGCGAGCCAATAGGACGGCCATCGCAGGCCGCTATTGCTTGACATAAGCGGGGTCTATTCGATAGATCAGCGTGCTTGGCGCGGGGTTTCCCGCGCCGTTTGTTTTGCGCCGGATCTTAGTGTCCGAAGCGTCAACGCAAGCAATTTTAACCGACTGTAAGAAGCCGGCCCAGACCTCGCGGTTTGAGCGCTGGATCGAACGCGAGGATGAAGATGTTCGCAGTCATCAAAACCGGTGGCAAGCAATACCGCGTCGCCGCCGACGATGTGATCAGCGTTGCCAAGGTTGCCGGCGCGCAGGGCGAGATCGTCCAGCTCGGAGAGGTGATTCTCCTTGGGGGCGACACGCCGCTATTCGGTAATCCGACGGTCTCCGGCGCATCTGTTGCCGCTGAAGTCGTCGAACAGGGCCGCGGCCCGAAGGTCATCGCGTTCAAGAAGCGGCGGCGGCAGAATTCGCGCCGTAAGCGCGGCCACCGCCAGGAGTTCACGCTCCTGCGGATCACCGAGATCCTGACGGACGGTGCGAAGCCCTCGAAGCCTGCGCGCGAGCGCAAGCCGAAGAAGGTCGCGGCCGAAGCCGGCGAGGACGGTGCCGAGGCGAAGCCGGCAGCCAAGGCGAAAGCCAAAGCCAAGCCTGCCGCCAAGGCGAAAGCGCCCGCAAAGCCGAAGGCCAAGGCGCCTGCAAAGAGCGGCGACAAAAAGTGATCGATGATCCGCGATGCATGTGATGCATTTGTCGCGGAATCACGGTAGAAGCTAGCGAGAGACGGAATTCAACGATGGCACACAAGAAAGCAGGCGGATCCTCACGTAACGGGCGCGAC
>JAFKKS010000077.1:0-1999 GCA_017304555.1 Hyphomicrobiales bacterium
GTCAGACAAAAAAGCCGGCGCCGGCGGTTGCCGGCGCCGGCCTTCACCATCCGCTATTTGACGTTACGCACCATGCCGAGGATCTTCACGGCGTGAGGGCCGAGCTCCTTTGCGAGCTGATCCTGGACCGGCTCCGCCGCTTTTATGAAGCCCGACTTGTCGACATTCTCGACGATCTTGACGCCGAGCTTCTTCAGCTTCTCGCCCGAGTCCTTCTCGAGCTGCAGCGCCTTCGCAGGCTCGGTCTGGCTCACATAGTCGGCCGCCTGCTGCACCCACTTCTTTTGCTCGTCGGTTAGGGTGTTCCAGGTCTTGTCGCTGACCCAGATACAATTGTTGTTCGCCTCATGCTCCGTCATCGAGAGGATCGGCGCGACCTCATAGTGCTTGTTCGACATGTAGACGTTGACGCCGTTCTCGGCGATCTGCACGACGCCCGTCTGCAGCGAGGTGTAGACTTCGCCGAAGGGCATATGCACCGTCTGCGCGCCGTAGGCCGGGAAGTGCGTGTCCTCGGTCTTGGTCGCCTGCACGCGCACCTTCTTGCCCTTGATGTCGTTGACCGACTTGATTTCCTCCTTCGAATACATGTTGCGCAGGCCCATGGTGATAAGGCCGAGCACATGCGCCCCCTGCACCGATTCCTTGATCATCTCGCGGAAGGCTTTGGAGATTTCCGGATCGGCGAGCACCTTCTTGAGGTGATCCTGGTCGCGGAAGATATAGTGCAGCGAGAACACGCCGGCTTGCGGCGCCGCGGTTGAGGCATTCGCGGTCGAGGTGATCACGAAATCGATGTCGCCGGCCCGCATCTTCTGGAGCATCTGCGGCTCCTGGCCGAGCTGCGCCGCCGGGAACTGGTCGATCGACATCGTGCCCTTGCTGAGCTCCTTCAGCTTGGCGTCGAAGAGGTCGCCGGCCACACCATAAGCGGTGGATTTCGGCTGATCGTAGGCGAAGGTGAATTTGCGATTCTGCGCCCGGCTATCGCCGGTCGCATATGCGAGCGCGAGGATGCCAACGCCGAGACAAAGGAGCCGTTTAGCCGTAATGCGATTCTTCATTGAAACCCTCCCAATCGATTTTATGCGTCTTGCTTGATGCGTCTTGCTTGTATTGGATCGTAGTATGACATGATCCTCGCCACGACGAACGAGAGTCAAGTTAAGTTGCGCGCTCTTGCGATTTTTTTGTCTGACAACCTTGTTAGTGCGCGTCACCCCCAACGACAGAGCCCATTACCCTCAGCGTCGACCGATGGCGTCGTGGGTGCGCCAAGCTACTCCGCTGCCCACCGCGCTGACGCCAGCAAGTCTTGCGCGCAATGGCCGAAGATCGAACCGGAGATGACGCATAGCCGGCAAAGCCGATGCGCAACCAGAGCCGCGCCGGCATGCCCGTTAGTGGTGCCGCTTCAAGAGGATAGGCGCCATCGGCGCAGGCGCCGGCGCTTTTGTCACAACCGCAAGTGGTCAGGAAAAGCGCCCGACACCGACCCCGGACATGTCGGTGGATCAGATGCGCGCCGGCATGCGTTTCCTTCGCAATGGCGAAGCTGAAACGGACGCGCCGCAGCGACACAATGTAGACTTGCACCTGAGTCAGTTTTGGGACAGAACAACAGGCAGAATAGACTACTCCACCACCTCAATCGGCTCACGAAGGATTGCGACTATGGGACGTTTCAAAGGATTTGAGCCCGCCTGCGTTATTCCGGCGACGCTGCTTGCCTTCAACACGGACATGTCGATCGACGAGGCCGAGACGCGGCGGCATCTGCTGCATGTCGCCGGCACGCGCGGCATCACGGCGATCACCGTCAACGGCCACTCCAATGAAGTGCATGCGCTCAACTTCGAGGAGCAGCAGCGCGTTCTCTCCTTCTCGCTGGCCGCGGTCGGCGACAAGCTGCCGCTGATCAATGGCGTCTACGCCGACGGCAGCATCGAGGCGGCGCGCATCGCCAAGATGGCGGCCAAGGAAGGCGCCTCGGGCCTGC
>JAFKKS010000077.1:2032-7888 GCA_017304555.1 Hyphomicrobiales bacterium
CCTGCGCCCCGAAATGGCGATCGAGCACTTCAAGCGCATCGCCGGCGAGACCGACCTGCCGATCATCCTGTTCCAGTATCCGATGGGCACCGGTCTCGGCTATCCGTTCGAGACGCTGCTCAAGGTGTTCGAGGCGGTGCCGACCATCCGCGCGATGAAGGACTGGTGCGCAGACCCGCAACTGCATGAGAAGCACACGCGCGAACTGCAGTCGCTGTCGAAGCCGGTGACGCTGCTGACGACGCACAGCGCCTGGCTGATGGGCTCGCTGACCATGGGCGCCAAGGGGCTTCTCTCCGGCGCCGGCAGCGTCGTCGCCGACCTGCAGGTGGCGCTGTTCGAGGCCGTCCAGGCGAACGATCTCGTCAAGGCGAAGAAGATCAACGACCGACTCTATCCGATGCAGCAGGCGTTCTACGCGCCGCCCTTCCTCGACATGCACAACCGCATGAAGGAGGCGCTGGTGCTGCTCGGCCGCATGAAGCAGGCGGTCGTGCGCCCGCCGCTGATGAAGCTTTCCAACGCCGAGATTGCCACCATCAAGAAGGCGATCGCGCAAGCGCAGATCCAACCGGAAGGCGCCTTCGCCGTCGCCGCGGAGTAAGCGCGCGCAAGCTCGCGGTCTCTCCTCCGGGAGAGATCGCCTCGCCTGCTTTCCTCCTGCCTGCCGCCCAGACCAAAGTTTGCATTAGTTTGCATTAGATTGAATCGCGACCTTCTCCGCTCATTCCCGCGCAAGCGGGAATCCAGATGGTCTTGGCCTTGGGTCCCCGCTTTTGCGGGGACGAGCGGGATAAAGTAATCGACCCTAGCTTCACCCACGCTCAAACACCGCCCATACGAGACCTACCGCATGCTCGACCTTCTGAAGGGAACCCGCGTCGTCAGTTTCAACCACTTCCTGTTCGGCCCGATGGGCGTGCAGGCGCTCGCCGATCTCGGCGCCGACGTGATCGCGATCGAGACGCCGCAGGGCGGCTGGCAGCGCCACTGGAGCAGCGGCGACCAGTGGCACGACGGCCAGGGCATGCTGCATCTGTGCACCAACCGGAATAAGCGCAACCTCGCGATCGACCTCAAGTCGCCGAAGGGCAAGGAGATCGCGATGGCGCTGGTCGACAAGGCCGACGTCGTCGCCGAGAACTTCCGCCCCGGCATCATGGAAAAGCTCGGCTTCGGCTACGAGACGCTGAAGGCGCGCAACCCGTCGCTCATCTTCGCGTCGGCCTCGGGCTATGGGCCGAACGGCCCCTATGTCGAGAAGCCGGGCCAGGACTTCCTGGCGCAGGCGCTGTTCGGGCTGATGGCGATCACCGGGCAGGAGCAGACGGGCCCGCGGCCGGTCGGCGTCTCGGTCGTCGACCACCATGGCGGCGCGCTGCTCGCCATGGGCATCTGCGCCGCGCTGGTGCGGCGCGGACGCACGGGACAAGGCTGCCGCGTCGATGCGAGCCTGATGCAGACGGCGCTCGACCTGCAATCGGAATCGCTCACCGCCTGGGTCAACGCCCCGGAGCGGCCGAAGAAGATCAACTCCTACAAGCATGTCGGCGGCTGGTATTACGCGGCGCCCTACGGCGTCTACAAAACCGCCGACGGCTATCTCGCGCTCTCCCTCGCGCCGCTCGCCACCATCGGCGAGGTGATCGAGGAGCCGAAGCTCGCGAACTACACCGAAAAGGACACCTGGACGCGGCAGGACGAGATCACCGACATCATCGCCGCCAAGTTCGAGAAACAACCGACGGCGCACTGGACCAAGAAGCTCGAGGCGCTGAAGGTGTGGCATGCGCCGGTGCAGGACTATGCGGCGATCCTCGACGATCCGCAGGTCGCGCACATGAAGTCGCTGGTGACGCTGCCGGGCGGCGGACCGACCGCCAAGCCGGTCACGCTCGTCAACCATCCCGTGCTCTATGACGGCGAGGCAGCGGAGATCAAGCTGCCGCCGCAGCGGCTCGGCGCGCAGACGGAAGAGATCCTGAAGGAACTCGGCATCGGCGACGGCGAGATCGCGTCGCTCGCCAGCGAGGGCGTCGTCAAGCTCGCCGACGCGTAAGCGGCGGCATCACCCGGATCGAACGGATCGAAGGACATTTCGGATGAGCGATTTCTACGTCAAGATCGGCGACAGAGCACCGCATCGCGCACGGCGCGCTGATGGTCGGCTACATGTCGACGTGCTCGACGATGATGATCGACAAGTGCAGCGGCACCGCCGGCGACGAGACGCCGGTCTCGCTCGGCTACGACCGCATCCGCTTCCTCGGGCCCGTGTTCATCGGCGACACGGTGACGCTCACCTACACGGTCGCGGAAGTTGACCCGGTGAAGCGCCAGTCGATCTCCGACCTCAAGGTCATCAATCAGAACGGCGACCTCGTCGCCATCGGCCGCCACGTCATGCGCTGGACGAAGGATAAGGGGTGAGCAGAGCTTCGATCTCGCTCTGAGTTTACTGCCGCTCGTCCCCGCGAAGGCGGGGACCCAGGATCAAGTCACTCTGGATTCCCGCTTACGCGGGAATGAGCGGAGCATCGCGCAAACGACCTCAATTCATATGGCTCTTTAGGAAACACCATGCGTCTCAAGGACAAAGTCTGCATCGTCACCGGCGGTGGCTCAGGGATCGGGGAAGCGACCTGCGTCCTCTTCGCCAAGGAAGGCGGCAAGGTCGTCGTCGCCGACAAGAACAAGGCGAATGCGGAGGCCGTCGCCGCGCAATGCGCCAAGCACGGCAAGGCGCTGGCGCTCGAAGTCGATGTCGCCAAGTCCGCCGACATCAAGCGCATGGTCGCCGAGACGGTGAAGGCGTTCGGGCGCCTCGACGTCCTCGTCAACAACGCCGGCTACGGCATTCCCGCGAGCGTTCTCGAAACCGACGAGGACGCCTGGGACGCGCTGATGGCGGTGAACGTGCGCGGCGTCTTCCTGTGCACCAAGTTCGCGATCCCCGAAATGGCGAAGAACGGCGGCGGCGCGATCGTCAACACCGCCTCCATCGTCGCCGCGGTCGGCATCCGCAACCGCGCGGCCTATGTCGCCTCGAAGGGCGCGGTCGCGGCGCTCACCCGCGCGGTCGCGATCGATCATGTCGAGCTCGGCATCCGCTGCAACGCCATCGCGCCGGGCACGATCGAGACGCCCTATTTCAAGAACATCATGGACAAGAGCCCGAACCCCGCCGACGCACGCAAGTCGCTCGAAGCGCGCCAGCTCATGAACCGGCTCGGCACGCCGGACGAAATCGCCGCCGGCATGCTGTTCCTCGCGAGCGACGAAAGCTCCTTCGCGACCGGGACGATCCTGACGATCGATGGGGGGCTTACGGCGATTTAGTAACGGACGCAACAACGTACATTAACGGCGCGGTTGAGATCGCACGATCTCATACATAACTTCGGTCTGGGCGAGCCGATCACAACTCTCATCGACAAGGCGTTTGAATTTTGCATCGTTCGGCAAACGAAGTTTCACCAGAGTTTCAGATTTATCGGCAATCGTGAATATCATATCGTCACCAGATGCTATCACTTCAAAACATGTCTTCACATCGTTTCGGCCACCGAACTTAGCGAAAACGGATGTTTCATGATCTACTGGGGATGCAAGCACATCAAATTCTCCACCCGTTAGTTGGTTGACTGTAGATAGTCCCATCACAAACTCTGCATCGTGCGGCAATCGAAACGGTCGTAAGTAAAAACATAGTTGGCGATGGAGCTTTAGCCCCCCTACTTCGGCTTCAAGTCCTCCGTTAAGGCCTTGGCTTTGAAGCTTGCAGACTATTCTGAAGGTGGCCGTTTGATCGGGGGGCGCCAGCCCCGACAATTCATAGGTTCGACTGAGTTCATCGTTGGGTCTGGGTCCGCCAATGTCGCTGGCCCCGTGCGCAACTTGCCACTCGCTGTAGTCGACCGAAAACGGAGATGTGGCCTCACGGCTCGATGATTGGGTTGTCGTTTCACGCCCCTCTTTGCCAACAGTTCTCGGGTCGCGTGAATCGTCTAGGTCGACTTCAATGGCGGTTAGATTCCCAGAAATCCAACGATCCCAACCATTTTGGGCAGCGCTTTGTGCCGAAAAAGCCCTGACGCGGCACAGAGCCTGGTAATTGACGAACTGATTGGCATCTTTCGCGTTTGCTCCCTCAATCAATGCAAGCGGATAGCCGTCACGCCAAAATGCCCAAAAATTCCTACTGTCACGTCTTTCCTTCAGGTCCCGAAACCAATTGCGCGCATATCTTTCTTCTCGAAAAACCTTCACGTAGCCCACAAGCTTGTTACCTGAGACAAGGTGCCACATGGGGTCAAGTTCTTTGCTTGGGGTTACTCCAGCGAGACGCAACGTTGCAGCCACGGATTGATGCGCTTGGTTCGGATCCTTTGGACCAAGTTTCGCAGCGCGGTGATTGTCCCTATCAAACACACTGATCACCACGAAATGCACCAGCATTGTTGCCCCTCCTATAGGTGGCAGCTACTAGCAAGCCCTTGGGGCTCATTTGTGCGGCATACATTTGAAATTTAGCAAGTAGTCGGACAAGGAAATCAGGGTAAACGTACCCACTGTCGATGCGTTTTCCCAATTATGCTCGCGCTCCATCCGGGCTACGATTACCGCTGACATCGAAGCAAAGACGTGAATGGCCGGGACAAGCCCGGCCATGACGGCGAATACGGAAAGCCCAGGGGAAACATTACATGACACGCGTCAGTGACCTCGATACGCCGGCGGTGACGATCGATCTCGACGTGGTCGAGGCGAACATCAAGCGCGCGCAGGACATCCTCGACGCGCAAGGGATCGCCAACCGGCCGCACATCAAGACGCACAAGATCCCGGCGCTGGCGAAGAAGCAGATCGCCGCCGGCGCCGTTGGCATCACCTGCCAGAAGCTCGGCGAGGTCGAGGTGTTCGCCGACGCCGGCGCGGCCGACGACATCCTTCTCACCTACAACATCATCGGCGAGAGTAAGACCGAGCGGCTCGCGGCGCTCATCAAGCGGCTCAAGCGCCTCGCCGTCGTGCTCGACAACGAGGTGGTGGCGCGCGGGCTCTCCGACGCCGCCAAGCGTTACGGCGTCGACATCCGCTTCCTCATCGAGTGCGACACCGGCTATGGGCGCAACGGCGTGCAGAGCCCGCAAGCCGCGCTCGATCTCGCGCAAGCGACGATGAAGATGCCGGGCCTGCAGTTCGAGGGGCTGATGACGTTCCCGACCGCGAAGCCGGAGACGCGGCAATATCTCGAGCGCGCGCTGCAGCTTCTAAAAGGCGCCGGCATTCCGGTGCCGGTGGTCTCCGGCGGCGGCTCGCCGTCGCTCAAGAGCGTCGCGGATTTTCCCTTCCTCACCGAGTATCGCGCCGGCACCTACATCTACAACGACGTGATGCAAGTCACCGCCGGCGCGGCGACCTGGGACGACTGCGCGCTGCGCGTGCGCGCGACGGTGGTGAGCTGTCCGACGCAGGATCGCGTGATCTTCGACGCCGGCTCGAAGGTGATGACCTACGAGCAGTATTACGCCAAGGGCTTCGGGCGCATCGTCGAGTATCCCGACGCCGAGGTCACCGGCTTCTCGGAGGAGCACGGCAACGCGGATTTCTCCAAGAGCGCGAAGAAGCCGCAGATCGGCGAAGTGGTCAGCATCATCCCGAACCATTGCTGCGTCGTCACCAACATGATGGACGAGGTCTACGGCATCCGCGGCGACCGCGTGGAAGAAGTCTTCCCCGTCGCCGCGCGCGGCAAGGTGCGGTAGGGCGCCGTGCAGTGCCTCTCTTCTTCACCTCTCCCATGGCGAGAGGTCGACGCCGAAGGCGGCGGGTGAGGGGTTAGAGCCTAACGAA
>JAFKKS010000078.1 GCA_017304555.1 Hyphomicrobiales bacterium
GAAGCAGGCGCGCTTTGCCATGGAGTTCTGCGCCATCGAATCGTGCGGCAAGTGCACGCCGTGCCGCGTCGGTTCGACGCGCGGCGTCGAGGTGATCGACCGCATCATTCGTGGAGAGAACCGCGCCGGCCAGACGGCGCTGCTCGAAGACCTCTGCCACACGATGAAGTTCGGATCGCTCTGCGCGCTCGGCGGCTTCACGCCCTATCCCGTCATGAGCGCCTTGACCCATTTCCCCGAAGACTTCGGCGCACCGCCGCGCCTCGAAGCTGCCGAGTGAGGAGACGCCCCATGTCGTTCGTACATGAGATCGACTACGGCACCCCGAAAGTAAAATCCGAAAAGACCGTCACGCTGACCATCGACGGCAAAGCGATCACGGTGCCGGAAGGCACCTCGATCATGCGCGCGGCGATGGATGCGGGAACGGAGATCCCGAAGCTGTGCGCCACCGACATGCTCGACGCCTTCGGCTCCTGCCGGCTGTGCCTCGTCGAGATCGAAGGCCGCAACGGCACGCCGGCGTCCTGTACCACGCCGGTCGCCGACGGCATCGTCGTTCATACCAAGACCGACCGCCTCGATCGCATCCGCAAAGGCGTGATGGAGCTTTACGCCTCCGACCATGCGGTAACGTCGCTCGACCGCAATGCGAAGGAGAACAAATACGTCGAACTGCTCGACACCGCGGCCGAGGTCGGTCTCGAGGATGTCCGTTATGGCTTCGACGGCGCGCGTCATCCGAACGCCGGCGTCGACGATTCCAATCCGTACTTCATCTACGACCCGGCGAAATGCATCGTCTGCTCGCGCTGCGTGCGCGCCTGCGAGGAAGTGCAGGGCACCTTCGCGCTGACGATCTCGGGGCGTGGTTTCGACTCCATCGTGTCGGCCGGCATGAACGAAACGTTCCTGGAATCCGAATGCGTGTCCTGCGGCGCCTGTGTGCAGGCCTGCCCGACCGGCTCGCTGATCGAGAAGAGCACGCTCGCCGCGCAGAAGGCCGACAAGCCCGTGACCAGTTCCGTCGTCACCACCTGCGCCTATTGCGGCGTCGGCTGCGCCTTCAAGGCCGAGATGCACGGCGAAGAGGTCGTGCGCATGGTGCCGTACAAGGACGGCAAGGCCAATCACGGCCACTCCTGCGTCAAAGGCCGCTTTGCCTGGGGCTACACCAACCACAAGGAACGCATCCTCAAGCCGATGGTGCGCGCCAAGATCACCGACCCCTGGAAGGAAGTGTCCTGGGAGGAGGCGATCGCGCATACGGCGTCTGAGTTCAAGCGCATCCAGGCCAAATACGGCCGCGGCGCCATCGGCGGCATCACGTCGTCGCGCTGCACGGACGAGGAGACCTTCCTGGTGCAGAAACTGGTGCGCGCCACCTTCGGCAACAACAACGTCGACACGTGCGCCCGCGTCTGCCACTCGCCGACCGGCTACGGCCTCGCCAACACGCTCGGCACGTCGGCCGGCACGCAGGACTTCGACTCGGTCGAGCACACCGACGTGATGATCTTGATCGGCGCCAATCCCGCCGACGCGCACCCGGTGTTCGCCTCGCGCATGAAGAAGCGCCTGCGCGAAGGCGCCAAGATCATCGTGATCGATCCCCGCGCAACGGCCTTCGTGAAGTCGCCGCATATCGAAGCGGCCTACCACTTGCCGCTGCTGCCGGGCACCAACGTCGCGATGCTCACCAGCTTGGCGCATGTCGTCGTCACCGAAGGCCTCGTTGACGAAAAGTTCGTGCGGGAACGCTGCGAGATCGACGCCTTCGAGGCTTGGGCCGAATTCGTGTCCGATCCCAAATACAGCCCCGAGGCGGTCGCCAAAATCACCGGCGTTCCGGCGCAGGATATCCGCGCTGCGGCCCGGCTCTATGCCACCGGCGGCAACGGCGCGTTCTATTACGGCCTCGGCGTCACCGAGCACAGCCAAGGCTCAACCGCCGTCATGGCCATCGCCAACCTTGCGATGGCGACCGGCAATTACGGACGTCCCGGCGTCGGCGTGAACCCGCTGCGCGGGCAGAACAACGTGCAGGGCTCGTGCGACATGGGCTCGTTCCCGCACGAACTGTCCGGCTATCGCCACATCTCGATCGATTCCAGCCGCCAGATGTTCGAGAAGGACTGGGGCATCTTGCTCGACAAGGAACCGGGCCTGCGTATCAACAACATGCTCGATGCTGCCTGCGACGGCACCTTCATGGGCCTTTACATCCAGGGCGAGGATATCCTGCAGTCGGACCCCGACACCAAGCATGTGTCGGCCGGCCTCGAAGCGATGGAATGCGTCGTCGTGCAGGATCTCTTCCTCAACGAGACCGCGCGCTTCGCGCATGTGTTCCTGCCCGGTTCAACCTTCCTGGAGAAAGACGGCACGTTCATCAACGCCGAGCGCCGCATCCAGCTGGTGCGCAAAGTGATGGAGCCCAAGAACGGCTACGCCGATTGGGAGATCACTTGCCTCATCAGCAACGCGCTGGGCTACCCGATGAATTACAGCCACCCGTCCGAGATCATGGACGAGATCGCACGGCTGACACCGACCTTCTCCGGCGTGTCGTTCAAGCTGCTCGAAGAGGTCGGCTCGGTGCAGTGGCCATGCAACGAGAAAGCGCCGCTCGGCACGCCGGTGATGCACATCGACACCTTCGTGCGCGGCAAGGGCCGCTTCCTTGTCACGGAATATGTGCCGACGGACGAGAAGGTGGGGCCGCGCTTCCCGCTGCTGCTCACCACCGGCCGTATTCTGACGCAATACAATGTCGGCGCACAGACGCGGCGCACCGACAACGTCGTCTGGCATGCCGAGGATCGTCTCGAAATCCATCCGAACGACGCCGAAATGCGCGGCGTGAAGGATGGCGACTGGGTCAAGTTGGCGAGCCGCAGCGGCGAGACGACACTGCGTGCGCTCATCACCGAGCGCGTCGCGCCGGGCGTCGTCTACACGACCTTCCATCACCCCGACACGCAGGCGAACGTCGTCACCACCGACTTCTCCGACTGGGCGACGAACTGCCCGGAATACAAATGCACGGCGGTGCAGATTTCGCCCTCGAATGGTCCGACACAGTGGCAGGACGACTATGCGGACTTGAGCCGCAGAAGCCGTCAGATCGCTCCGGCGGAGGCAGCGGAGTAGCCGTGCTTGCCCCGGTCCGTCGCGTTGAACGCAAGGCCTGGCGAGCCGACGAACTCGTCAGCGGGGAACGTGCGATTCCGGAAGAGGCGGCCATCGCCTTCACCTACAACGGTTCCTCCTATGCGGTGATGATGGGAACGCCGCAGGACCTCGAGGACTTCGCGATCGGCTTCAGCCTGACCGAAGGCATCATCCGCTCGCCGGACGAAATCGAGTCTCTCGAGATTATCGAGCAGGACATCGGCATCGAGTTGCAGATGCGCCTTGCCGAGCCGCACGCGACAGCGTTTCGCGAGCGCCGCCGCTTCCTCGCCGGGCCAACGGGATGCGGGCTCTGCGGCATCGAATCGCTTACCGAAGCGATGCGCACGCCGAACGTCGTTGCGGATCGAACCGGTTTCACACCGGATGAGATCATGCAGGCGCTGACGGCGCTGCATGGCTTGCAAAGGATCAACGAGGCGACCCGCGCCGTGCACGGCGCCGCCTTCTATCGCCCGGGCACGGGCATCGTCGCGTTGCGCGAAGACGTCGGCCGCCACAATGCGCTCGACAAACTCGCGGGCGCATTGGCGCATGCGGGTGTTTCGGGCGCTGGCGGCTTGTGCATCCTAACCAGCCGGCTGTCAGTCGAACTGGTGCAGAAGGCGGCGGCAATCGGCATC
>JAFKKS010000079.1 GCA_017304555.1 Hyphomicrobiales bacterium
CCGAGGAAGCTGTTGTCTCCACGTCGATCGCGGATGACGCGATGCATGTTCTGGAAATTTATTTCGGAGCCCCACCGGACGAAGCCGCGCTACGCGCGGCGATCGCGGCCCGCACGAGCGGCACGGTCGCCGACGCTGTCGTCTTCGAGGACGTCGCGGCGCAGGATTGGGTGGCGGCAAGTCTTGCGGGGCTCGCGCCGGTGCAGGCAGGGCGTATCGTCGTTCATGGCGCGCATGATCGCACCCGCGTGCCGCCGAATGCGATCGGCATCGAGATCGAAGCCGCGCTCGCTTTCGGCACCGGCCATCACGGCACGACACGCGGATGTCTGCTTGCGTTGGACCTGCTTGCAAAACGCGGCAGCGGCGCGCGAGGCCGCAAACGGGTCCGATGGAACGAGAAACGCGGCTTTCGTGTCCTCGACCTTGGAACCGGCACCGGCGTGCTCGCCATGGCGGCGGCGAAGCTGCTGCGTCGGCCGGTCTTGGCAAGCGACATCGATCCGGTCGCGGTGCGCGTTGCACGCGCCAACGCAAAAGCCAACGCGGCCGGCGGCATGATCACATTCATCTGCGCTGCCGGCGCCGCGCACCGACGCTTTCGCGTCGGCGCACCTTATGACCTCATCTTCGCGAACATCCTGCTCGGCCCGTTGAAGGGCTTGGCGCGGCCGGCAGCGGCGCTGCTCGCGCCTGGAGGCAAGATCGTCCTATCGGGCCTGCTTCCGGCGCACGCGAATGCAGCGCTGAGCGCCTACCGCCTCCAGGGCCTGCGGCTGGAACGCTGGCTGACCCTGGAAGGTTGGACGACGCTCGTGCTTACGCGCGGGTGAAGGGCAATTCGCCCTGCCCTGTGCGCAGGCTTGCGGCTTCCCGCTCCGGCGGCGTGAGGTGCCGGTACGTTCCCCAGTCGGACAGGCGGTGCAAGCGGCTGATCTCGCGCTCGGCCTGCGCCATGCGCGCCTCGACCAAAACGTCGAAGACGCGACGGTACCAGGGCTTGGACGAACGCGCCGGCGCCTTGGCCTTCGTCGCTTCGGGGAACGGCGCTGAAATTCTGATCGTGGCGGTAGCCATGGTGGTCTCCAATGAGAGAAGAGCATCAAAACTCTTCTGTTGCATTGCAATATATGCCGTCGGCAAAATGCTGCAGCGCCGTTTGATGCATGGGTATTCTGCTAAAACCGCATGAAATCAAAATCTTATGGCGACGTTTCGGAGCATTTTCATGTACCGTCCAGCCCTTTTTCACGCAATTTTATATCGCGCCGCACACAAGATACGCATTCCGCTGTTCACGCGGCAGGGCTGCACCAGCCCGCGTTGCTGGTGCGCCGACCGCTCCCTACAGTGGAGCGGATTTGACATTCGCGCGCCTTCCTTGCCGAAACCTCGTGACGCGAATGTCAAATCCAAAGCTCCACTGGCAGCCCGTATTTGCTAGTGGTTCTTTGATTCTAACATTTGCAACGGCGGCCGCCGAAACCACGGGCAAATGTTAGAATCGAACCACTAGAGTACCGGCATGTTCGAAACGCGATTCCAGACATTCGATGAGCAGGCCGACCGGGCGGCGACCCCTGCCCGGCTCGCGGCCCTGCGCGCGGAACTCAAACAGCGCGGCCTCGACGGGCTCGTCGTTCCGCACACCGACAGCAATCAGAATGAATATCTGCCGCCTTGCGAGGAGCGCCTCGCCTGGCTGACGGGCTTCACCGGCTCAGCCGGGAATGCCGTGGTCCTCGCCGACCGGGCGGCGCTGTTCGTCGACGGGCGCTACACGCTGCAGGCACGCGACCAAAGCGACCCGGCTCTGTTCGATGTCGTGCCGATCAGCGAGACGACGCCGGAAGCCTGGATCGAAGCCAATGTGCCGGCCGGCGCGAAGCTCGCTTACGATCCATGGCTGCATACGCACGGCAGCGCCGAGGCATTGAGCAAGGCGTGCGCGAATGTCGGCGCAAGCCTCGTCGCCGCCGAACCCAATCCGCTCGACGCCGTCTGGGCCGACCGCCCGGCGCCGCCGCTTGGCGCGGTGAGCCTGCAAGACATTCGCTACGCGGGTGAGGCAGCAGACAAGAAAATCACGCGCGTGCAGGCCGAGGTCGACAAGGCGCGGGCCGACGCATTGGTGATCTCGAACCCGACAGCGATCGCGTGGCTACTCAACATCCGCGGCGCCGACGTCGCGCATACGCCGCTCGCCATCGCCTTTGCCATCGTGCCGAAGAGCGGGAGACCCGCGCTCTATATCGACGGGCGCAAGCTCTCCAATGCGGTGCGGGACGCGATCGCGGATACCGCCAACATCGAGGAACCGGCGGCGCTGATGCGTGACCTCACGGCGCGCGCAAAGGCCGGCGAGACGATCCGGCTCGATCAGGCCAGCGCCGTCGAAGCCCTCGCGCGTGCGATCACGCAATCCGGCGGCAAGATCACGCGCGGCGCCGACCCGATCACGCTGATGAAAGCGGTGAAGAACGCGGCCGAGATCGCCGGGGCGCACGCGGCGCACGCGCGCGACGCGATCGCGATGGCGCGCTTCCTCGCCTGGTTCGACCGCGAGGCGCCACAGGGAAAGCTCACGGAGATCGAGTGCGTCGCGGCGCTCGAATCCTTCCGGCGCGAGACCGGCGCGCTCAAAGATGTGTCGTTCCCGACCATTGCAGGCGCCGGGCCGAACGGCGCGATCGTGCATTACCGCGTCACGCATGCCACGAACCGGCAACTCAAGCCGGGCGAACTCTTCCTGCTCGATTCAGGCGCGCAATATGTCGACGGCACGACCGACATCACGCGCACCATCTCCATCGGCACGCCGAGCGACGAGATGCGCGATCGCTTCACGCGCGTGCTCAAGGGCCACATCGGCATCGCCCGCGCCATCTTTCCCGATGGCATCGCCGGCGGACAGCTCGACGGCTTCGCGCGGCAGCATCTGTGGTCCGTCGGCCTCGACTACGAGCACGGCACGGGACACGGCATCGGCAGCTATCTGTCGGTGCACGAAGGGCCGGCCTCGATCCACAAATCGAACCTCGTCCCGCTCAAGCGCGGCATGATCCTCTCGAACGAGCCCGGCTACTACAAGACCGGCGCCTACGGCATCCGCATCGAGAACCTGGTGCTGGTCGTCGAGGGCCCGGCGATTGCGGGCGCGGACAAGCCGCTCAATGCGTTCGAGACGATTTCCTTTGCGCCGATCGACCGGCGGCTCATCGTGCCGGATCTCATGACGGCCGAGGAGATCGCGTGGCTTGACGCTTACCATCGGCGCGTCGCCGAAGTCGTGCACGACGGCGTCGATGCGGCAACGCGGACCTGGCTCGACGGCGCAACCGCTCCTCTGAGCTCTCCGTAAGCATGAGCCCTTTGACGTGAGCCGCCCTCTGCCCAATACGCTGGACTCCGAGGCGGCCACGTCAGCGCCGGAGGGAAAACCGCCGCTCCGCCTGTTTCTGCTTCTGATCGCGATCAGCGCCATCGGTCCACTGTCGCTCAACATCGTCATGCCGGCGCTTCCCGGCATCGCGGCAGCGCTGCGCACCGATTTCGCGTCGGTGCAGTTGATCCTCTCGTTCTATCTGATCTGCATGGCGGCGGCGCAGCTTGCACTCGGGCCGCTGTCGGATCGCTTCGGCCGGCGGCCGGTGCTCATCGGCGGCTTCATCCTCGCGGTCGTGACCAGCTTCGGCGCCATGCTGGCGACCACGATCTCCTCGCTCGTCGTCGCGCGCGGCCTGCAGGCGTTCGGCGCATCCGCGGGGATCGTCATCGGCCGCGTTATAATCCGCGACCTCTCTCAGCGCGACCAGGCCCTGCATCGGCATCTTCGCGACCTGCGTGCTCGCGGCCATCGTGTTCGCGCTGCCGGAGACGATCAAGACGCGCGGCGGCGCCGGCGGCATCCGCCGTTTCATCCAGGAATTGCGGCTGTTGCTGACCAGCAAGCGGTTTGCCGGCTATACGCTCTGCTGCGCCACCGGCTCGGCGCTGTTCTTCGCATTTCTCGGCGGCGCGCCGCACGTCGTCATCACGTTGATGGGCCGCTCATCGGTCGAGCTCGGCATCTGGTTCGCGACCGGTGCCGCCGGCTACATGGTCGGCAACTATATGTCGGCGCGCTGGTCGCCGCGCCTCGGCGTCGACCTCATGGTGACGTGGGGCGTCGCGATCGGCGCGGCCGGCGCCGCCAGCATTCTCATCCTCGTCGGCTTCTTTCCCGACGCCGGCCCGATCACGATCTTCCTGCCGCAGTTCATCACCGCGTTCGCCAACGGAATGCTGCTACCGAACAGCATCGCCGGCGCGATCAGCGTGCGCCCGCAGGCGGCAGGCACCGCGGCCGGCATCACCGGCTCGCTGCAGATGGCGGTCGGCGCCGGCGCCGCGCAAGCCGTCATCCACTTCCTCGAACCGGCGCACACGGCGATGCCGATGGCGATCATCATCGCCGGCTTCGCCGTCGTCTGTACGGCCTGCTATTTCGGCCTGCTGCGCAGCCGCTAGATCACGGCGATTTTGGATCGGATCGATCCATCGCCGCGAACGTGATCGATTCCTAATTTGGAGCGGGACGCAGGCGGAAAACCGCTGCGCACTTTTCCTCATCCCGCTCCGAGCGGTATTTGGGGACGGAACCATACAAGGCACCGCGCGTTTTCTTGCCGAACCTTTCAGGCGAGGAACGCACCCATGCTTTCAACGATTCTGATCGTCAT
This sequence comes from Hyphomicrobiales bacterium, assembly GCA_017304555.1. Classification (GTDB taxonomy): domain Bacteria; phylum Pseudomonadota; class Alphaproteobacteria; order Rhizobiales; family Xanthobacteraceae; genus JAFKKS01. The sequence continues at coordinate 4,722 of JAFKKS010000079.1, forward strand.
TCTGATTCTTATTTTGATCGGCGCCTTGCCGCGCTGGGGTTACAGCTCAGGCTGGGGCTACGGGCCGGGCGGCATCGTCGGTCTGGTCCTGATCATCGTCATCATCCTGGCGTTGATGGGACGCCTATAACGTTTATTGTCCGACGAGGGTGAGCCACGCGTCTTCGGTGAGAACCTCGACGCCCAGGCTTTCCGCTTTTCCGAGCTTCGATCCTGCGCCAGGACCCGCGACGACATAGTCTGTCTTCTTCGAGACGGAGCCGGCGACCTTGGCGCCAAGGCGCTCCGCCATTGCCTTCGCTTCCTCGCGCGTCATCTTTTCGAGCGTGCCGGTGAAGACCACCGTCTTTCCCGCGACCGGCGAACCGGAGGTGTCGAGCGCTTCCTCCTCCTCGATCGTCACTTCCTTGAGCAGCGCGTGCAGTGCGTCGCGATTGTGCTTCTCGGCGAAGAAATCGACGACCGCTTTGGCAACGACATCGCCGATGCCGTTGATCGCTTGCAGGTCCGACCACGCCTCGGATTCCAAATCCGCCGCCGCGATCATCGCCTGCTCGAACGCGGCGTAATTGCCGTAGTTGCGCGCGAGCAGGCGCGCATTCGTCTCGCCGATATGGCGGATTCCGAGCGCATAGATGAAGCGCGCAAAGGCGATGCGGCGGCGCGCGTCGATCGCGGCGAGGAGATTGTCGACGTCCTTGAAGTTGCGATCGGCCTCCGACAGCGCCTTCGCGCGTTTCTTGCCGGACTGCTGCTCGCGTTCCTGCGCCAGCGTCTCGCGCTGCTTGAACACCGCCTTGCGCACGCGCTCGAGCTTCTTGTGCAAGGTGAAGATGTCGGCGGGAGAATCGATCAAGCCCTCGGCGTGGAACAGTTCGATCTGCTTGTCGCCCAGCCCTTCGATGTCGAACGCGTTGCGCGAAGCGAAATGCTTCAGCCGCTCGACCGTCTGCGCCGAGCAGATAAGCCCCCCCGTGCAGCGCGTGACGGAATCGCGGTCGCCCGTTTTCGGATTGACCTCGCGCACCGCGTGGCTCTTGCAGACCGGGCAGAGCTTCGGAAATTCGTATTCCCTCGCGCCCTTTGGCCGCTTGGCGAGATCGACATCGACGATCTGCGGAATGACATCGCCGGCGCGCTGGATCGTCACCGTGTCACCGATGCGCAGGTCACGCCCCTCGCGGATCGGCAGGCCGTCAGAGCCGATCCCCTTGATGTAATCCTCATTGTGCAAGGTCGCGTTGACGACGACGACACCGCCGACCGTCACCGGCTCGAGCCGCGCCACCGGCGTCAGCGCGCCGGTGCGTCCCACCTGGATGTCGATGCCGCGCAGGATCGTCTGCGCCTGTTCGGCGGCGAACTTGTGCGCGATCGCCCAGCGCGGGCTGCGTGACACGAAGCCGAGGCGCTTCTGCCAATCGAGCCGGTCGACTTTGTAGACCACGCCGTCGATGTCGTAATCGAGCCCCGCGCGCTCCTCCTCAATGGCGCTATGAAACGCGATCAACTCGTCCGCCGAGCGGCATGGCTTGCTCAACGGATTGGTCTTGAAGCCGCACCGCGCGAACCACTCCAGCATGCCGGATTGCGTGTCGGCCGGCATGTCGGCGTCCTTGATCTCGCCCCAGGCGTAAGCGAAGAAGCCGAGCGGCCGCGAGGCGGTGATCGCCGGATCGAGCTGCCGCAACGAACCAGCGGCGGAATTGCGCGGATTGGCGAACGTCGGCTTTCCCGCCTTTGCCTGACGCTCATTCAGTTTCAGGAATGCCGACTTGGTCATGTAGACCTCGCCGCGCACCTCGCAGACATCCGGGATCCTCTTTCCCTTCAGACGATGCGGCACGTCCTCCAAGGTCTTGACGTTGGCGGTCACGTCCTCGCCCTCGAAGCCGTCGCCGCGCGTCGCCGCGCGCACCAGCGCGCCGTCTTCGTAACGCAGCGACAACGAAAGCCCATCGATCTTCGGCTCGGCGGTGAAGAGCGTCTCTTCGCCCTCATCCAGCTTGAGGAAGCGGCGGATGCGCGCCACGAATTCCGTCACGTCACTGTCGCTGAACGCGTTGTCGAGTGAGAGCATCGGCACCGCGTGCCGGACCTTCTTGAATTTTCCGGACGGCGCGGAGCCGACGCGTTTGGCCGGCGAATCGTCGCGCACCAGCGCCGGGAAGCGTTTCTCGATCGCGGCGTTGCGTTGGCGCAGCGCATCGTATTCCGCATCGGAGACGGTCGGTGCGTCGTTTTGATAATAGCGCTCGTCGTGCGCGGCGATCTCTTCAGCAAGCCGCGCAAGCTCCGCCTCGGCCTGCGCCTCGGTGAGGTCGTCGACGGGAATGATGGTGGTCTTGCTCATTGCTGCCACGGCTTCTGTCCGCTTACATCACAGTTCCGCGCGTCGGTGCGAGGCAGAACATGTACTACGTTTACCTCATGGCCAGTGGAATGTACGGCACGCTGTATCTCGGCGTTACGAACAATCTGGCAAGACGCGCCTACCAGCATAAACACGGCCTGACGCCCGGGTTTACCTCAAAATACCGAATTGGCCGATTGGTCTGGTTCGAAGCCTTCGACAATCCGACCGCCGCGATAGAGTGCGAAAAGAAAATCAAGAAATGGCGGCGTCAATGGAAGGTCCGCTTGATTGAAGAGGCCAATCCAGAGTGGCTGGACCTCTACGAGAAGATCGCAATGTGAGTGTATGCGTCATTCCGGCCGAGCGCGTAGCGCGAGAGCCGGAACCCAGAATCATCACGCTATCGATGTGCCATGAAAGGCGCGGGTGGCTTTATGCCGCGGACGGCGGAGAGCGCGGCGGCTCCGACGCCTTGGCCGGAATGACCCCGGAGGCACGGCCGCAATTACCCAGCCGCAGACCTGATCAAGCGTTCGGCGGCGGCGCGCGCCTCCTCGGTGATCTCGGCGCCGGCAAGCATGCGGGCGATCTCCTCGCGGCGATGATCGGCCGCGACCTGCGCCACTTGCGTCGCCGTGCGCTTGCCGCGGTCGCGGGCGTCCTTGCTGATGACATAGTGATTGTCGGCACGCGCCGCGACCTGCGGTGCGTGGGTGACCGCCATCACCTGCACACGCGCGGCGAGCTTCGCCAGGCGCAGGCCGATCGCATCCGCCACGGCGCCGCCGACGCCGGTGTCGATCTCGTCGAAGACGAGCGTCGGCGCCGAGCCGCGATCCGCCAGCACCACCTTGAGCGCCAGCATGAAGCGCGCGAGTTCGCCGCCGGACGCGACCTTCATCATCGGCCCCGGCCGCGAGCCGGGATTGGTCTGCGCCCAGAATTCGACGCGGTCGACGCCGTCAGGTCCCGCCGACGCGGCATCGCTTTCGATCTCAGTGGAGAAGCGCGCGCGCTCGAGCTTCAGCGGCCCGAGTTCACGGCGCACGGCCGTATCCAATTTCTGCGCCGCCTTGGCGCGGCCGGCAGAAAGCGCACGCGCCGCCGCGCGATAGCGCGACTCCGTCTCCGTGACGGCGGCTTCAAGTTTCTCGATATGCCCGACGCCGGCGTCCAGCGCCTCGAGCTCCGACCGGCAGCGCTCGGCGAAAGCAGCAAGATCATCGGCGGCGACGTGATACTTGCGCGCCGCAGCGCGTAGCGCGAACAGGCGCGCCTCGCTCTTTTCCAATTCGTTCGGATCGTGGTCGGCGGCGGCGAGCGCCGCTTCGAGATGCGCGCGGCCGTCCTCAATCGCGGCAAGTCCGGCGTCGAGCGAACGCACCGCCGGCTCGATCAAGCCCGGCGCTTGCGTCTGCCGCCGCTCCAGGCGGCGGATCGCCGCTGCGAGTTCCGGCACCGCCGACTTCGGCCCCGACACGGCTTCGAGCGCATCACGCAAATCGCCGGCGACCTTCTCGGCCTGCATCATGGTGGTGCGCCGCGCGGCAAGCGCCGCCTCCTCGCCGCTCTCCGGCGCAAGCTTCGTCAGTTCGTCCGTCGCATGGCGCAGCCAATCGGCTTCGCGCTCCGCCTGCGCGACCCGCGCGCGATGCTCATCGAGCGCGACGCGCGCGGCCTTATGCGCCTCCCATAGCCGCGCCGTCTCGGCCACCGGCCCAAGCAACCCGCCATAGGCGTCAAGGAGCCGCCGATGGCTCGACGCATCGACCAATGCGCGGTCGTCATGCTGACCATGGATCTCGACGAGCGCCGCGCCGACCGTCTTCAGCGCCTGCACGCTTGCCGGCTGGTCGTTGATGAAGGCGCGCGTGCGCCCGTCCGCAAGCTGCACGCGGCGCAGCACCAGCACATCCTCGAGCGAGATGCCGTTCGCCTCGACGATCGCGTGCGCCGGGTGCGCCGCCGGCAATTCGAACGCGGCCGTCACCTGCCCTTGCTCGGCGCCGCTGCGCACCAGGCCGGCGTCCCCGCGTGCGCCAAGCGCCAGCGCGAAAGCATCGAGCAGGATCGATTTCCCGGCGCCCGTCTCGCCGGTGAGAACCGAGAGACCGGTGCCGAAATCGATGTCGAGCCGTTCGATCAGGACGATATCGCGGATCGAGAGCCGGGTGAGCATGGCGAAGGGAATAGCAAAATTTCGGCTCTCGCGCTCAGCGGGAAAACCGGCATCCACGGGTTTAGGAGCATAAAGGGTTCAGGTCGGTGCATGGCCGTCACGGCCGGGCAATGCGGTCATGGGTAGGCATCGCCGCCCTTTTGTCGCAGCCCCCCGAACAACCCGCAGCCCTCATCCTGAGGAGCGGCCGCAGGCCGCGTCTCGAAGGATGGTCACAGCCTCGACGCCATCCTTCGAGACGCATCGCTTCGCGATGCTCCTCAGGATGAGGGCTTCCGACTGATGCTAGGAATAAGCCCGCGTGACGAGCCAATTTTAGACAACGGCCAACGCCGAGCCTCAGCCCAGTCCGACCTTCTTGAAGGCCTTGCTGATCCAAGAGCCCTGCGCCTCGCGCGGCTCGAGCCCGCCCGATTTCACCAGCGTATAGGCGTCCTTGTACCAGGCGCTGTCGGGGAAGTTATGCCCGAGCACGGCAGCGGCCGTCTGCGCCTCCTGCACGATGCCGAGCGCCATATAGGCCTCGGTCAGGCGCATCAGCGCCTCCTCGACGTGGCGCGTACGCTGAT
>JAFKKS010000080.1 GCA_017304555.1 Hyphomicrobiales bacterium
ATGGCCGGGCATAGCCCGTCGAAGACGGGCGTGAACGCACTGGTGCCTTGGCCATCCACATCTTGCTTCCTTGATCATCGAAGAAAGACGTGGATGCCCGGCATAAAGCCGGGCATGACGATGGGTCTCTAGGCGCGCGGCACCAGCCGCGGTCCGCGCACGGAGCGCAGCGGCGTTGGGTTCTCGCGGATTTCGACTGCAAGAAATTCAGCCGACACGCGGCGCAACGTCGTGGCCAGCATCTGGGCGACGTGGTTTTCCCGATCGCGCTCGTTCTCGCGGATGATGGCGCAGACGCCGTCGACATGCTGGTTGATGAGTTCGATCGGCACCCGCTGCGGATCGGGCGCATGATCGAGAACGCGGCAGAGGCTTTCCGCCGCGTCGGCCGCATGAGGATAGCCGAACGTCACGGCTTGGCCCTTGATGTCGTGGGCCGCGCGGAACAGGTCTTCGCGCGCGCTGCCGCTGAGGCCGCCTGCGATCACGCGCGTCCTGACGCGATCGAGGCGATCGCATTCGTCGTGCATCCAGGTGTCGAACTCGTGCGAGAGCCGGTCGAGTGCGGCTTCCGCCCGCGTGATCGGGTCGGGGTCCGGCGTCATGTCGTTATTGGTGATGACGACGAAGCGCGCGAGCGGGTGTTGCGGCGTAATGATCTCGTGATCGGCAAAGGTGCGCACGGTGGGCAGGTCTTTACGCGACTTCATCATCGTGTCCTCGGTTACTCAGCCGCGATTACTAGAAAGACTGCGCTTTGGCTTTCGCCAAAAGCGGTTGGATACGGATGACGTCCGCCTGGCCGCCCTTGCGGCGCTCGGGGCCGGCGTAGCTCGCGTTCACGTTGCGGCGGCGATCCGGCCCGAAGTAGGTCTTCGTCTTGATGAAAGGGCGGGGGTTCGCCACGACGTTGAGGATGCGCTGGTAGAGCGCCTTCGCCGAGATCGGCTTGGTGAGGAATTCGGTGACGCCGGCGTCGCGCGCCGCGACCACGCGTTTCTTCTCCGCATGGCCGGTCAGCATGATGATCGGCACATAAGGGTTCGCGTTGCTGTCCGGCTGGCGGATCATCTGCGTGAGCTCGAGCCCGTCGAAGATCGGCATCGCCCAGTCGGTGATGAGGATATCGGGCGAGAAATGGCTGCACGCTTCAAGCCCCGCGGCACCGTCCTCCGCCTCATAGACTTCGCGCGTCCCGAAGCCATGCAGCAGCGTGCGCAGGATGCGCCGCATATGCGCATTGTCGTCGATGACGAGAAAGCGGAGGCGATTGAACTCGATACGGACCATGACGCTACTCGACAAGCGCAAAGCTCCCGATCCCATGCGCCCGCCAAGACTACATTTCGGCTGTTAAGGAAGGGTTTAGCATGCGGTCCAGGAAATCGGCCGAGAGGAGAGAGGTTGGGCCTGTCGGGACATCCATCGTGCTTCGCAACCCACAGATTCCGGACTGATCAGCCACGGAAAACCCCGATTTCGGGGGCACGACCAGGTATATTGAAGAACATGCGGAAGATGGTGTCGCGCGCGATGCGCAAACTCCCCTGGTACGCGGTGATCGTCTTTTATTTCCCCGCCATCGTCGTGGTTCTGGGGGGCGCAACGCTATTCTCTGCGACCCATCGGCGGATCTTCGGGTATCCGGTCGACACCGGCGCACCCTCCGGGCGCTTTGCCGAAGCGATCTGGATGCCGACGATGGTGTCGATCATGCTGCTCGCCGCCAGCGTCGCCGCGGTGCAGACGCTCCTGCTACTGTGGTGGATCGGTCGCCGTTTGATCCCGTGAGAAAAGGGGCGCCGAACGCCTCTCGATCGACACCTAGTAGCTGAATTGCTCGCGCAGGATCCGTTCGTCGAGGCTGTGTCCAGGGTCGAACAGCAGGCGCATCGCGATGCCGCGATCCATGCCGATGGCGACCGCGCTGACGTTGCGCACCTCGTCGTGGTCGGCGACCGCCGCGACCGGTCGCTTCTCCGACTCTAGAACCTCGATCATCACGCGGGCGGTGCTGGGGAGAAGCGCACCGCGCCAGCGCCGCGGCCGGAACGGACTGATCGGCGTCAGCGCCAGCAGGTCGGCATTGATGGGAATGATAGGGCCCTGGGCCGAGAGGTTGTAGGCGGTCGATCCCGCCGGCGTTGCAATGAGGACGCCATCGGCCACAAGCTCGGCCAGCCGCACATTGTCGTCGATGAGGATGCGCAGGCGAGCCGCCTGATGCCGCTGGCGGAACAGGGAAACTTCGTTGAACGCGAGATGCTCGGCCTCATGCCCGGCCGTGTCGCGCGTGCGCATGACCAGGGGGTGGATGACGGTCGTGCGCGCCGCTGCGATGCGTTCCGGCAAGCTGCTCTCGTGGAACGCGTTCATCAGGAAGCCGACCGTTCCGCGATGCATGCCGTAGATCGGCTTGCCGGTCTTGATGAAGCGGTGCAGCGTCTGCAGCATCAGGCCGTCGCCGCCCAGCGCGACGATGACGTCGGCGTCCCTCGGTGCGGTGTCGCCATAGCGACGGCTAAGGCGCAGGCGCGCGTCCTCGGCTTCCGGCGAGGGGCTCGCGACGAATGCGATGCGCGCTTGCGTAGGAGAGGGAGCATTCATGGCGGCGACGCGTTTCAGCCTTTGTCGGAAACTATTGTCAGCGCAATACCGGAAAATAGCGCCCGGGGCCATATGCGGGGTTGGGCGACGAGCGGGTGCTCGCGGCGTGCGTGAATATCTTGCCCGGAATGATCTCGCATTACTGGTGGGAAGGGAAAGTCGAGCGCGGCGAGGAGGTCGTGGCCTTGTTCAAGACACGTGCCGCGCTTGCCGATGCGCTCGCCGCCGCCGTCAAGGAACTCCACAGCTACACGACGCCGGCGATCGTGACCCTGCCGGTGGAGGGCGGTGACGCCGCGTATCTCGGCTGGATCATGGCGGAAACGACGGGTGGGACGTGAACGCGATCATGCTGCGCGCCGCCGCTCCTTCGACCGTCATCCTGAGGTGCGAGGCGCAAGGCGCCGAGCCTCGAAGGACGGCGGCCCGGAGTGCGCGGCCATCCTTCGAGACGCCGTTTCTTCGAAACGGCTCCTCAGGATGAGGGTTGCGCTTTCGGCCGCAGACGCAGCGCTAATAAATCACGTTGCCGTCGAGCGCGTTGTGCAGCAAAACATATTCCTTGCAGCTCGTATTGCCGCAGAGCTCGCTGATCCTTTTCAGGTATTCCTCAGCCTTGAGGCGGTTGCCCTGCTCGAGATGCCAGAGGCCGTAATACTGCCACGTGCGCACATGCTTCGGGTCGGCGGCGAGGGCCTTTTCGTACCAGACCTTGGCTTCGTCGTAGTGTCCCAGCTTGCGGTTGGCATAGCCGATATAGTTGGCGACGTCGGGATGCTCGTCTTGGCCGAGCGCATGCATCGCGGAGATGCCGGCATCGTATTTCCCGGCTTGGATCAGATCGTAAGCGATCCGATAGCCGTCGAGGAATTGCCGCTCGGATTGTTTCTGTTTCTTCTTCCCGGACTTGCTGTCACCGGGCTTCTTGTCGCCGGACGGAGCGGGTGGTGGCGGCGACGATGTGCCTTCGGCAAGCGCCGGCGCGGCGGCGGTCACGAACGCGAACAGAGCACCGGCGGCGATCAGGCCGGCGCAGCGAGAGCGGGATGCCGTCATGCGAGTCCTCCTCCTTTGCGTTCACCGAGCGCGCATTCTAGGCACGATGGCCCCTCACGTCTGCGCAGACGCGAGGGGGGGCGACATTCAGTTCAACCGGACCTTCAGGCCGGCATAGGCGCCAAATCCGGGCATTCGGTACGATAGAATTTCCTCGTATTTCACGTCGAAGACGTTCTCCGCTCGTACAAACACCGTGGACTGGGGAGTTATGTCATAGGACAAAGTTCCCCGGACGATTGTCGCGCTCGGCAGGTCGACCAGCGAGGTGGTCGTCGCGCCGAAGAGGAAGTCCTTGCGCACGCCGTTATAGATGACGCCGATCGTCGCGCGGGCGCGATTGTCGAGGAAGCGCGCCGTCGCTTCGAGCGAGGCTGAATGCGGCGGCCGGCGCACTTCGATCACGCCGAGACTGTCATGCGCGTCGGTGTAGGTGTACGTCCCGGTGATGGAGAGCCAGTTCGCCGGTTTGATCGTCGCCGTCGTCTCGACGCCGCGCCGCGTCGCCGTTCCCAGGCCGTTGACGTACATGAAGCCGGCAGGCGTCGTCGTCAGCTCGATCTTGTCCTTGAAGTCGGATGAGAAGTAGGTGACGTCCAAGATGAGGCCGCCGTTGAGAAGCGTCTGTTCGACGCCGGCGTCCCACCCGATCGAGCTCTCGGGAATGAGGCTTGGATTGGGCAGGTTGAAGGTCGAGCCGAACAATTCGAACACCGACGGATCCGTGATGCCTTTGCCCGTGCTCGCGTGGATGCGCGTGCCGGTCGTCGGGAAACGCTGCGACAATGCGAGACGCCAGGTGGTCGCGTCGGCGAAGCCTGAGTTCCAGTCGTGGCGCAGCGCGCCCGAGAGCGTCGTGTTGCTCGGCAGATCGAGAACGTACTCACCGGCGAGGCCGGTGCGTTCCTTTTCGTAGCGGGAACCGTCGACGATGCCGCGATAATTTTCCTCGCGATGATCGGCAAGGATCGAGAGCGTATGACTCTCGCCGCCGAACACGTCGGTGTTCGCGCGGAACGTCGATTTGTAGTCGACGCTGTTGCGCTCGCCGTCGGCCCCGAAGCTAAGAAGCCCGGCGGAGTAGCCGCGCAACTGCTCGTTGAAATGCTTGACGTTGAAGTTTTGCGTCCAACGTCCGTCGAAGAGATTGAGCGTCGCGCCGAGGCGGCCGGCCGTGCTCGAATAGGTGGTGCGGTCATTGGGCGCGTCGATGACAAGCCCGTAGGTCGCAGGATTTGCCGGCGGACACGCGAACGTCACCGGATTGAAGATGCAGTTGAAATCCTGCGGGTCGGTCAGCGCGGAGCGGTCGGTGTGGCGCACCACGCCTTCGAGGTTGAGTTCAGGCGTCACGTCGACGCCGGCCTTGGCGGTGAACGTCGTGGCGCGACTGCCGTCCTTCTCGGAGCCGAAGCGGGAGATGTTGTAGCCCTTGGTGAAGTAGTCGTTGACCGTGATCGATCCGTAGGCCGGGCCGATCGCGCCGCGCACATTGCCGGCGAAAATGCCGGTGCCGAACGATCCGCCTTCGATCTTCGCCGACGCTTGCGGGTGCGCGAGCCCTTTGCCCGAACGCGTGATGATCGAGATCACGCCGGAATGCGCGTTGGCGCCGTAAAGGCCCGATTGCGGCCCGCGCAGCACTTCGATGCGCTCGACGTCCTCGGTCGTCATGTCGGCGAAGTCGAAGCCGCCGTTGTCGACGGCGTTCATTTCGATACCGTCGATCTGCACCATCACGTGATTGGCTTCGGCGCCGCGAATGCGCACCTCGGTGACCGTTCCACGCCCGCCCGACTGGGAAAGCGCGACGCCTGGAACCGTGCGCAACGCCTCGGCGACGGTCTCGACGCCTTTCTCACGCAACTCCTGGCCGCTCATGACGGTGACGGAGGCGCCGACCTTGCTCGCTTCTTGCGGCGCGTGATCGGCGGTGACGACGATTGCCGGCAGAGTGTCTTGCGCCGACGCCGCGATCGGAAACGCGGTCGCGATCAGAACAACCGATAGGGAAGCGGCCGTGCGCCGCCGCGATAGGGCTCTAGAGAAGGAGGGCCCGCGGGCCCGGTTCGAATGGATCATGACATGCCTCCGTCACGTTCGTTGAACGGGTCACGGAGGAGCGCGGCGCCGAAGGCACCGGAGCTGGATCGATGATCATTTCAGGTCGACTCATGAGCCGGCCCCCCGCGACGGTTTCGCATGTCACCGCTTGCGGTAAGCCGCCCCGATCACACGCCCCGTGTGCCGGAAGGGTGACGTCGCGTAGGCAGGTCTCCTGGCTTGCGGGTCGCCGCCTTTCTCCGCCTTCCCGGGCTCGCGCCCAGTGGCTCTTTGAAGAAAAGCTCGCCGCTTACAGTTGCGGGGGCAGCTTCGGAATGGCCCGTCCTTGCGGACAAGGCTTGCACCGAATTCCCTTTTGGCCGGCCGAGGCCGGCACGCCTACACCGATGGCGACTGAAGGCGGTTCGGCGAGTCTTGTCAATGTGATTGACGCCCACGGCGAGGGCGCAAAGTCCGGTTCTTGGTGAGAGTGGCTCCGCTGCCGCAGGTCGCCTTTGCCGAGTATGAAGAGCCGAGTATGAGGAGAAGGAGAGACGGCCTCGCGTCACCTCTCCCCGCGTGCGGGGAGAGGTCGGATCGCGAAGCGATCCGGGTGAGGGGGCTCATCGCCGAGTCTGAGTCTTGCGAATGCCCATCACCCCGACCCTCTCCCCGCACG
>JAFKKS010000081.1 GCA_017304555.1 Hyphomicrobiales bacterium
GTTCCGAATCCGAAGTTCGCCTCATTTTGCGGCAGCCTCCGTGGCGAACTTCGGATTCGAAAGGACGCTAGGAAATTCTATTGTTCTAGTGTGGTTTAGGCTCAGAAGTTCGCTTTAGTGGGCTCGCCGAAGGAATGAAGCGAACTTCTGAACCACCACACTAGCGTCCGCGATTCGAAGGAACCGTGCGCGCTATGCCCCGTCCGTCACCCGAACCTTTTAGCGGCGACTACGAGTCGATCGCCGCCGCCGTGCAGGAGACGCCGCGCGGCCGCTGGTTCCTGGCTGAATATGCGCGCCGAAACCGGCAAGCCGACACGCAGATGCTTCTCGACGCCATCCGCCGGCTCGAGAGCGCGATGTTCAGCCAGGGTCAGGTTCCCGCCGGGAGCAATGTCGGGACCGGGCTCGCGGGTATCGCCGACCGCATCGCCAATATCCGGAAAGAGATCGCGACAGCCGAGCTTGGAGGCGGGCTACATCAGCGCAACGAGGGGGCCGACGCGTTGGATTGCGTCACCCTTGCGGCCGAGAGCGCGACTTCAGACATCCTCGCCTCCGCCGAGCGTGTGCAGGAAACGGCCTGGACCCTGCGCGAACAAGGCGTCGCGCCCGCAATCTGCGATTTTCTCGACGCGCAGGCGACCGACATCTACGCCGCCTGTTCGCTCCAGGACTTCTCAAGCCAGCAGACCCGCAGGATCATCGATCTGCTTCGCCATCTCGAGGGCAGGATCAGCGCGATGACCGAGATCTGGGGCGCGAACCCGGCGTCTTCGGAAGCGATCGAAACCGTCGCCGATGCGCCGCCTCTGTCTCAGCATGACGACCATCCGGCTCCTGCCGCGCCTGCGCTCACCGCAGACGCGCCGCCTGTCGCCCCTTCGGACTCCGCCGCCACGGCTGATGATCCGAACGCGAATGCCGCCGATGCCGATACGCCGCGCGGCGAAGCGCCCTTCTCGGCCTTGCGGACGCTGAGCACGGAAGAGACGATCGCGCTCTTCACCTAAGAGTCTGACTCAAAACTCAGCCAATGAAATCAGGCTCACTCGCCTAGCGCCGTCATGCCCGGCCTTGTGCCGGGCATCCACGTCTTTCTTAATTCCGAAAAATAAGACGCGGATGGCCTGGACAAGCCCGGCCATGACGAAAAAGTTTCATCTTCAGCGAGTTAGAAAGTCGCATTCCCGGTCAAAGGCCGGCGCGATGAAGGCTATGCCACCAGCCGATGGAATAGCTCAGGGTCGACATTGCCGCCGGAGAGAATGGCGACGGCAACCTTGCCCTTGATGTCGAGCTTGCCGGTCAGCAAGGCCGCCAGGCCGACCGCGCCTCCCGGCTCCACCACCAGCTTGAGCTCCCGGAAGGCGAAGGCGACGGCGTAGCCCACTTCCTCGTCGCTGACCGAGACACCGTTGCCGACCAGCGTGCGGTTGATCTCGAACGTGATCTCGCCCGGGCGCTGCGACATCAGCGCATCGCAGATCGATCCGCCGGTCGTTTCGTTGTTCTCGCGCCGGCCGCTGCGGAAGGAGCGCGCGTGGTCGTCGAACTTCTCCGGCTCCGCGGTGTAGATGCTCACGTCGGGATGCTGCGCCTTCACCGCCAGCGCGATGCCGGCCGCAAGCCCGCCGCCGGATGCATTGACCACGATGAAGTTGGGCGCGAGCGAGAAGGCGGCGAGGTCCTCGATGATCTCGCTTCCCGTGGTGCCCTGCCCGGCGATGATCATCGGATCGTCGTAAGGCGGCACCAGCACCGCGTGACGCTCTTGCGCCAGCGCGCGCGCCACCGCCTCGCGGTCGTCCTTCTGGCGATCGCAGAGCACGACCTCGGCGCCGAGCGCGGCCGTGCGCTCGCGCTTCGGGGCCGGCGCGTCGCTCGGCATGACGATGACGGCGGGCATATGCAGAAGCTGCGCCGCTGCCGCCACGCCTTGCGCGTGATTGCCCGACGAGAACGCGACGACGCCACCGCCGCGCTGCTCCTGCGGCATCGAAGCGAGCTTGTTGTAGGCGCCCCGGAACTTGAAGGAGCCGGTCCGCTGCAAGGTCTCAGCCTTGAGGAAGACCCGGCCGCCGGTCAATTCGTCGAGCAGAGGCGATGTGATGAGGGGCGTATGCAAGGCGACGCCACGCAGCCGCTTGGCCGCTTCGGCGACATCGTCAGCCGTAGGCAACGATGCTTGGTCCCGTGATAGAGCCATGTTCAAGGGTACTGCCACACGCGAAAGGCGGCAAGCGGCGCTCTGCTCAAACAAACAGCAACACGACGGACGCCGCCAGCAGGCCCGCCATGGATAGACTCGTGATCCGCAGCGCCCGCGGTGAGGAGAGGAAGCGCCGGATGGCCATGCCGAACAGGCACCAAACAAAGAGCGAGACGAGCGTCATCACCGCAAATACCGCAACAATGATTGCAAGCTCGGTCCAGAGATCGCCGCCAACCGTGGTGAACGAGGCAACCACGCCGATCGCCAGCGTCACCGCCTTCGGATTGACCCACTGGAACAGCGCCCCATCCACAACGCTCAGGGGCCGCCGGGTCGTTTCCGCCGCGTTCAAGTTGCCGGCCTGCGCCAACCGCCAGGCGAGATAAAGCAGATAGGCTGCGCCCAAATATCGCAATGACTCGTGGATCGCCGGATAAGTCTGGAAAACCCTGCCGAGGCCGAGCCCAAACAGGGCCAACATCAACGCAAAGCCGATCGTCACACCGAAAATGTGCGGTAGACTACGGGCGAATCCGAACGCATTTCCCGAGGCGGTCACCATGATGGTGTTGGGCCCCGGGGTGAAAGCACCCGCCACCGTAAACAACAGAAGCGCGATGATATTATCGCGGGACATGATCGCTCCGGCGCAAAAGGTCAGCGATACTGCCACGATTAAGGCCCGCGATAAAACAACGGGCCGGGATCGACGAGAGATTTCGAAAAGGAGACTGCCATGGATCTAGGAATTGCCGGCCGCAAGGCCATCGTCTGCGCCTCGAGCAAGGGTCTCGGACGCGGCTGCGCCGAGGCGCTCGCCCGCGCCGGCTGCGAGGTCGTCATCAACGGCCGTGACGCCGCCCGCCTCGATCAGGTCGCCAAGGAGATCGCCAAGGCCACCGGGGCCAAAGTCACGCCGGTCGCCGCCGATCTCGCCGATCCGAAGGGGCAAGCCGCCCTGCTCGCCGCCTGCCCGCAGCCCGACATTCTGGTCAATAACAACGGCGGCCCGCCGATGCGTGACTTCCGCGAGCTCACGCGCGAGCAGATGATCGACGGCGTCATCGCCAACATGATCGTCGCGATCGAGCTCATCCAGAAAGTCCTCGATCCGATGATCGAACGAAAGTTCGGGCGGATCGTGAACATCACCTCCAGCTCGGTGAAGATGCCGCTTGCCGGCCTCGATCTCTCCTCGGGTGCGCGCGCCGGCCTCACCGCGTTCCTCGGCGGCGTCGCCCGCTCGCCTGCGGTGGCAAGCGCCAACGTCACCATCAACAACATCCTGCCGGGCCCGTTCGATACCGACCGCCTGCGCGGCGGACTGGCGAACGTCGCGAAGAAGCGCGGCGTCCCCGTCGAACAGGCCCGCGCCGACCGCATCGCGACCGTGCCGGCCAAGCGCTTCGGCACCGCGGAGGAATTCGGCGAATCCTGCGCGTTCCTCTGCTCCACCCAGGCGAGCTACATCACCGGCCAGAACCTGCTGCTCGACGGCGGCATTTTCCCCGGAACGTGACAGCCCGCCGATCTCGTCATGGCCGGGCTCGTCCCGGCCATCCACGTCTTACTTGTTGAACTTGAC
>JAFKKS010000082.1 GCA_017304555.1 Hyphomicrobiales bacterium
CGAGGCCCTATGAAGTTGAATGTCGCGGTCCAGATGGACCCCATCGAGCGGATCAATGTCCGCGGCGATTCCACCTTCGCGCTGCTGTTGGAAGCGCAGGCGCGGGGCCATCGCCTTTCCTATTACACGCCGGACCGCCTCGCGCTGCGTGACGGGCAGGTGTTCACGACGGCGCGCAGCTTGCAGGTCGACGACGTCGTCGGCGCGCACTTCAAGCTCTGCGATGAGGAGCGCACCGAAGTGAGCCGCTTCGACGTCGTCCTGCTCCGCCAGGACCCACCGTTCGACCTTGCCTACATCACCACGACGCATCTGCTCGAGCGCGTGCATCCCAAGACGCTTGTGGTCAACGATCCGGCGCATGTGCGCAACGCGCCGGAGAAGATCCTGGTGATGATGTTCCCCGACTTGATGCCACCGACCTTGATCACGCGCGATCTCGGAGAGATCAAAGCGTTCCGCGCCGAGCACGGCGACATCGTGATGAAGCCGCTTTACGGGTACGGCGGCGGCGCAGTTTTCCGCCTGACGCATGACGATCTGAATTTCGGATCGCTCTACGACATGTTCACGACGACGTTCCGCGAGCCGTGGGTCATCCAGAAATTTTTGCCGAACGTGAAGCACGGCGACAAGCGCATCATCCTCGTCGACGGCGAGTTCGCCGGCGCCGTCAACCGCGTGCCCGCCGCCGATGACCTGCGCTCCAACATGGTGCGCGGCGGGGCGGCGAAGGCGACCGACCTGACGCCGCGCGAGCGCGAGATCTGCAAGCGGCTCGGCCCGGCGCTGCGCGAGCGCGGGCTTCTCTTCGTCGGCATCGACGTGATCGACGACGCGCTGACGGAAATCAACGTCACCTCGCCGACCGGCATCCGCGCGATCAAGAATCTCGGCGGCGCCGACATCGCGGCGATGATCTGGGACAAAATCGAAGCGCAAAGAGCAAAGAGCTAACTTTGCGCTCTGCGCTTCACGTCACCTACCACGTGCGCAGCGACGCCTCGGCGATCGAGGCGCGTGCGAAAGCGATTGCCGTCGAGCAAAGCGTGGAGATGCCGGTCGAGGCGATCGACGATGCGCGCATCCGCGACGCGATCGTCGGTAAGGTCGCGTCCATCACGGAAATCGCAAGCGGTCACTTCACGGTGCGCGTCGCGCTTGCGATCGAGACGGTCGGCAGCGACGCCGGGCAGCTTCTCAACATGCTGTTCGGCAACACGTCCTTGCAGGACGATGTGATCCTGCATGACATCGAACTGCCTCACGATATGGCCGCCGCGTTCGGCGGGCCACAGCACGGCTTGCAGGCGCTGCGCAAACGCGTCGGAGCGGCGCGCCGCGCCCTCACCTGCTCCGCCCTCAAGCCGCAAGGACTTTCGCCGGATCGGCTCGCCGATCTCGCGCGGCGTTTCGCCGAAGGCGGCATCGACTACATCAAGGACGACCACGGCCTCGCGGATCAGAGTTACGCACCGTTCGCGGCCCGCGTTGCTGCCATCGCAAAGGCGTTGCGCGAGACCGACGCATCGACCTGCTACATCCCGAGTTTGTCCGGCGACCTCGACAACATGCGCACGCAGATCGCGGCCGCGACCGACGCCGGCCTCGGCGCCGTGATGCTCGCGCCGATGATCGCCGGCGTCGCGGCCTTGCAGCGTCTGCGCCGCGACTATCCGCAATTGATCATCATGGCGCATCCGGCGATGGCGGGCGCCGCGCGCATCGCGCCGCCGCTTCTCATCGGCAAGCTATTCCGCCTGTTCGGCGCCGACGCCGTGGTGTTTCCAAACCATGGCGGCCGCTTCGGCTATTCGCCCGAGACTTGCCGCGCGCTCGCCCATGCGGCGTTGAATGACTGGCACGGTCTGCGCGCGGCAATCCCCGTTCCCGCCGGTGGAATGACGCCGGCGCGGGTGCCGGAAATGCTTGCATTCTACGGCGCCGACACGATGTTGCTGATTGGCGGCGCGCTTCTCTCCGCACGCGAGAAACTGACGGCCGAAACTGCCGCCTTCGTCGCCGCTGTGAAGGACTACGACTATGACTGACTCCGACCGCGCGCTTCACCGTCCGGCGCTTGGCGATGCGCGGTGGGAAGGCGTCGAGTGCCGCCCCTACAAGGAAGACGAGCGCGCACTGTTCAAGGCGATCACGCGGCAGGTGCTGTTCTCCGATCCGGCATTGCAGGGCGAGTTGCGCTATTTCGAGATGGCGCCCGGCGGCTTTTCCACGCTGGAGCGCCACGAGCACATGCATGGCGTCATGATCCTGCGCGGCCACGGGCAATGCCTGATCGGCGACACGGTCCGCGAGGTCGCGCCGCACGACTTGGTCACGATCCCCGCCTGGACCTGGCATCAGTTCCGCGCGACGCGCGAGGAGCCGATGGGCTTTCTGTGCATGGTCAATGCCGAGCGCGACAAGCCGCAACTGCCGACCGAGGGCGATCTCGCGGCGCTGCGGGCCAACCCCGCCGTCGCGGCCTTCCTCGACATCGGAACGGCCGAGAAGGTGTAGCTTCTCGGCGTTTCGTTCTCGAAATGTTCTTGCCACCCTAAAGTGCATACGCTAGCCTTTACGCGGGGACGTGAGGGCAAGGCTGAGGCAAGGCATGGTGCAGCGGGTCACAACGGTCGCGTTCGAGGGTATCGACGCGCGAACCGTCGACGTACAGGTGCAGGTCGCGCCGGGAATGCCGGCGTTCAATGTCGTCGGCCTCGCCGACAAGGCGGTGAGCGAGGCGCGCGAGCGCGTGCGCTCGGCGCTGATCGCCTCGGGCCTAGCGCTGCCGGCGCGGCGCATCACCGTCAATCTCGCCCCCGCTGATCTCCCAAAGGAAGGCAGCCACTACGACCTGCCGATTGCGCTTGGCCTGATGGCCGCCATCGGCGCCATCCCGCATGATGCGCTCGCCGGCTACACGGTGCTCGGCGAACTCGGTCTCGACGGATCGCTGGCGGCCGTCGCCGGCGTCCTTCCCGCGGCGATCAGCGCCAATGCCCGCAATGAAGGATTGATCTGCCCGGCCGCGTGTGGACCGGAGGCGGCCTGGGCGAGCCCGGAGATGGATATCATCGCGGCGCAGTCGCTGATCCAGCTCGCCAATCACTTCAAAGGGACGCAGCTTCTCTCGCGGCCCGTACCGAAGATCAGCGATGCCGAGGGCGGCACACTCGACCTCCGCGACATCAAGGGTCAGGAAAGCGCCAAACGCGCGCTCGAGGTCACCGCCGCGGGTGGGCATAATCTGCTGATGGTCGGGCCGCCCGGCTCCGGCAAGTCGATGCTGGCGGCACGCCTTCCGTCCATCCTGCCGCCGCTCGCACCGGCGGAGCTGCTCGAAGTGTCGATGATCGCGTCGGTCGCCGGCGAGATCGCAGAGGGCGCGCTGACGAGCCGGCGGCCGTTCCGCGCGCCGCATCACTCCGCCAGCATGCCGGCGCTGGTCGGCGGCGGCCTGCGCGCGCGGCCGGGCGAGATCTCGCTGGCGCATAACGGCGTGCTCTTCCTCGACGAGTTCGCCGAGTTTCCGCCGAGCGTCCTCGACTCGCTGCGGCAACCGCTCGAAACGGGCGAGGTCGCCATCGCACGCGTCAATCATCGGGTCTCCTATCCGGCGCGCTTCATGCTGATCGCGGCGATGAATCCCTGCCGCTGCGGCCGCGCCAACGATCCCGGCTTCACCTGCAAGCGCGGCGGCAATGCGCGCTGCGCCGCCGATTATCAGGGGCGGCTCTCGGGGCCCCTGCTCGACCGCATCGATCTGCACATCGAGGTGCCGGCGGT
>JAFKKS010000083.1 GCA_017304555.1 Hyphomicrobiales bacterium
AGTGCCTGCGGCGTGAGCGCCTTGCTCTTGCCTGGGCCGACCATGGCGCGCCGGAAGCAGAACCGGCAGTAGACGGCGCAGACATGCACCGGCTTGAGCAGCACGCGATCGGGATAGCGATGCACGATGCCGGGAACGGGGCTGTGCGCGTCATCGCCGATCGGGTCGTCCATCTCTTCGGGCTGGATGTCGAGTTCGGCCGGCGTCGGCACGAACTGCGCCGCGATCGGGTCCGACGGATCGTCAGTCACGATCAGGTCGGCAATCGCGGGCGTGATCGCGACGGCATAGCGGCGCGCTACCTCGTCGAGCGCGGCCGCCTTGTCCGGCGGCACGAGGCCGGCGCGCGTCAGTTCTTCGGGGCGGCGCAGGGTTTGGGTGGCGTTCGTCATAATCGTCCTTTCACGGCGCGCCGGACGGAACAGCGTTGGGCCGCCCGCGTCAACCGGGCAAGAGCGTCAACCGGGAAACGGGTTCAACCCGGAACGGGAGTCCAGATCACCTGGTCGATCCGCGGTGCGCCGGTCGCCAGCATCACGAGGCGATCGAACCCGAGCGCCACCCCGCTGGCGTTCGGCATAAAGGCAAGCGCGGCCAGGAAATCTTCGTCGATCGGATAGCGCTCGCCGTGGACGCGCGCCTTCTCGTCCATCTCCGCCGCGAAGCGGCGGCGCTGTTCGGTGGCGTCGGTCAGCTCCCCGAAGCCGTTGGCAAGCTCGACGCCGCAGGCGTAGAGCTCGAAACGCTCGGCCACGCGCACGTCGCCGGCCTTGGGGCGGGCGAGGGCGGCTTCGGCGCTGGGATATTCGTAGAGGATCGTCGCGCGCTCATGGCCGAGCCGAGGCTCCACGCGCTCGACCATGATCCGGCTGAAGATGTCGCTCCAGGTGTCGTCGTCGGCGAGGCGGATGTCCGCAGCCCGCGCGGCCGCCGCGAGCGCCTCACGGTCGGTGTCTCGACCCGCGACCGTCGCCAGGAGATCGATCCCGGCGAAACGGCTGAACGCCTCCGCAACCGTGATCCGTTCCGGCTCGGCGAAGGGGTCGACGGTGCGATCGCGGAACCGCAGGCGATCGACCTGCGCCGTTTCCGCCGCCAGGCGCAGCAGGTCGACGCAGTCGCGCATCACCGCGTCGTAATCCTCGTTCGCGCGGTACCATTCGAGCATGGTGAACTCAGGGTGATGCAGGGCGCCGCGCTCCCGGTTGCGGAAGACGCGGGCGAAATCGAAGATCCGCGGCTCCCCCGCCGCCAGCAGTTTCTTGCAGGCGAATTCCGGTGAGGTGTGGAGATAAAGCGGCGCGCGGGCGCCGTCCGGACCGATGATCTCCGTCGCGAAGGCATGCAGATGCGCCTCGTTGCCCGGCGAAACTTGCAGAATGCCCGCCTCGACCTCCACGAAGTCGCGGTCGTCGAAAAGCTGCCGGATGGCCCGGACGATGCGTTGCCGCGCCATCAGGGCCGGCCGGCGGTCGGCATGGGCGTCCCGCGCCCACCAGGGCGGTCGCTCGCTCACGATTCCCTCGTCGGGAGGGGGCCAACGGGGCCGAAATCACTGGCGCGCCGCCGCAAGATCAGTATGTTGCGGCAACTCTCGCGGGGGCTCGAGCCCGAACGCGTGTATCGGGGCCCATTCCAGACCGAGGAATTATTCGTGAAAGTCATCGCCAGTTCGCTACGCAAGGGCAATATCGTCGACATCGACGGGAAGCTTTACGTTGTCCTGAGTTCCGAGAACATCCATCCCGGCAAGGGCACGCCCGTCACCCAGGCGGATATGCGCCGGATCAGCGACGGCGTGAAGGTGTCGCAGCGCTACAAGACGACCGAGCAGGTCGAGCGGGCGCACGTCGAGGACCTGGAGTTCCAGTACCTCTACCAGGACGGCGACGGCTTCCATTTCATGAACATGGACAACTACGAGCAGATCGCGGTTGCGGAAGACGTGGTCGGCGACCAGGCGCCTTACCTGCAGCCGGAGATGAAGGTGCGGCTGAGCGTGCATGAAGGCACCGCCGTCGCCATCGAACTGCCGCAGCGCGCGACGCTGGAAGTGGTCGAGACCGAGCCGGCGATGAAGGGGCAGACCGCCTCGTCCTCCTACAAGCCGGCGATGCTTTCCAACGGCGTGCGCACGATGGTCCCGCCGCATATCGGCACCGGCACGCGCATCGTCGTTCAGACCGTCGACGGTTCTTACGTCGAACGCGCCAAGGATTGAGGCGAGATCGCCGTGACGTTACGCTTGCGGGCTCCTGCCCGCAGATAGTCTCGAACGCACCGATTGCCGCATGATCCGTTTTGTCTTTCGTTTCTTTGGTCTTTGGGCGTTGGCGGCTGCCTTCGTCGCGCTGATCTACGACGGCACCAAGACGATCGCCGGTAGTCAGGTCTACATGACCAAGCTCGGCGACACCTGGAACGCGCTGCATTCGGAAAGCCTGCAGCGCCTCCAGCCGATGGTCGAACATTATGTCGGGCACTGGCTCTGGGATCCGGTGATCCTCAACATCCTCTCCGCCCCGACCTGGGCGGTCTTCGGCGTTCTGGGCATCTTCCTGATGCTCCTCGGGCGCAAGAAGCGGCGGCTGATCGGCTACGCCCGAAACTGATGGCCGGGCGCACCGGCGCGTGCGGTCGGACGGCGCAGTGCTTATATTAGGGCTCGAAACGAACGGAGGGCCCTATGTTCATGTTCAAGAAGTCGCTGGCCATGCCGACGAAGAACGACGCTTTGCCGGGCCGCGCCGATCCGATCCCGACCGCCGACAAGCATGAGATCACCGGCCATCCCCTCAAGGGGCCGTATCCGGAAGGGATGCAGAAGGCGATGTTTGGCCTTGGCTGCTTCTGGGGTGCGGAGCGCAAGTTCTGGGAGCTGGGTGACGGCATCTGGGTGACGGCATCCGGCTACGCGGGCGGGGTTACGCCGAATCCGACCTACGAGGAGGTGTGCTCCGGCCGCACCGGGCATAACGAGGCGGTCCTGGTTGTTTTCGACCCCAAGAAGATCACCTACGAGAAGCTGCTCAAGACGTTCTGGGAAAATCATGACCCGACGCAGGGCATGCGGCAGGGCAACGACATCGGCACGCAATATCGTTCCGGCATCTACACGTTCACGCCCGAGCAACGTGCCGCTGCCGAAGCCTCGAAGGCCGCTTTCGCCAAGGCGTTGGCGAAGCAGCGCTACGGCGCCATCACGACGGAAATCCTCGACGCGCCGCCGTTCTATTTCGCCGAGGACTATCACCAGCAATATCTGCTCAAGAATCCGATGGGGTATTGCGGGCTTGGCGGCACCGGCGTGAGTTGCCCGATCGGCGTGGGCGTCGCCGCGGAATAAAGTTTCGCTAGCGAACGCACGAAATTCGGCGCGCGGGGGCTGACGAACGGCTCGTCGCGCGCCGCTTGCGTCTTGCGCATGACGGCGCGGCCGGGCCATGGTGCGGCCGCGGCATTCGCCGCGTTCCTGCCCGTCGGCAAAAGGCTCCGCTACATGAAGATTATCGCATTCGAGACGGACAATGGTCCGCATCTGGGCGTGGTCGAAAACGATCGCGTCATCGACCTCAACGCCGCCGATCCGAAGTTGCCGACCGACCTCGGGGAAGTGCTGCGCAAAAGCGGTGGATCGCTGAGCGCGCTGGCCGACATCGCCAAGCGTGCGCCGGCGTCGAGCCATCGTCCGCTCGAAGCGATCAAATATGCGCTCCCCGTCGCACGCCCTGGCAAGATCCTTTGCCTCGGCCTCAATTATCTCGAAC
>JAFKKS010000084.1 GCA_017304555.1 Hyphomicrobiales bacterium
CGGTGGTCGAGGTCGTGACCGACCGCGTCGATGCGGGGCTGCGCCTGATCTGTGAGAAGTATGGCCGCCCGACCGCTCTCGTCGCAGCCGGCGGCGTCGCCTCGAACCGCGCCATCCGCTTCGCGCTCGACGAGATCGCGCGCAACGTCGGCGCTTCGCTGGTCGCGCCGCCCGCACAGCTTTGCACCGACAACGGCGCCATCATCGCCTGGGCCGGCGCCGAACGGCTGGCGCGCGGCTTCTCCGACACGCTGGAGACGGCGCCCCGCGCGCGCTGGGCGCTCGAAGACCTGCGCGCCGCGCCGGCGTGACGATGGCGATCCAACGCATCGCGGTGATCGGCGCCGGCGCATGGGGCGTGGCGCTCGCCAATGCCGCGGCGCGCGCCGGACGCGACGCGATCTTGTGCGCGCGGGACGACGCAACGGCGTCGGAAATCGCACGCACACGCGAAAGCGCACGGCTTCCCGGCGTGCGCCTCGCCGACACGATTTCCGTGACCGCGAACCGCGACGAGGCCACACGCGCCGACGCGCTTCTGCTCGCGATTCCGGCGCAAGAGCTCGACGGCGTGGCGCGGAGCTTCGCATCCGCGCTGCAATCCGGGACGCCCGTCGTCGCCTGCGCCAAAGGCATCGACCGCGCGACGCGCCGCTTCATGACCGAGATCGTTACGGACGCTCTGCCGCAAGCGCGCGCCGCGATTCTCTCCGGCCCGAGCTTCGCCTCCGACGTCGCGCGCGGCCTGCCGACGGCAGTGACACTCGCGGCAGCGGATGAAGACTTGGCGGCGGCGCTCGCGGCCGCAATCGGCTCGCCGACGTTCCGCCTCTATCACACGAGCGACGTGCGCGGCGTCGAGATCGGCGGCGCGGCGAAGAACGTGCTGGCGATCGCCGCCGGCATCGCGCACGGAAAGAAACTCGGCGCGAGCGCGGTCGCCGCGCTCACCACGCGCGGCTTTGCGGAACTGTCGCGCTTCGCACATGCTTACGGTGTGCGCACCGAAACGCTGATGGGTCTGTCCTGCCTCGGCGACCTGGTGCTGAGTTGCGCCAGCGTCCAGTCGCGCAACTTCGCCTACGGCGTCGCGCTCGGTGAAGGCAAACCGAATGACGGAAAACTCGCCGAGGGCGCGTTCACCGCGTCGGTCCTCGTCGCGATGGCCGACGCCAAGAGCATCGAGATGCCGATTGCCAAAGCCGTCGCGGCCGTGCTCGATCAGCGCCTCAGCGTCAACGCCGCCATCGACTCGCTGCTGACGCGGCCGATGCGTGCGGAAGGATAAGGGAGAGACGACATGGCCTACTGGCTGGTGAAGAGCGAACCGGACGCGTTCTCCTGGGATCAGCAGGTGGCGAAAGGCGCCAAGGGCGAACCGTGGACCGGGGTGCGCAACCACACCGCCAAGCAGAACCTGATGAAGATGAAGAAGGGCGACCGCGCCTTCTTCTATCACTCCAATGTCGGCAAGGAGATCGTCGGCATCGTCGAAGTGATCAAAGAGGCCTACCCCGATCCGAGCGACGCGAAGGGCGTATTCGTTTGCGTCGATGTCAAAGCGGTGGCGCCGGTGCCGCAGCCGGTGACGCTCGAAGCGATCAAGCAGGAGAAGGCGCTTGCCGACATGGCGCTGATCAAGTTCTCGCGCCTCTCGGTGCAGCCGGTCACCGCCGCCGAGTGGAAGCACGTCTGCAAGATGGGCGGCGTGAAGGGGTAGCTGAGACACGGAAATCTTGTGGCGCCCACCTCCCCCGTGAAACGGGGGAGGTGGCCGAGCGTAGCGAGGCCGGAGGGGGCAATCTTGACGCTCAACGCGCCCCTCCACCATGCTGCGCATGGTCCCCCTCCCCCGCTGCGCGAGGGAGGAAGTGCGCCGCAACTCGTCGGCTCAAGCTCGGCAATGACGAAGGTAATTCACCCTTTCAATGCTCGCGCGATACCGTCCGCGAACACCTGCGCGCCGAGCACAATATCGTCGTCCTTGGTGTTCTCGCTCCAGTGATGGCTGATGCCGCCGATCGACGGCACGAACATCATCGCTGCCGGCATCAATGGCGCGAAGTATTGCGTATCGTGCCCCGCGCCGCTCGGCATGCGCAGATGCGCGCCGGGCGCGTGCTGTTCGGCCGAGGCATCGAGCGCCTTGAGCAACGTCTCGTCCATCACCGCCGGCGTGCTCGCGGCCGTGCGGCGGATCTCGATCGGCAGGCGTTCGCTATTCGCTTCCGCAACAAGCGCCAGCAGCGTCTCGTGCATGCGCTCCAGCACCTTCGGATCGGCGTCGCGCAGTTGGAACAGCGCCTCGGCGCGGCCCGGCACGATGCTCGGCCCGCCGGGATCGAGCGTGATCCGCCCCGTCGTCCAGACGCTGCGCGGCCCCGCGACCTCAGGGAATTTCTTGTCGATCATGTTGAGCAATCGCACCAGCGCGAGGCCGGCGTCACGCCGCCGCGTCATCGACGTCGTGCCCGCGTGATTCTGTTCGCCGGTGACGGTGATTTTGTACTGCCAGATGGCGACGATCGCGGTGACGACACCGATGCGCAGGTTCTTGGATTCCAGTGTGTCGCCCTGCTCGATATGCGCTTCGAAGAAGCCGGCGTAGCGATCCCTCTCCACCTGCAACCGCGGACGCCCGGCGTAGCCGGCCTTCTTCAGCGCGTCACGCAACGGCACGCCATTGGTGCGGTCGCGCGCGTGGTCGAGATCTTCCTCCTTGAGCAGGCCGGTGAACGAGCGGCTGCCGAGGAAGTTTCCGAAATGCCCTTCCTCGTCGCACAGCACGACAACATCGACGCCGGCATCCTTCATGCCGTCGTCCGCCGCGATCGCGCGCGCCGCCTCGAGCGCGTAGACGCAGCCGAGCGCACCGTCGAGCCAGCCGGCATGGTTTTGCGATTCGAGATGTGAGCCGGAGAGGATCTTGCGGCCCTTCGCTGAATTCTTGCCGAGAATGTTGCCGATGCCGTCGATCGTCGTATCGAGCCCCGCCTCACGCATGCGGTTCGCGAACCATGCGCGCGCCGCGATGTCCTCGTCCGAGAAGGTCGGGCGATGCACGCCGGTCTTGTACGCGCCGAAGGTCCGCAGATGCGTGAGATCGGCGAGAACGCGGTTAGGATCGATTGTGGGCATGGCGTTTCCTGACTTTTCTTGTCGCGTCTGATGCAGATTATCCTAGCTCCGTCATGCCCGGCTTTAGGCCGGGCATCCACGTCTTACTTTAATAGCGCAAGAAAGACGTGGATGGCCGGGACAAGCCCGGCCATGACGAAAAAGGATTCAGTGGCTACGGGCGGAAAGTCCGCGAAGACATATTTTCAACCAAACTCTCAGGACGATGGATTTAAGCTGCTCTCACTCCAGCCCGAACTTTTCTTTCGCCTGCTTCAACCCGGCCTGATGCGGCGAATACATGCGGCCGCCGATGATGCCGCCGTCGACCACGATATCCTCGCCGTTGACGAAGGTCGAACGGTCGGAGGCGAGCCAGCAGGCGCACTGCGCGATGTCGTCGGCGATGCCGGCGCGCTGGATCGGCTGGCCTTTCGCGTAGATCGCCTTCATGTCGTCGGCGAGGCTGTCCGCCTTCGAGGCTTCCATGCCGAGCGCCTTGATCATGATGCCGGTGGCGATGGCGCCGGGCGACACGGAATTGACGCGCACGAAATGTTCGCCGAGCTCCATCGCGACGCAGCGCGTGAGATGGATCACGGCGGCTTTCGCCGCCGAATAGATCATCGAGGACGAGTAGCCGGCAAG
>JAFKKS010000085.1 GCA_017304555.1 Hyphomicrobiales bacterium
CTCGACCTTTGGGTCAAGGCGCATATCGAAAAGATCCTCGGCGCACTGAATGCGCTTTCGGCGGCGGAAGACGTGACCGGCCTCGCACGCGGCGTCGCGTTCCAACTCGTCGAAGCGCTCGGCGTCCTGGAACGGCAGAAGGTCGCGGACGACATCAAGGGGCTCGATCAGGCCGCGCGCGCAACGTTGCGCAAATACGGCGTGCGCTTCGGCAACTACCACATCTATCTCCCGCCGCTGCTCAAGCCGGCGCCGCGCGTTCTGGCGATGCAGTTGTGGGCGCTCAAGCACGCGACGCCCGATGTGAAAGGCCTCGACGAACTGCCGCAACTCGCAGCCAGCGGCCGCACGTCGATGCCGGTCGATAAGGACATCGCGAAGTCGCTCTATCGCACCATTGGTTATCGCGTCTGTGGCGAGCGCGCGGTGCGCGTCGACATTCTCGAGCGTCTCGCCGATCTCATTCGTCCAGCTTTGGCGTGGCGTGCCGGCGCCGGCGGGCCGAAGCCGCCGGGCGCGATTGAAGGTGGTGGTTTCACCATTACCGGTGCGATGACGTCACTCGTCGGATCGTCGGGGGAGGATTTCGCTTCGATCTTGCGCGCGCTCGGCTATCGCATGGAGCGCAAGCCGAAGCCGCCGGAGGTTGTAGAGAGCAAACCGGCGGCAGACGCGACCGCCGATGCCACAACGGTCGATGACACGAGTGCGCAAGCGGCTGCGGTGACGGATGAGGGCGTGCTGCAAGCAGACGCGCCGGCCGGCGTGGATGCCGCCGCGACGGCTTCATCGGACGCGCATGAGGTTGATAGTCACGTAGAAGTTGATAGTCACGTAGAATCCGTAGCGTCGGAAACGGCCGAAGCCGATGCGCCGACCGTCGAGGCCGAGCCTGCGGCAGAACCCGCGGGTGTGGCGGAAGACTCTTCGTCAGATCAGCCGGCCTTGGACGCGGCGGCACCCACCGAGGTGACCTCGGCGGACGCAGTTTCGAGCGAGAACGCCGCTTCCGCAGCACCGGCGGCCGAGGGCGCGGAGCCCGCTGCGGAGCCGGAGATGATCGAAGTTTGGCGGCCCGGCCGCTTCGACCATAAGCCACGGCATCAAGGCCGTCCGCGTCCGAAGCGGCAAGGCGGGCAAGCACCCAACGGCGCGGCGGCGCAAGGCGAACCCGCGCCAACACCGGATGGTACGGCGGCCCCGGATGCCGCTTCGAAGGAGCATGGGCGTCCGCATCGCCGTCGCGATGAGCGCCGTTTCCCGAAGCAGGGGGAAGGCGAACGTCCCGCGGGCTTCAGACATGGCCGTGGCGAGCAGCGCGGCGAGCGTCGCGGTAAAGAGGGCTTCCGCAAGGATCGCGACCGCCACGGCAGCGACGCACCACGTTCCTTCGGCCCGCCGCGTGAACGGCGCGATAAAGGGCCGGACCCAGATTCACCCTTTGCCAAGCTGGCGGCGCTCAAGGCGGCGCTGGAGGGCAAGGATCAGCCCTGAGGTACGCCTCTGAAAGCGCCTGACATTCGTGCCGTGAGTGTCGAGAAGCAACGCATCGACAAGTGGCTATGGCACGTTCGTCTCGTGCGGACGCGGGTCGCTGCGGCGGATCTTGCCAATCAGGGGCATGTCCGTATCAACGGTCAGCGGGCCGATGCTGCATCGCGTGCGGTTCGGGCGGGCGACGTGGTCACCGTGGCGCTCGATCGCAGCGTGCGGGTGATGAAAGTTTTGGCATTCGCCGAACGTCGCGGTTCGCCTGACGACGCGGCCGCACTATATGAGAGGCTCGATATACTGGAGCCGCCCGATACGGCTGCTTCTCCCTCGCCACGGCGGGAGCCGGGCGGTGGGGCACGTCCTACCAAGCGCGAGCGTCGTGCGCTCGAGCGGTTCAAAGCAGATTGGGATTGAATGCGCGGCCTTTCCCATGGGCTCGTTGGCTTGCGTCGCCGCGACCCTTGCGCTAGGCAAACCCGCGCTCCACGGACTTAGAAATGACCTACGTCGTCAACGAAGCCTGCATCCGCTGCAAATTCATGGATTGCGTCGAAGTCTGTCCGGTGGACGATTGCGTCGAAGTCTGTCCGGTGGACTGCTTCTACGAAGGCGAGAACATGCTCGTCATCCATCCCGACGAGTGTATCGATTGCGGTGTCTGCGAGCCGGAATGCCCTGCCGAGGCGATCAAGCCCGATACGGAGCCGGGGCTTGAGAAGTGGCTGAAACTCAACGCCGATTTCGCCAAGCAGTGGCCGAATATCACGATCAAGCGTGATCCGCCGCCGGACGCCAAAGAATGGCAAGGTGTGGCCGATAAAGAGAAAGAATTCTCGCCCAATCCTGGCGAGGGAGACTAAGACGAATTAACCGATCGCGCCGAAATATCGCCGCGAAGTGACGGATTTCGTCGTTTAAGCCCCGCCAAAGCTTTGGTTTTTGCTGGAAATGTGGTAGGGTCACCCCCACATGACCACTGTGGCGAAATTTGGCGCTCCCTGTTGGAGCCCCACCTATGTCGCCTTCCGCAACATCGTGTTGAGTAGAAGGGCGTGACGTTCCACGCGAAAGCTGTGGCTGCAAAACCGCGTCGTGTTGTGAAGAAAGTTTCAAAGGAGACCAGCAAACGGTCTCCGTCCCGGGCTGCAAGCCGCCGGACCGCGGCGGCTAAGCCCCAAGCTGCCCCTCGCGCTAAAGCGAAGGGCCAAGGAGCAAAAGGCCGAATGACCGCCAACAACAAGAAGACAACCGCCCCTTCGACCCCTTCTACGGCCGCCAAGGCCACCGCGACGAAGGCCTCGGCCACCGTCAAAAAGGTGACGGAAGCGAAGAAGAAGGTGACTGAGACGAAGAAGGTGGCGGAAGCGCCGGTCAAGAAGAAGGTCGAGTTGCAGACGGTCGCCAAGGCTGTCGTTAAGCCGGCTCCGGTCAAGCCCGCTCCGGCGAAGCCTGCACCCGCGCCCGAGGCCAAGAAGCTGACGCAGCGCCAGGGCTTCAAGATCAACGAATTCATCGTCTATCCCGCTCACGGTGTCGGCCAGATCGTCGCCATCGAGGAGCAGGAGGTGGCCGGCTACAAGCTCGAGCTCTTCGTCATCAATTTCGTCAAGGACAAGATGACGTTGCGCGTGCCGACGACCAAGATTGCGTCCGTCGGGATGCGCAAGCTCGCCGAAACGCCGCTGGTGAAGCGGGCGCTCGACACCCTCAAGGGCCGCGCGCGCATCAAGCGGACCATGTGGTCGCGCCGCGCGCAGGAATATGAAGCCAAGATCAACTCGGGCGACATCGTCGCCATCTCCGAGGTGGTCCGCGACCTGTTTCGCTCCGAGAGCCAGCCGGAGCAATCCTACAGCGAGCGGCAGCTTTACGAGGCGGCGCTTGATCGTCTCGCGCGCGAGATCGCGGCGGTGCAGCGCATCACCGAGACCGAGGCGGTGAAGGAGATCGAAGCTTCTCTCGCCAAGGGTCCGCGCCGCGGTCCGAAGCCGGAGGCCGAAGCGGAATCCGACGAAGCCGTCATCGAGGACGAAGCGGCGTAACGCGCGGTTCTCTGAAAAACGCAAAAAGCCCGGCTTCGGCCGGGCTTTTTTGTTGATATGGCCGCCGCGGCGCTACTCCGTGACGATCTTCACTTCGTCTCCGGGCGTGAGCGTCGCGTTGGCGCTGAGCCCGTTGAGCACCAGGAAGCGCGCGAGTTGGTGATCGGTCGCCATGCGGCCCGCCATTTTCTCCGGCGTGTCGCCCGGCTGAACGGTCACAAGATGGACACGCAGCGGCCGGGCGCGGTCGATCTCCGCTTGGGTCATACGCCGGAAGCTTGAAACCGATTGCCGGAACGCGCGATCGACGTCGGCCGTCCGGTTCTTTGCGGCGAAGACAAAGCGATACACATCCTCGCCGTAGCGGACGACATACAGGCGGAAGCTCCACTGATCGCCCTTGGCGATTGCGGTCGCAGCCGGGGAGCCATTGATCGTCGTATCCTGAACGGTGCGCGGGTCGACCTTCTCGATCCAGCCGGACACGAGGTAGTCCGTCAGCTTCTGGTCCGCCGGCACCCGCACATTGTCGAGACGCAGGGCCTGGCTGCCATTGTCCTTCATGCCGAGAACCGCCTGCGCGGTGTTGTCGAGAACGAAGCCCTCGGGAGCGGTGAAGGTGAAGCCAAGGCGCGGATGCAGGAAGGTGCGGCCACGAATGAGCCCTTCGGTCGGGTCCTCGCCGTAGGCCATGCCCTCCGTCGCCGCGAGATAGCTGCGCCGGTCGCGGTTGCCGGAGCCTGGTGAGGTGTATTCGCGTGCCTTGGCGAGAGCGTTCTTCACCCGGTCGGGGGTCGACGGGTGTGACGACAGGAAGTCGATGGAGCGCGGATCCCCGCCCGACGCCATCCCGGACTTCAGTTCGGCATTGCGGCCCATCGCGGTCAGGAAGCGGCTGGCGCCATAGGGGTCGTACCCCGCCTTGGCGGCGATGCTGACGCCGATGCCGTCCGCCTCGATTTCCTGCGCCCGCGAGAAGCTTGCAAGCGCGATCTTGGACTTGGCGAGCGCCAGCGCTCCCATTTGCGGGTCGTTGAGCACGTCATTGACCACGCGGCTCACGATCGCGGCCTGGCGCGCCTGATCCTCGCGCATGGCGGCGTGGCGCGCGATGACGTGCGCCATCTCATGCGACAGCACGGAGGCAAGTTCTGAATCGTCGTTCGCTAGAGCCAGCAAGCCGCGCGTGACGTAGAGATGACCCGTGGGCAGCGCGAAGGCATTGACCGCGGGGGAGTTGAGGATGGTGACGCGGTAGCTCAGGTCCGCCTTGCCCGACGCGGCAACAAGTTTATCGACTGTCGTTTTGAGGACGGTTTCGAGCTGCGCATTGTGGTAGGCGCCGCCATATGCTGCAAGGATACGCTGATGTTCGCGCTGCGCGGCCGGCACCGGCTCGGCCCGCTTGGGCGGGTCGGGAAGGGCCGCAACCTTGCTTTGGCTTTCCGGCAACGTGCCGGCACAGCCGGCGAGCCATAGCGAAGCAAGCGCAAGCAAGACCAGGCGGCTCTGCCGTGCCGCCGACCCTCTCTTAATACCTCTCACCGCTTCAAACACGCCGCTTTTTTCCATCGCGTCATCGGCGCGACGCGCTGTGATCCAAGAGAAATGGATTACAGCGGTTGCTGAGCCTGACGAACATCCGCTCCCGGAACCGGGTCCCATTTTTCCGCGCGATGTTCAAGAACCTCGATCTGCTCCGGCCGCAGAGCCTCGATCCACGGCCCGCCGCGCTCCTCGACCACGCCGCGCACCCGGACCCGCTTATAGGCGAGCTGCTCCGGCACCAAGCCAGCGGCGGTAAACATGCGGGCATTGCGTTTCGCAATGGTGACCGTGAAGTCTTCCGACCAACGCCCTCCGAAATTGACGTAGATCGTGCCGCCGCTTTCGCGCACGGAGACAACCGTGCCTTCGACCAGCACGGATCGCCCGCGTTTCTGCAGCAGGGCCGTTGCGCTCTGCGCTGCCAAGGTAGCTTCGCGATCAGCCCACAGACCACGTCGCGCCGTGCGTGCATTTTGCTCACGAGCCCAGAATGCGGTCGCGCAACCATAGCTGCCGACACGCGCCGCCACCCGAGCAAGCCCACCGTCAAGCATAACCGCTTGCAGGGATCGTTCCAACCCCTCATCGGTCGTAAAGACGTAGGCGACGAGGCGGCCGTAGCGGTCATGCGCGCCGGTTCCGGCACCCTTCAGCGCGATCGTCTGGTCGGCCAGAAGCGCGGCGAGGAAAAGCTCAGGGGCGTCAAGCCGCAAGCGTCGGTCACGGTCGCGGCGTTGCCCGCCGTCGCCCACAAGATGACGCACGCGAAAAGCCCCGCGCCTGCCGCGCTGCGCAGGCGATGTCGATTCGCGCCGATTTTCTTCATGGCGTGGCCGCACCGTAAGGTGGCGCATCATAGCGTGTGGATTGGGCCGAACGCGAGAGCGATGCAGTGATCGACACGCTATGCTAGATCGCTCACACGGTCCCGTAGCTCAGCTGGACAGAGCAGCGGTTTCCTAAACCGAAGGTCGGAGGTTCGAGTCCTCCCGGGACCGCCAAAGTTGCACGCACAAGCCATGTTCGACTGACATTCAACGACAGGGAGGAAACGATGGCGAAAGCAAAAGTAAAAGCAAAGACGGCGCGTAAGGCCGCCTCGAGGCGCAAGGTCGCACCGTCCCGCACAAGCGCCGCGCGGAAATCGGCGAAGCCGGGAAAGAAAGCGGCAAAGCCCGCGGCGGCGCGCCGGGCAAAGCCAGCCGCCAGTGCACGCTCGCGCGCAAAGCCGCCAGCACGCACGAAGCGGCGGGCGCCGCAAACCTTCACCTTCTCGCATCTGAGCGACGGCAGCTTCGAATCGGGACTGCGCCGCTATGCGCAATATCGCGATCTCGGATTCGCTGCCGCGACCGACGGACTAGCGCAGGCGCATGTCATCCGCTTCGTGCCGCCGTGCCGGCCGGAAGAAGTCTCGAAGCTGCACATTCACGACGTCGAATTCCAGATGGTCTATGTGCTCAACGGTTGGATCAAATCCGAATTCGAGGGTCATGGCGCGGTGAAGATGGAGAAGGGCTCGTCCTGGATCCAACCGCCGAAGATCAAGCACAAAGTGCTCGATTACTCCGACGACTGCGAGGTGCTGGAGATCATCCTGCCGGCGCAGTTCGAAACGATCGAGTTGGAGTGATCGGAACGATGCGTTTGAAGGACAAGGTTGCGATCGTCGTCGGCGCCGGGCAGTCGCCCGGCGAAGGCATGGGGAACGGGCGTGCGACGGTGCTGCGTTTCGCCGAAGAAGGCGCCAAGGTCGTCGCCGTCGATCGCGATCTGGCTTCGGCGGAAG
>JAFKKS010000086.1 GCA_017304555.1 Hyphomicrobiales bacterium
CTGCCGCGGCGGCAGAACCCGCATATGCATCTCTATGAAGCGATGCTGGCGCTGCACGAGGTCGCGGATCATCCGGAGGCCGCGGCGCGGGCGGAGAAACTGCGCGCGCAACTCGAAAGCCGCTTCCTCGATCCGCAAACGCGCATCATCGGCGAGTTCTTCGACGACGATTGGAGGCCGCAGGCGGAGAGCGATGTTGTCGAACCCGGGCATCACGCCGAATGGTCGTGGCTGCTGCATCAGCACGCGCGCATCGCTGAACGGGCCCCCGAGCCACTTGCCGCGCATTTCCTCGCCTTCGCCGCAGGCGGCGCCGATCCCGAAACTGGCTTCGTCTTCGACGGCGTTTCCCACAGCAACGCGCCGCGTCTGCGCTCGCGCCGGATCTGGCCGCAAACGGAACTCGCGAAGGCCTGGCTCGTCGCGCATAAAAGAGGGCACGCCGGCGCGATCGAGGCGGCGGATCGCATTCTGGGCGCAGTCAGCCGCCGCTATCTTTCAGTGCCAGTCCCAGGCGGATGGATCGACAAGTTCGACGGGGCCGGAAACCCGGTCGGAAACACCATGCCGGCCAGCACGTTGTATCACCTGTTCGGCGCGGCTGCCGAAACGCATCGGATCTTGTCGGCGGCAGACCCAGGCTAGCGCCCGGCCGTTCCAGGGGCGTCGTCATCATGCTATGATGCGCCCATGCGGATGCTCCACCTCGTTGCCTGGAGTGCATGCACGGTTGCCGTGGCGACGGCAACGGGCGCCGCAGCGACGGAGTGCACTTGCCGCGCCATGAACCGTGATTTCGAGCTCGGCCGCTCGGTCTGCCTGCGTACGCCGGACGGCGCGCGCCTCGCCACCTGCGGCATGGTTCTCAACAATACGTCGTGGAAAATCTCGTCGACGCCTTGCGTCGTGTCCACAAACCGGCCCTTGCTGCCAGCGTATGGAGCGGCAGCGTCCGCCCATCATCACGGGCCGTTCGCGGTGGCCGATCGGTGACAGGTCCCGGCCATTTGGCCGCCTTATCCCCGAACGGTGTTCCTTTTGCCGTGCCTTGATCATAGGGTTCGGCGCAGCGGCATATTTTACGGGTCTTGGAGGAGGCGATTCGCATGATCGTGCGCATGGCTCAGGGGGCGATCCTCGCTTGCGTCCTTTCGCTTTCGGCGCTGTTCGCCGCGCCAGCGAACGCGGCAGGCCCATTGGAAAAGAACTTCTGGCTGTCGGGGCCACGCTACGACGCGATCCTGCCGGGATGCGAAAACCCGGCCGTGCTGCAGCAGATCAGCCTGACCTTCGCCGAGAAGGAGACGAAGTTCTGGAATTCGGACCTCCGGATTCTGGACTTTCCGCGCGTCCGCGAGATCGCGTTCCGGCCGTGGGCGGCCAATGCCATCCCTCGCCGCTTCTGCAGCGGGCAAGTCGTGGTCTCCGACGGCCGCAAGCACCGCGTAAACTACGCGATCGTCGAGGATGGCGGGGAGATCGGCGCCACCTGGGGCGTCGAGTGGTGCGTCGTCGGTCTCGACCGCAACTGGGCTTACAACCCTGGATGCCGGATGGCGCGTCCCTGATATTTCCTTGGGTTTAGTTTGGGGCGCAGCGATGGCGTGGGCGATCCGGATCACCTTAGGCTTCGTCGGGTTGTGGGCGGCTTTCGCCGGTCCGGCAGCGGCGTTCGACGCGCGCCAGAATGCCGCCGGACGCTTTGATTTCTACGTCCTGTCGCTCTCCTGGTCGCCGTCGTTCTGCGAATCCGCCGGCGCACGCGCGCCGAAGATGCAATGCGGCGCCCGCCCCTACTCCTTCGTCGTGCACGGGCTGTGGCCGCAATATGAGCGCGGCTTTCCGGAATCCTGCCAGGTTCCGGCGCCGCGCCTCAACCGCAACATCGTCTCCTCAATGCTCGACTTGATGCCCGCGCCTAGCCTCGTCTATCACGAGTGGGACAAGCACGGGACGTGCTCCGGCTTGTCGGCGCGCGCCTATTTCGAAACGGTGCGCAAGGCGCGTGCGGCCGTGCAGATTCCGGAAGCGTATCAGGACGTCACCACGACGCTCACCGTCCGCCCGGACGACGTCGAGACGGCGTTCATCAAGGCCAATCCGGGGCTGTCGCGCGACGGCATCGCCATCGGCTGCGACCAGCGCCGGCTGCGCGAGGTGCGCATCTGCATGACGAAGGACTTCACCTTCCGCGCCTGCCCGGAAATCGACCGGCGCGCCTGCCGCCGCGACAGACTGGTGATGCCGCCGGTTCGCGGCGGCTGACGTTCGAAGACAGGTCTTCCGCCCGCCCCCGCGAAAGCGGGGGCCCAGAAAAATAAAAAGCTGGATTCCCGCTTTCGCGGGAATGAGCGGAGCAAAGCGCGATGCCTTTCGGAACAATTCGACTTGAGGTATTGGCTCGGTTTCTCCTACTGCGGTTCCCATGAATTACCGGCACAGCTATCACGCCGGCGGCTTTGCCGACGTGGTCAAGCACATCGTGCTCTCGCTCGTGATCACGCATATGCGGCAGAAGCCGGCGCCGTTCCGTATCCTCGACACGCATGCGGGCGCCGGCCTTTACGACCTGACATCGCCCGAGGCGCAAAAGACGGGCGAGGCCGAAACGGGCATCCATGCGCTGATCGCGGCAACGCTAACCCCGCCCGTGCAGGACCTGCTGCGCCCCTATCTCGAGGCTATCGCCGGCTTCAATCCGCAGGGCGGGCTACAGACCTACCCCGGCTCGCCGGCCTTGGCCGCTGCGCTGATGCGGCCGGTCGACCGGCTGATCGCCTGCGAAATGGAGCCGACGGCGGCGGCTGCGCTGACGCGCACCCTTGCCCGCGACCGGCGCGCCAAGGCCATTGCCATCGATGGCTGGACCGCCCTCTCGGCCTATCTGCCGCCGAAGGAGCGACGCGGTGCGGTGTTGATCGATCCGCCGTTCGAGGATCCGCATGAATTCCCTCGGCTGGCGGACGCCCTCGTCGCCGCCCGGCGCAAATGGGCGGATGGGGTTTACCTCGCGTGGTACCCCCTGAAGAACAAGGACGCGTCGGACGCCTTCGCGCGGCGCGTGGTGCGGACAGGCATCCCGAACGTCCTGCGGGCGGAACTGACCGTCGCACCGTACGCGGCGGCGGAACGGTTGGCAGGAACCGGCCTCCTCATCGTCAATCCGCCGTGGCGGCTGGATGAGCAACTTCGCCTCCTCCTACCCGCCCTGGCTCAGGTGTTCGGCTCCGCGCAAGGAGCCTCACACATCACTTGGCTTACCCCGCAAAAATGATCGCGCCTCTCTCTGCGGGCTCTTTCCAGCGTGCCGGTGTTGGTATTTCATACGCGCGGCTTTGATGGTCCGCCTCCGGAGGGGAGCCGGCGGAGATGACGAGGCCTGAGGGGGCCGCGCCTTCCGCCGTGGACGTCCAGCCAACCGTCATGCCGCGGGGCGGACGGTAAAGCGCGTGGGAGAGGGAGCGTCCCTATGGCGACGACCGGTACGGTCAAATTCTTCAATGGCGAGCGTGGCTACGGTTTCATCAAACCGGATGACGGCGGGCGGGACGTGTTCGTCCATATCACCGCCGTCGAGCGTGCAGGCCTCAAAGGGCTCAACGAAGGACAGAAGATCACCTTCGACGTCGAGCCCGACAAGAAGGGCAAAGGCCCCAAGGCCATCAATCTCATTGTCGAAGGCTAAGTGTGCGTCCAGTTGAACCGAGCGGGTCG
>JAFKKS010000087.1 GCA_017304555.1 Hyphomicrobiales bacterium
AATGACGCCATCCTTCGAGACGCCCGCTACGCGGGCTCCTCAGGATGAGGCTGCAGATCAACTGCACGCACTGCAGGCATGGCGTACGCTGCTCGGCCCCTCATCCCATCGGGACATTTTCGCCGATACTGCGGTTGAGATCCTTGGTCACGCGCTCGATACGCTCCGACGCGGCGTCGAGCGCAGCGGCGATGGCGTTCTGCGTCGCCCGCGCCCGATCGGGACCGGCCACGCCAACGTCTAACCGCGCGCTCGGAGATTCCGCCAGAAGGCGCGTCTTTTCCGAAAGTTCATCGGAGAGCATCAACGCCGCCATCACCAGCAGGCGCGATTCCGTGATGTCGGTGAAGCGTCCGCGCAAATCGGTGATGCGCCGATCGAGATCCTTCGCAAGGTTCTGCAGATAGTCTTCCTGCCCATCCTCGCAGGCCATCCGGTAAGGCTTCCCGTCGATCGTGACGTTCACATGCGGCATGATCTTGCGCCTCCCATCAAGCCACGCTGCACGACGGTTGCGACATTCCTGTCGCCGTCGCGCGCGAACCCCTAGTTCTCATGCGCATCAACCACCGTCTGCACGGCCTCCATCGCGGCATCGAGACGCTGCGAAATCTCGCGGGTGGTCGCCTCCAGCTTCTGCGCACGCGCCGCCTGCTGATCGAGTTCGGCAGCGAGCCGCGAACGGTCGGCGCCAAGCGAGGAAACCTGTTCGGCAAGCGCGACGTCGCCTTGGTCCGCCCCGCGCCGCCGTTCAAGCGCGGCCTCCAGTCCATCGAGCGCGGCCGATAAGCGGCGCGTCGCCATTTCGACGGGATTTGCGTCAGCCATGATCCGGGCGGACCTCCTCTTCTGATTCGGTAGTTTGCGCCGGGTCAACCGTCACCGCAACCTACGGCATCAACTCTTTGATCTTGCCTGAGGAAAAGTTGTAGGGGGCATTCTCTTCGCGCATGCAGCGCGTTGACAGGGGGGCGCGGCGTGTTATGCCGTCCGCCCATCATGTCAAAGACCTCCCGCGCCGATCACGATCGCATGGCCAACGCTATCCGCGCCCTTTCCATGGACGCGGTCGAAAAAGCCAAATCAGGGCATCCTGGATTACCGATGGGCGCGGCCGATATCGCGACCGTCCTCTTTACCCGCTTCCTCAAATTCGACCCGGCCAACCCCGCCTGGCCCGACCGCGACCGCTTCGTGCTCTCGGCCGGCCACGGCTCGATGCTGCTTTATTCGCTGCTCTATCTCCTCGGTTATCCGAAGATGACGATCGAGGAGATCAAGAATTTCCGGCAGTTGGGCTCGATCACGCCAGGGCATCCTGAGAACTTCCTCACGCCCGGTGTGGAGACGACGACCGGCCCGCTTGGCCAGGGCCTCGGTAATTCGGTTGGTTTTGCGATCGCGGAACGCCATCTCGCCGCCGTATTCGGCGACGGCGTTGTCGACCATCACACCTATGTCCTCGCCTCCGACGGCGACCTGATGGAAGGCATCAGCCAAGAGGCCATCGCGCTCGCCGGCCATCTGAAGCTGTCGAAACTCATCGTCTTCCATGACGACAACGGCATCACGATCGACGGCAATCGCACCCTCTCCGACAACGTCGATCAGGTGAAGCGTTTCGAATCCGCAGGCTGGGCCGCCTCGCATGTCGACGGGCACGATCCGGAAGCGATCGCGGCCGCCATCGAGAAGGCGCAGAAGTCGGACCGTCCGAGCTTGATCGCCTGTCGCACCACCATCGGCTTCGGCGCGCCGAACAAGGCGGGTTCTGAAAAGAGCCATGGTTCGCCGCTCGGCGCGGAAGAAATCGCAGGCGCCCGCAAGAATCTCGGCTGGGAGTACCCGCCGTTCGAAATTCCAAATGACGTCAAGGAGCGCTGGCACGCCGCTGCCATGCGCGGAGCACCGGCCCGCAAGGCTTGGGCCGAGCGCCTGGCAAAGATCGATCCGGCGCAGCGCGCCGAATTCGAGCGCCGCACCAAAGGCGAACTCCCGTCGAACCTCGACGCGGTCGTGCGCAAGTTCAAGGAAGACCTCGCCGCCAACCCGAAGACCATCGCGACGCGCATCGCCTCGGAAAACGCGCTCGGCGTCCTCGTGCCGGCCCTGCCCGAGATGATCGGCGGCTCCGCCGACCTCACCGGCTCGAACAATACCCGCCCGAAGGGGATGCCCGTCCTCGACGCCGACCATTACGGTGGCACTTTCATCCACTACGGCATCCGCGAACACGGCATGGCGGCCGCGATGAACGGCATGGCGCTACACGGCGGCATCATCCCCTATTCCGGCACGTTCCTCGTCTTTTCCGACTATTGCCGCCCTTCAATCCGCCTCGCGGCCCTGATGGGCGAGCGTGTCATCCATGTGATGACGCACGACTCCATCGGCCTCGGCGAGGATGGCCCGACGCACCAGCCGGTCGAGCATC
The DNA here is from genome assembly GCA_017304555.1 of Hyphomicrobiales bacterium. GTDB lineage: Bacteria > Pseudomonadota > Alphaproteobacteria > Rhizobiales > Xanthobacteraceae > JAFKKS01. The sequence continues at coordinate 2,435 of JAFKKS010000087.1, forward strand.
TGGCGGCGCTGCGCGCGATCCCGCATCTTCTCGTTTTCCGCCCGTGCGACACAGTCGAGACGATGGAGTGCTGGCAGCTTGCGCTGCAGGCGAGCAAGAATCCGAGCGTTTTTGCTTTGACACGCCAGAATTTGCCGCAACTTCGCCTCACCGACGACAAGGAAAATCGTTGCGCCGCCGGCGCCTACGAGATTTCGCCGGCCAAGGGGCAGGCGCAGGTGTCGATCTTCGCCACCGGCTCCGAGGTTTCGCTCGCCGTCGACGCGCAGAAGCTTCTCGCCGAACGCGGCGTCGCTGCCCGCGTGGTGTCGATCCCGTGTTTCGAGCTTTTCCTCGGTCGTCCGGCTGCTGAACGCGCCCGCATCATCGGCGACGCGCCGGTCAAGATCGGCGTCGAAGCCGCCGTGCGGCAGGGCTGGGACGCCATCATCGGCTCCGACGGACTGTTCATCGGCATGACCGAATTCGGCGAAAGCGCGCCGTTCAAGGAACTCTACAAACGTTTTGGAATTACGCCCGATGCGGTCGTCGATGCCGCATTGAGCAAACTCGGCAAAAAGTGATAGCAACAGGCGTTTTTCGCCTTTTCGCTCGCGCGAAACCTTTGCTGCGGGCGGTTAAGTCCTACATTGGAACCAGAGCCAGGCGTAGCGGCCGGGACCGCTTTGGCATGGCGCAGCACAGCAAGGAGTAAGTGGGATGACAGTCCGCGTCGCCATCAACGGTTTTGGCCGCATCGGCCGCAACGTGCTTCGCGCCATTGCCGAGTCGGGACGCAAGGACATCGAGGTGGTTGCGATCAACGACCTCGGTCCGGTCGAGACCAACGCTCACCTGCTGCGTTACGACAGCGTCCACGGCCGTTTTCCCGGTGAAGTCACCGTCAAGGGCGACACGATCAGCCTCGGCAACGGCGCCATCAAGGTGACGGCGGTGAAGGATCCTTCGACGCTCCCGTGGAAGGATCTTGGCGTCGACATCGCGATGGAATGCACCGGCATTTTCACATCGAAGGAAAAGGCCTCGGCGCATCTCACCGCCGGCGCCAAGCGCGTGCTGATTTCGGCGCCGGGCGACGGCGCCGACATGACCGTCGTCTACGGCGTCAACCACGACAAGTTGACGAAGGATCACAAGGTCGTCTCCAACGCCTCCTGCACGACCAACTGCCTCGCGCCGGTCGCCAAGGTGCTCAACGACGCCGTCGGCATCGACAAGGGCTTCATGACGACGATCCACGCCTATACCGGCGATCAGCCCACTCTCGATACCCTGCACAA
>JAFKKS010000088.1 GCA_017304555.1 Hyphomicrobiales bacterium
GCGGGGCCCACCGGCCCTTCTGGTCAACGTGGCGAAGCGGGCGCCAAGGGTGATCCTGGCCCCAAGGGCGAGGCGGCGTCCGCTGGCGCCGTGACGCCGCCACAGGGCGTCGTCGGCGTCGCCAAAGGAGAAACGGGCGCCGTAGGTCCTGCGGGCCCCGCCGGGCCGCAGGGCGTCGCGGGCCCGCCCGGACCTCCCGGCCCCGCCGGCGAGAGGGGTGAGCGCGGCGATCCCGGACCTCCCGGACCGCCTGGGCCTCCCGGCATCAGCGCCATGGGAAGCGCCCCCGAGGCGCAGGCGCGCGAAACCATTCAGACTCAGCCCGGGCAGGTGCTCGCCGGCACACAGGCCAGCGCCAGTGCCGGCCGCATTCGCTTTGCCGAATACCTGTGCGCTGGGGAATGCGCGGTCAGTTGCAAGCGCAACGAACGCCTCGTCAACGCGATCGGAATGGCGCCGTCGGACGGGCGCGCATTTCATCTCATCAACGAGTCGAAGGGGATCTTCCCCGCGCCGGACAAAGGTGCGGTCAAAGTCGTCGTGATCTGCGTCGGCAAATGATGCGCGGCGCGCGCCGGCGAGGGGCGTGCGCCGTTTTGATTCCGACGGATCGCCTCGCTTCGGTCAGACGGCAACGGGCCGCATATAGCGCCGCCACACCAGCGTGCTGACGATCGCGAGATGCAGCAGGTTGACGCCGACCCCGGCGGTGAAAGCCGGCGCGTAGTAGCCGAAGTGGTCGTAGATGTAGCCGGCGAGCCAGCTTCCCGTCGCCATGCCGGAGGCGCTGCAGAGAAGCAGCATCGGGATGCGCCATGACGCTTCGCGCGCGGGGAACAATTCGCGCACGGCGAGTACCGTCGCGGGGATCAGCCCGCTGAAACCGAGACCGAAGGCGGCGGCGACGGAGAACAGCCCGAACTCGTCCTGCGTCATCAGGAAGGCGCTCATGGTCACGATCTGCGCCACGGAGCCGATCAAGACCGTGCGCAGACCGCCGATGCGGTCGGCGATAAGCCCCCAGACCTGCCGGCTCAGGAACGCCGAGCCGAGCAACACCGAAAGCATGAAGGCGCCACGCGACGCGTTGATGCCGAGATCGCTGCAGAATGCGACGAGATGCTGCTGCGGCATCGCCATCGGTACGCAACAGAAGAAGATCATCGCCATCAGCAGCGCGAAGACGACATTCGGCGGCCACCCGAGCACGAGGGCCGGGCCGTCGAGCCGCGTACTCGTCGCGGCCACGGGCTCGCGGAATTCCGGCGGGCGGACGAGGAAGCTCGCGGCGAACGGCACGATGACGAGCGCTTCGACGAGGCCGTAACCGAGCATCGCGTTCCGCCAGCCGAACATGTCGACCACGCGCTCAAAGATCGGCGGCCAGACGGCGCCGGCGATGTACGAGCCGCTGGAGATCAATGCGAGCGCCGAGCCGCGCCAGCGATCGAACCAGCGGCTGACATAAACAAAGAGCGGTGCGTTGATGCCGGCGAGGCCGAAAAGCCCGATGAACAGCCCGTGTCCGATATAAAGCGGCCAGCCGGGGCCGAAACTCGACAGCGCGAGACCGCAGGCGATCATCAATGCGCCGAACATCACGGTCCAGCGCACGCCGATGCGCTCGGCGATGTAGCCCATGGCGATGCCGCCGAAACCGGCGCCGAACCAGGCGAGCGCGCCGGCCAGAGCAGGCGCCGCCCGTTCGCCGCCGGCTTCGGCTGCGATGGTTTTCAGCGCGACCACATTGATCCACGGCGCGCCGTAAGCGAACGCCATCACGCCGAGCGCGACGAAGGCGACGGTCCAAGATTGGCGCGTCTCGATGGAGGCGAAGGAAGGTTGCAACATGAAAAGCCCGGCGCGCTGTCTTAGCGCGGGCTACAGATTTGAGCCACTATAAACGTGCATGGCTCTTGTGGCGGTCGAAGTGATGGCGGACGTACCTCCGTCAAGTCGTGGTCACTTCGATCGCGACGACCTCAACTTCCTGACCGCCAAGCGTAACGGCGTCACCGACACGCTTGCCCATCAAGAGGCGCGCCAGCGGCGCGGCGTAGGAGAGGGTGCCGCGTGCCGGATCGGCCTCGTCCTCGCCGACGATGCGATAAGTCTGCCGGCGGCCGTCTTCGCGCACGATCGTCACGTGCGTTCCGAAGCGAACTTCCTCGGCATCCGGCGGTGGTGGCGCCTGCTCGGCGCTCGCATGCCGCGCCGTCCAGTAGCGCAGGTCGCGGGCAAGGCTTGCCAGTGCGACATGATCCTTTCGCGCCTGCGCTGCGGTGTAGTCCGCTTGCAGCCGCGCAACCTCGGTTTCGATCTGCGCCAGGCCCGTCGCCGTGACGATATTCGGATGCGTCGAGATCGGGCGATCGGGAAGCTCCTCGACCGCTTCGCTATCCGTCTCTTTGACGAAAGCGCGGCTCATTGCGCCAGGGCCGGAACACGGTCCAGCCGATAGACGCGACGCGCATTGCCTTCGAAGATTTTGTAGCGATCCTCATCGCCCAAGTTCTTCACCGCATCGACGTAGCGCTTCGTGTCGTCGAAATAGTGTCCGGTCTCCGGATCGACGCCGCGCACGGCGCCGATCATCTCCGACGCGAACAGGATGTTGTCGGCCGGGATCACCTTGGTGAGAAGGTCGATTCCTGGAAAGTGATAGACGCAGGTATCGAAGAAGACATTCTTCAGCAGCAGTTCGCCGAGCGGCGGACGCTTCAAGTCCTGTGCAATGCCGCGATAGCGGCCCCAGTGATACGGCACCGCGCCGCCGCCGTGCGGAATGACGAAGCGCAGCGTCGGGAAATCCTTGAACAGATCGGAGGTGAGAAACTGCATGAACGCCGTCGTGTCGGCCGCGAGATAGTGCGAGCCCGTGGCGTGGAAATTAGGGTTGCAGGACGCGCTGACATGCACCATCGCCGGCACGTCGAGTTCGACCAGCGCCTCGTAGAACGGGTACCACCAGCGATCGGTGAGCGGAGGATCGGTCCAGTGCCCGCCCGACGGATCGGGATTGAGGTTGCAGCCGACGAAGCCGAGTTCCTTCACGCAACGCGTGAGCTCCGCGATGCTGTTCGTCGGAGGAACGCCCGGCGTCTGCGGCAATTGGCAAACACCGATGAAGTTCTCCGGATAGAGCGCACAGACGCGCGCGATCAGGTCGTTGCAGAGCCGCGACCAATCCGCGCTCACGCGCGCGTCGCCGATGTGATGCCCCATGCCGGACGCGCGCGGCGAGAAGATCGTCACGTCGGTGCCGCGCTCGCGCTGCAGACGAAGCTGCGCCTGCACGCTCTCGCGCAAAACATCGTCGCCGATCACGACCGTGCCGGGATCGGGCAGCGTCTCGTTCGCCTTGAACGCCGCCACCTGGCGCTCACGGAAGGCGAGGAGATCTTTAGGCGCGGTCGTGTAGTGGCCGTGACAGTCGATGATCATGAGGCGGGTCTGTTCGTTTATGGGGAACGCGTGTCGGATGGGAACCGCGCATTTATAGCCTCGCACGCGCGGCGCCGCACCCCCTCGCCACCCCCCTGTGCGCATCATTCGAATTCAGCGTGTGATCTGGCGCACGAGCGCTCCGATCTCCGCGCCGACCACGTCGGCCATACGTAATGCACCGGCTTCGAGGCGCGCACGGTAGCGGCCGTCAAAAGCCATCGCGTCGGCGAGAAGAAACGCGGCTGCGATCAGGATGATTGCT
>JAFKKS010000089.1 GCA_017304555.1 Hyphomicrobiales bacterium
GACCGTCCGATCTTCCCGGTGTGATCCCGGTGTTTCCGCTCGCCGGTGCGCTGCTGCTGCCGCGCGGGCAGATGCCGCTCAACATCTTCGAGCCGCGTTATCTCGCGATGGTCGACGATGCGCTTGCGGACCGCCACCGCCTGATCGGCATGATTCAGCCGGACGCCTCGCATGCCGCGCCGGAGGATAAGCCGCATTTGTTCAAGATCGGTTGCGCCGGACGCATCACGCAGTTCGCGGAATCCGGCGACGGCCGCTATCTCATCCAGCTCACCGGCATCGCCCGCTTCGAAGTCGAGGAGGAGTTGCGCGTCGCGACGGCCTATCGGCAGTGCCGCGTCACCTTCAGCCATTTCCGCGACGACTTCATCGCCCGCAAGGGGGAGGAGGAGGTCGATCGCGCGGAGCTGCTCAAGACGCTGAACGCATTCCTGACGGCGAACGACCTGAAGGCGGATTGGCAGGGGATCGAGGAAGCGCCGAACGAGGCGCTCGTCAACGCGCTGGCGATGATGTCGCCTTACGGCGCGGCGGAGAAGCAGGCGATGCTGGAAGCGCCCGATCTCAAGAGGCGCGCGGAGATCCTCATCGCCGTCACCGAGATCGAACTCGCCAAGCGTCAGTCGCCTGGCGAGGGTTCGTTGCAGTAAGGCGGTGAGAGCGACGTAATCTCACGCCGCGAATTTCAATCCGGCGATGCCGGCAACGATCAGCCCGATGCAGGCAAGCCGCATCGCCGTGGCCGGCTCCGCGAACAGAATGATCCCGAGGATCGCCGTGCCGACGGTGCCGATGCCCGTCCACACCGCGTAAGCGGTGCCGACCGGCAGTGATTTCAAGGCCAGGCCGAGCAAGGCGACGCTCACGGTCATGCAGGCGACCGTGAGAACCGTCGGAACGACACGGGTGAACCCGTCCGTGTATTTGAGGCCGATAGCCCAACCGATCTCGCTCAAGCCAGCGAACAACAGGATAACCCACGCCATGAGAAAGCTCCTCTGCCGGGGTCGTCCCCGCTGAAATGTCGGGATTCGCAAGGTCGTCCATGCGCGTGCCCAATATAGGCGTAGGGAAGCTATGCTCCAACTGCGGCGGGCCTCACTCGCGCGGCGCGGCCTCGTGATGGTAGGATGGCGGCAGACATACATGAGGCTTCCGTGACGACGCCATCTTCCGAACGCCCCGCGCAAGGGGTCGATCCAAAGCTGCTGGAAATCCTCGTCTGCCCGCTGACCAAGGGGGCGCTGGAATATGACGCGGAGAAGCAGGAACTGATCTCGCGTTCCGCCAAGCTCGCCTATCCGATCCGCGATGGCATCCCGATCATGCTGGTGGAAGAGGCGCGGCGGCTGGAATAGCTGCGGAATTATGGCCTCATCCTGAGGAGCGCTCGTAGAGCGCGTCTCGAAGGATGGCCACACTGTGTTCGGCCGCCCCGTCCTTCGAGACGCGTCGCGTTGCGACGCTCCTCAGGATGAGGCGGAGCGGCGCCGGTACTTAATCAAAAAAGGAAAGCTTCAAATGCTGAAGATGTGGGGGCGCCTTAGTTCAGGCAACGTGCAGAAGGCGATGTGGGCGGTCGGCGAACTCGGTTTGGAGTGCGAGCGCATCGACGTCGGCGGCCAGTTCGGCAAGACGAAAGAGCCGCCCTACAGCGACATGAATCCGAACGCGCTGGTGCCGACCCTGGAGGAAGAGGACGGCTTCATCCTTTGGGAATCGAATTCGATCGTTCGCTATCTCGCGCGCAAGCACGGCGCCGGCGTGCTCGAGCCGCACGACCCGAAGGTGCGCGCGCTCGCCAGCCAGTGGATGGACTGGCAACTCAGTGTTCTCGGCCCCGCGATCACGCCGCTATTCTGGGGGCTGGTACGCACGCCGCCGGAGAAGCGCGACTATAACGCCATCGATACGGCACGCACCAAGACGACCGAGGCGATGAAGATCCTCGACTGGGGTCTCGCCAAACACGCTTTCGTCGCCAGCGACATCTTCTCGATGGGCGACATTCCGGTCGGCGTGATGGCGTTCCGCTATCTTAAGCTGGTGCCCGAGCATCCGCCGATGCCGAACGTGGTGCGCTGGTTCGATGAGATCGCGAAGCGCCCGGCGTTTCACATGTACATCGGCAGTTTGCCGTTGACGTAAACGTCAGGGCCGCAAGCTCTACAGCGCCTCGCCCTTGAGCAATTTCGGCAGGTCGCCGGTCAGGCCTGCCGCCTCGCGGATGAAAAGCGCCTTCAGCGCCGGCAAGCGGTCGACGACGCCGAGGCCGAAGTCGCGCGCGAGCTTGAGCGTCCCCGACGTGTTGGAGAACAGGCGGTTAAGCCCGTCCGTGGTCACGCCCATCGCGGCGGTGTCGAAGCGGCGCCAGCGCTGATAGCGATCGAGCACTGTCGTGCCGCCGATATCGAGGCCGAGCCGCGCGGCGTCGACAATCGCCTCGGCAAGCGCGGCGACATCGCGCAGGCCGATGTTCAATCCCTGCCCGGCGATCGGGTGGATCACATGCGCCGCGTCGCCGACGAGCGCGAGGCGCTCGGCGATGAACGAGCGCGCCATCATGAAGCCGAGCGGGAAGACGCGACGCGGCCCGGCGAGCGTGATGTCGCCGAGCTCGAGGCCGAAGCGGCGCTCGAACTCGGTCATGAATTCCGTGTCCGGCAGCGCGACGATGCGCTCAGCTTCCCGCGTTTCTTCGGTCCAGACGATGGAGGCGCGATTGCGCTTCAGCGGCAGGATCGCGAACGGGCCGGCGGGGAAGAAGTGCTCTTGCGCGCGGCCGCCGTGATCGCGCTCGTGCGCCACCGTCGTCACGATTGCGGACTGCCGATAGGTCCAGGCGACCTTCGCGATGCCCGTTTGTTCGCGCAGGCGCGAGCGCGCACCATCAGCAGCGACCAGCAGGCGCGCGCTGTAGGCGCTGCCATCGGCAAGGCGCGCGTCGATGCGGGCGGACTGTTGTGAAAAATCCGCGACGCCATGCGGCAGTAGCGGAACGCCGTTCTCACGTGCTTTCGCGACGAGCGCCTCGATCAACGGCGCGTTCTCGACCATGTGGGCGAAAGGCTCGCCCGGCGCGACTTCGCCGGCGAAGCTGAGGTAGACCGGCCGCAGCACGTCGTTGAGGCGGCTGTCGGTCACGGTCATATCGAGGATCGGCTGCGCGCCGGCATCCAGCGCATCCCAGACGCCGATGCTGTTCAGCAGATGCCGTGCGGCCGCGGCGATCGCGGACGCGCGCGGGTCGTTGACGCCCTGGCGTGCGAAAGCGGGATCAGCCACGGCGACGGCGAAGGTCTCGCCCAGCGCTTGGCGCAGCGCAATCGCCAGCGCGAGGCCGGGCAGGCCGCCGCCGGCAATGAGGAGATCGAGACGTTGGTGCGTCATGCGCGCCTCCTTCCCCTGTCCCCTTGTGGGAGAGGGTGGCTGAGTGACCGAAAGTCACGAAGCCGGGTGAGGGGCCGTCTCCTTCAGATCGAAGAAACCCCTCACCCGGTTCCTCCGCTCCGCTTGCGCCGAATGCGACGCTCGGCCTCAATCTACCGAGACGCCGCTTGCCTTGATCGGGCCTTCCCACTTCTTGATCTCGTCCTTCACGAACTGGGCGAGATATTCCGGCGTGCGGCGCTCTGGCGCGACGATCTGCGCGCCGAGACCCTGCAGGCGATCCTTCACCGCCGGCGTATTCATCGCCTGCACCGTCGCATCGTTGAGCTTCTTCACGATATCGGCCGGCGTTCCCTTCGGCAGGAAGAAGGCGTTCCAGGTGTAGCCTTCGACGCCCGGCATGCCGCCTTCCGCCGTCGTCGGCACATTCGGCAGCACGGCCGAGCGCTCCTTGGTCATGATCGCGATCGCCTTGACCGAGCCGCCATCGACCTGCGGCTTCGCGGTGGTGACGATCTCGCACAGGAAGTCGATGCGTCCGCCCTGCAAGTCCTGCATCGCCGGGCCAGTGCCGCGATAGGGCACATGCGTGATCTTCGTGCCCATCGCGGTGTCGAGCACGACGCAGCCGAGATGCGTGGCCGAGCCGGCGCCGGCGGAACCGAACGTCATCTTCGCCGCGTTGGCTTTCGAATAGGCGACGAAGTCCTTCAGGTTGTCGGCGGGGAAATCCTTGCGCGCGATGACGACGAGCGGCACTTCCGCGATCAGCGCAACCGGCGTGAAGTCGGTGACGGAGTTGTAGGCCGGCTTCTTGTAGAGCGTCTGGTTCTGCGCGTGCGTGCCGACCGTGCCGAGCACGAACTGGTAGCCGTCCGGCGCGGCGTTGGAGACGCGCGCCGAGCCGGTCATGCCGCCGGCGCCGGTTGCGTTCTCGACCACCACCTGCTGGCCGAGGATGGCGCTCATGCGTTCCGCCATCACGCGGCCGAGCACGTCGGTTGGACCTCCGGCGGCGAAGGGGATCACCATGGTGATCGGACGGGTCGGGTAGTCGGCTGCGCCGGCGGATCCGGCCAAGCCCATGAGAATACCAAGGGCTAACATCAGTCGTTTGCTTGACATTATGTCCTTCCTTCTTCGAAGCTGCCGGGCATATCCCACGGCCGCGCGTGGTTCTGCAACTCTTTCGGGCGCCGGGACCGTTGCACGCTTCGCATTGAGCCAATCATAAGGGATTCACTCCCGGGAGGAGGTCATGAAACGAAGTGTCGCAGTCCTCGCGATCGCCGCCGGCGTCGCGTTGCTGTTCGCATCCGCCCCGCATGCGCGTGCGGAGACCAACGAAATCCGGCTCGCTCGCCAGTTTTCGATGGGCTACCTCCAGTTCAATATGATGGAGCACCGTAAGCTCCTGGAGAAATACGCAGAAAAGGAAGGGATCAAGGATCTCAAGATCACCTGGCTGACGTTTAACGGGCCAAGCGCGATGAATGACGCGCTGATCAGCGGCTCGGTCGATATCGTCGCCGGCGGCGTCCCGGGACTGCTGACGCTGTGGAATCGAACGCACGGCACGCCGCAAGAAGTGCGTGGCATTTCCGCGCTCAGCTCGCAGCCGTTCCTGATGAACACGCGCAAGCCGAACATAAAATCGATCCGCGACCTGACCGACAACGATAAGATCGCCGTTCCTTCTGTGAAAGTCTCGGTGCAAGCCGTCGTGCTGCAGATGGCGGCCGCCAAACAGTTTGGCGACAAGGACTACGGCAAGCTCGATCATCTCACCGTGTCAATGTCTCCGCCCGACGCGACCATTGCATTGATGAGCGGCGGATCGGAAGTCACCTGCGTTTTCAGCGTGCCGCCATATCAGTATCAACAGCTGGAAAAGGAAGGCATCCACACGGTGCTGAATTCCTACGACGTGCTCGGCGGGCCGCACAGTTTCACCGTTGCGTGGACGTCGAAGAAATTTCACGACGACAATCCCAAACTCTACAAAGCTTTGGTCGCCGCTCTGAAGGAAGCCACCGAGATGGTGGACAAGGATCGGCGCGGCGCGGCGGCGCTGTGGATCCAGGACGTCAAATCGAAGCTGCCACTCGACTTTGCCGCAGGCATCGTCGCGGGCAAGCAGGTGAAGTGGACGATGGCGCCGGAGAACGCGATGAAGTTCGCGGCGTTCATGCACAAGGTCGGAACGCTGAAGTCAGAACCGAAATCGTGGAAGGATTTGTTTTTCCCTGAAATCCACGATCTCAACGGCAGTTGAGATGTCGCGCGTTTAGCGCGCCGCCACCACACGGTGCGTTTGCGTGCCAAGTCCGGCGATCGTTGCGGTGACTTCGTCCCCTTCCGCAAGATAGGTCGGTGGTTTTTGCCCCATGCCGACGCCGGCGGGCGTCCCGGTGAGGATGACGTCGCCGGGATGCAAACTCATGAAGCCGCTGCAATAGGCGACCAATTCTCGCACGCCGAACATCATGTCTCGCGTCGTGCCTTGCTGCCGCACGGCGCCATTGACCGATAAGGTCAAGGCGAGATCCTGGGGATCGGCAACGGCGTCTGCGGTGACGAACCACGGCCCGAGCGGACCAAACGTGTCGGCGCTCTTGCCTTTGAATCCGTGGCCGCCGCGATGAAACTGGAAATGACGTTCGGAAAAGTCGATGCCGGCGCAATAGCCGGCGACGTGATCGAGGGCGGCGTTTTCGGCGATGTTGACGCCATGCCGTCCGATGACGACACCAAGCTCGACCTCCCAATCGACGCTCGTCGCGTCGCGCGGCATCACCAGCGGATCGTTGGGGCCGGCGAGTGCGCTTGTCGCCTTGAGGAACAGCGTCGGCTCTTTCGGCAGCGGCAGATTGCACTCCGCGGCGTGGTCCCGATAGTTGAGGCCGACGCCGATGATCTTGCCGATATGCGCGATCGGCGGGCCGAACTCCGTCGAAGCGACGCGCGGCAGATCGTCCACACGCAAGGCGGCGAGGCGCGCCAAGCCGTCGGGGCTGAGCGCATCGCCTTCGATGTCGCTGATCACGCCGGAGAGATCGCGAACGCTGCCTTCGGCATCGAGGCACCCCGGTCTCTCCGTGCCGTTGCCACGGAAACGGACGAATTTCATTGTGACACCTGGATTGCGTCGTTCACGCCGCCGCTGCCGCGCGCGCAACGAAAGCCGGATCGAATACACGATCGGCCATCACCTGACAGCGCTTGATCAGGCGTGGCTCGTCCGGTCCGTAGTCTGGATGAGCATAGTGCAGCGTGCCGATATTATCCCACATCAGAACGTCGTTCTCGCTCCATTGATGCGCGTAGCGATACTTGTCCTGAAGCTGATGCGCGAACAGAAATTCGAGAATCTCATCGCTCTCCGTTTGCGGCAATTCGTTGATGCGCATGGCGTAGCCGGGGTTGGCGTAGAGGATCTTCTTGCCGGTGATCGGATGCGTCATGAAGATCGGATGCGACACCGGCGGCTTCTTGCGGCGCTGCTCGTCCGATAGCGGCGGTCGCGTGCTGCCGGGTTGCGCGCGCATCTTGTCCCAGAACTTCGCAAAATCATGGAGCACGGTGGCGTTGGCCAGCCGGGCCTTCAGATCGTCCGGTAGATCGTCATAAGCGGCGTGCATATTGGCAAATTCGGTCCCGCCCAAAGGCTTGCCGTTTCGGCGTGGCACCTTCAGCGCGTAGAGCACGTTCGCGAAGGAGATCGTCGCGCTGTAGGACATGTCGGTGTGCCAGTCCTGTCCCGCATCGGCGAGGCCGATGGGCTTGCCGTTCTC
>JAFKKS010000090.1 GCA_017304555.1 Hyphomicrobiales bacterium
CACCAACCGCGATCACTCCTGGAAGAACATGACGCAGGAATGCCTGCAGACCGAGATCCTGCGCCCGGCCGTGAAGGAACTGATCCGCGTCGAGATGACCAGCCGCATCCCCGAGCTTGTGCGGCGGGCTTTCGCGGTCGCGACATCGGGACGGCCCGGCCCCGTGCTGCTCGACGTCCCCGAAGACGTTGCGCACGGCGAACACGCCTTCGCGGCAGGCGATTTCTACATCGACGAGACGACGACTCGCTCACCCGCGCGGCGCACGCGCCCCGCGGCTGGCGACGTCGAACGCGCCGCAAAGCTGCTCGCGAAAGCGAAGCGTCCGCTGATGCTGATCGGCGGTGGCATCCACCTCTCCGAGGCCGGAAGCGCGCTCCAGTCGCTCGCGGAGGAATGCGGCATCCCGGTCGCGCACACGATGAGCGGGAAGGGCGGCATCGCCTGCACGCATCCGCTTTCGGCAGGCCTGTTCGGCCGCTATTCGCGCATCGCCAACGATCTCATCGCGACCGCCGACCTGCTTCTCGTCGTCGGCTGCAAGCTCGGCTAGATCGCGACACAGGGCCGCACCACGCATGCGGACGTCGCTCTTTGGGGCGACGCGCGCGAGGGCCTCGGCGATCTGAAAGAAGCACTTTCAACGGACGCGAAGCGCCTCAAAGCCGATCATGCCGATTGGGTCGGCGAAATCGCGCCGCGCATGGCGAAGTGGCGTGAAGACGCGAAGCCGCGCCTGACCTCGACGGAGCGGCCGATCAATGTCGGCCGTCTCGTTAACGAACTGAACAACGAAATGCCGGCCGAAAGCATTTTGATCGCGGACGGCGGTTTCGCGGCGCACTGGACGGGCCTGCTCTACGATACGAAGTCGAGCGGTCGCCGCTACATTCCAGATCGCGGACTCGCGGCGATCGGCTATGGCCTGCCGGGTGCGATCGGAGCCGCGCTGGCGGCGCCGAAGACGCCTGTCGTCGCGATGTGCGGGGACGGTGGATTCAATATGGCGCTTGGCGAACTTGAGACCGCCCGTCGCGTCGGCGCGAATGTGACGCTCGTCGTCGTCAACAACGCGGCCTCCGGTTACGTGAAGGCGCTCCAGCACGCGATGTATGGCCAGCGCTACCAGTCGAGCGATCTGGTCGAGATGAACTACGCGAACGTTGCGGAAGCGATGGGCTGCCGCGGCATCCGCGTGCAGGATCCGGAAAAGCTCGGCGAGGCGATCCGCACCGGCATCAACGAGCGCAATGTGCCCACGGTCGTCGATGTTGTCGTCACCCGTGACCCCGCCAACATGCTGCCGGCGGCGGACAGCCGGGCGGTCCAGATCAAGAAGGGCGACCGCGTCGCGTAGAAGGCGCAGCGCGATCCGTTGCATTAATATTCACAGCGGCGGGGTCGAAGCCGTTGCCCTCCGTAAGGTGTGGGCACTGCGCATTGAGTGCGTGTCGTCCGCCAGCGGTTGACGCGCACACTTCCGCCGTCCAAAGGGTCTGGAATGACGACGACCCTCGCGACCGTGCAACGTCCCCTCCTGCCGCTTCTCCTTGCGCTCAGCGGGGCACACTTTCTCAACGATCTGATCTCCTCGATGATCCCGGCGACGTACCCTCTTCTCAAGGAGGCGTACCGGCTGGACTTCGTGCAGGTCGGCCTGATCACCGTCGCCTTCCAGGTGACCGCATCTCTGCTGCAGCCGATCGTCGGCTTTCTCACGGACCGCAAGCAGTGGCCATACGCGATGGTCGTGGGAATGGGGGCAACCCTGGTGGGGCTGTTCCTCCTTGCATCGGCTACCCAATACGCGACGGTGCTCGTATCGGCATCCTTGATCGGACTGGGCTCCGCGGTGTTCCACCCCGAAGCGACGCGCATGGAGCGTCACGCGGCAGCCGGTCAGCAGGGCTTTGCGCAGGGCGTATTCCAGATCGGAGGCCATGCCGGGATCGCGGTCGGCCCGCTGCTCGCCGCGGTCATCGTGGTCCCTTACGGGCTGACGAGCATCGCGTGGATGTCGGTGGTGGCGCTTCTCGCGATGGTCGTGATGGCCTGGACCGGCGCCCGTTATGCGGAGATGCGCAGCGCGCAAGTCTCCGCAGGCAGGTCTCGGCCTGCGGCGCCGACCCAGTCGGTTCTCCCTGGCCGGCGCGTGCTGATGGCGATGACCGTTTTGGTCCTCCTCCTGATGTCGAAGAACGCCTATACGGCGACGTTCACGAACTACTACACTTTCTACCTGATGGAGCGGTTCGGCGTCACGTTGCAGTTGTCGCAGTTCATGCTGTTCCTCTATCTCGTCGTCGGCGCATTGGGAGTGATTGTCGGCGGCGTGCTGGGTGACCGGTTCGGCCGTCTCGGCGTGATCTGGCTTTCCATCCTCGGCACGCTGCCGTTCGCGCTTTTGCTGCCATACGCGAATCTGTTTTGGACCGGCGCGCTCAGCGTCCTGATCAGTTTCATCATCGCCAGCGCGTTCTCTTCAATCTTGATCTACGCGATCGACCTCGTGCCGCATCGCGTCGGGATGGTCGGCGGTCTGTTCTATGGTCTGTCATTCGGGCTCGGCGGCGTCGCGGCGGCGGCTCTCGGCGTACTCGCGGACCAGATCGGCATTGTCGCGATGTTCAAACATGCGGCCTGGTTGCCAGCTTTGGGGCTGCTGACGTTCTTCCTTCCGCGCACGCCCCACGAACGAGCGTAGTCCCGTTCGTCCGGCACGGCATCGGGCGTATTCGAAACGCGCCTTACCGGCTTCGACCAGGGCAATCCCTCGTTTCCGTGGAAACGAGGGATTGCCCTGAGCGTTTATTTTGACGCGTTTTCTTGATGCGAAGCGGGGTCCGGTTCGCGCGAAGGCGCTTCAGGCGCCGCGGCCGCCCGCATGGATCGCGGCGATGATCGCGTCCGTCATCTGGGCGCTGGTTGCCGCGCCGCCGATGTCGCCGGTGCGCACCTTGCCGTCCTTGAGAACCTGCAAGACCGCGGCCTCCACCGCATCGGCGGCTTTCGTTTCGCCGAGATGGCGCAACATCATCGCGGCGGAAAGGATGGTGGCGCACGGGTTGGCGATGCCCTTTCCGGCGATGTCCGGGGCGGTGCCGTGCACCGGCTCGAAATAGCCCCAGCGGTCGCCGACGCAGGCCGAAGGCGCCAGCCCGAGACCGGCCGCGAGCCCGATAGCGAGATCGGACAGGATGTCGCCGAATACGTTCGTCGCCAGGATGACGTCGAACTGCTCGGGATGCTGCACCATGTGCATGGCGCACGCGTCGACATTGGCGGTCTCGAGCTCGACGTCGGGATAATCGGCGCCGACAGCGCGGACGCATTCCAGAAACAATCCGTCCGTCAGCTTGAGCGCGCCGATCTTGTGGACGGCGGTGACCCGCTTCCGGCGCATTCTCGCCTGCTCGAACGCAACCTTGGCGGCGCGTGTCGAGGCGCCGCGGGTGATCAGACGCACCGCGCAGGCGGCGTCCGGACCTGCATCGTATTCGATGCCGGAATAAAGCCCTTCCGTCACCTCGCGCACGACGAGGCAATCGATCGACTGGGTGCCCTTCGAGATGCCCGGTACCGAGCGGGCCGGCCGCACGCTCGCATTGACAACCAGTTCCTTGCGCAATGTGCCCAGAGGCTCGCCGGCGCCGGCAGGAATCCGCGCCACGTCACACGCACCGAGCATAACGGCGTCGGCCGCCTTGGCGGCATCCACCGTCGGCTGCGGGATCGAGGTTCCGAATTCGATCCACGCCCCGTAGCCTGCGGGCTGCTCGTTGAAGCTGAAACTCGGCCCGTCCGGCATGGTTGCGAGCGAGTCCAGCATCCGCCGCGCGCAGCCGGTGACCTCGGAGCCGATGCCGTCTCCGGGTACAACGCAAATCGAATAGGAATTAGCCATCAAGCTCCACCGTAAAATGTTCTCGCAGGATCGTCCAAGCGGTCTGCATGTTCTTTCGACTAGGCCCGCCTTGGCAAGTCAAGCTGAAGGCGCAGGCGACCCGAAGGCAGGCGTTTCGGTCTGCGCCTGCTCGTCGGAATGGCGTTGTTCGGACTCGCGCTCGGCGGCCGGCGTCAGCGCGTTGTCGAAACCGCGCGTTTCGGCCGATCGTCCACCGTGAGCTGGAAGATGTCGGGGCGCGAATAGTGTCCCGTCACGTCGAAATCGAACTTGCCGC
>JAFKKS010000091.1 GCA_017304555.1 Hyphomicrobiales bacterium
GTTTGCTTGAGGGCTGTCGCAACTGGCGGAGGCGTCCGGGATTGTTTTTCGACTATGATGTCGATCGGGGCGATGACGAAGAAGCTGCAGATTGGACAGAGACAGGCTAGCCGCATTTGCCAGATGGCGGCGACCGATCGGCTAGCGTTCCTCGCGGAGGGGCTTCCGATCATCCATGCTAGCGCGATGGGATTCTGGTCGGCCTCCACGGAGCTGCGAGATAGGCCGCGGGAGGCCGAGGTGCTCGCCGGGTTCGCGAAGGAGGAGGCGGCAAAGGCTCTCATTCTTCTCGATATTGCTCGCTGCCCAGAGAAGCAGGTCGCCGGCAAGCTGAACAAGTTGCTGAACCGGTTCTATGGACATCTAGATCGGCTGATTTACGCCCAACTAACGGAATGGTGGTTCACGGACGTGGCGGAGTTGCGAAAAGCGGTCGAGCCCTTGCGCAAGGCTCACTATCTTGAGGGGCACATGGGCGAGTACATCGTTCCGAATGACACCCTCTATCGGCGGGAGAGCAAGCTCTACGCCGATGTGGAAGCGTACGAGGATGGAACCCCGATCTGGAACGCGCCCGTCGTCCACCCAAGCGGCGTCCCAGCGCACATGCCCGCCGTGGTGCAGGTTGTCGACGCGATGGCCGCCTGCGGAATCTTTTCGCTCGCGGGGCTGAAAGCCACGTCTGAGGTTTGGGGGCAGCTGGAGTTCCAGAAGATGGAGACGTTGCGGGATGCGGACCGTCTGACGAAAGAGCTACTGGATCGGCTGATTGCCGAAGGGATGCCGAATGCTTCCGCCACGCAGGACCACGTCAACGCATTGTATCGGCATTGGCCATTGCCAATGTACAATGTCGAGCTCGATCCGATCCCAGTGGCACTCGAAGAATTGAAGGCCGAGCAGGATCGCCTTTATTGGGCGGAGGTCGGCGAGCCATGAACGCTTGCCGTCGCTCGATTAAAGATGGCGCGCACCATCGACTGATGGCCTTCTGCTAGCGTCTTCGCATCAAGTCCCAAGCGGATGCGAAAACGCTCGCTCAGTCGCGTCATCAGCAATACGAAACCCTCGTCATGCAATTCGGCCTCATTCATGCCCGTCAACCGATAGGTCTTCTCGCCTAATGGCAGGATGTGTTTGGCGAGGGCGGCTCGCTCATCCTTCGCGCATGGTGCGCCAAGGCAGGCGTGGAGGCACCAACAACACGTCGCCCAGCACTCCAGAATGTCGTCGGTGAGTTGGTCATGCAGTGCGTCGAGGTTCAAATGCCGTATGGCAGGATCTGGGCCTCCGAAGAAGCAGAACAGAATGCGCCCCATAAGCCTGGGCCAGCTATCTCCGCCACCTTCTACGGCCAAAACCTGCAATGATGTTCTCGCAGGGACCGCTCTGCCGTCGGCGTCGCTGCCGTTCCAGCCAGCCGCAGCCACAATCATCAGCAATGCACGGAGGCGAAGGACATCGAAGGTTGTGAGCGCGCGGTCTCTTTTCCGCTGAGAAATCCGCTCGCTGAATGCGGCGACAGCAGCGGCAATTTGCTCGCGCGTCGCCTTTCTCTGCGTCGCCTTTCGCCGCAGCTCTTCACGTTGCTCCTCCTTCGAAGACAAGTCACCCGCTCCCGGCTCAAAACTATCGCCGCGAGTCGTCGCGTCCTCTGCATTGACCGCCTCATCGCCAAGGTCGAAGGCGTTGTCGAGATCTGGTTCCGCTTCGATTCCAGGTGCGGCGTCGTCAATTCCGACACCAATGATTCTATTGAGGAAGCTCCGCACCAATGAGGCCTCGCTTGCGCTGAGACTACTCCTCCCAATTGCGGCGCCGTCGGTCCGCGCTCTGCGTCCTGCGATGAATTTCTCATAGGTCATCGTCCGAAACTGAGCCGGCGCATCGCTGGGCTCTCTGCTCGTCTTGCGCGCCAGTCTGACGGGTGGGCGCACCTCCTCGGTCTGTAGCAGGCGCTCCGCCGACTCGATCGTATCGAGAATGTCGAGCAGCAATAGGCTCTCGTCGGTTTCTTCGTTGAGCTGGGAGGCGGCCTCTTCAGTTTGCTTGGAACGCGCCTCCCTTGCCTCTTCCTGAATTCTATCGACAAGCGTCACAATTGCCGGCGCTGATCGCGCACCGTCGGAAAGTTGCAGAACCGCAAAAGCCGGGCGTTGAACGGCGCCGAGAACTTCATACCGTCGCGTGCCACCTCGAACCTCGGCTGCCCCGAGACGGCAGCCGAGTTCCTTCTGATCGATATCGAGCAGGCTGATCGATACCGCGTCAGGGTCGAGTCCTGTCGGCGGCGTCCACGTCAAAGTGCCGTAGTTGCATTCGAAACGACCTATCGCGCGGCCGCGCCAGAAGGCGAGATTGACGGCATTCGCGTCATCGACTTCGTCGAGATCGTCGGGATCGATCTCGCGACTCGGACTAAGTAGCTCCTTCAGCTCGAGACGGTCAAGTATCGCGCCCAGAGGAAGTCGTCGATACATCGAGACCTCCTCATTGCTGCCGGCGAAGCCCTTCGCACCGAGGGCTGCCAGGGTGCAGTTCGCGCTGCCATAGAGGACGTGATCCGCCTTACGCGTTTGCGCGATGAGGATCTTCGCATGGAGAAAGCGGCCTTTGCGAAAGCTATCGCGGTCGAATAGCCGCGCCCCCTTCACCTTTTTCAGTGCGGACACCGGAAAAAGGCGTGCGTCTGCATCGATAAGCAAATCGACTTTCGAGACCGACAGCGTCTTTGCGATAGTGCTGAGCGCGCGAAGGTTTGCATCCCAATAGGGGCTGAGGACAACAAGGCGCTTTACGCTGTCATCGCCGACGAGGGCGGCGAACCGCTCCCCGATGCCGGCAGACTCGCCAGTTGTGAGCAAAGCAGCAATCGAGCCGTCGCTTAGCGAGACGCTATCCGTCGCCGGGAGCGCGCGTCGCAACCACGGCGCGCGGCTTTCGGCCCATGCGATCTGAGCGTCCAACGCCTGTCCTGTTCTGTCACAGTGCCGCAACGCATAACGCCAAGCTTGCGCGACTAGCCGCTGTTCGCCGCTGTCTTCCGCGCCACAGACAATCTCCTCGGCAAGTTCGAGATTTCCCGCAAGGCCGGTTGCGGTCATGTTGGCGGAGCTGACGATGATCCGCCCGCCATTTCTCCCCAATTGAACCACCAGCTTAGGATGGAACGCGCCCGACGCATAGGCACTATTGACCGTATAATGGCGGCCCGCGGTGCGCGGGAGTGACGATAAACCAGCTAGAGATTGCGTGAGCAGCGCGGCATCGCACAGAAGGATGTTGTTGTTGCAACCGGCGCCCTTGAGGCGAGCCAACACGACATTCTCATAGGTGTCGAAGTCGAGGCCAAACGTGGTGATGATGCTGGTGTGGTAGTCGCGCTCTCCAAAGCGTTCGTAGAGTTTCATGACGCCTGAAGCACCTCCACGCCACGGCGGGTAAGCCCGTTCTCGCCCAAGAGGTGAATATCGTGAAGAAACCGGATAGCCGGCCCAAGCCGCGGGTTCGTGAACACGGGACCGTCCTTTTCCCGAAGCCGAATGAGGCCATCATCGGATTCGACGAGGAAGGTGTAGTCGCCTTGGCGCTGGAATTTGCGGAGAGCAACCCACAGATGTCGACGCATTACGCGCTCCTCGATAATTCGCGCGACGGCGTCCCGAAACGGCGC
>JAFKKS010000092.1 GCA_017304555.1 Hyphomicrobiales bacterium
GGTCGCGGTGATCTCGGCCCTGTCGATGGTCCCGGACCCGGCGGCGGCCGCGCGCGACCTGCGCGCGGTGATCGAGCGCGGCGCGGCCAAGGCACGGTCGTGACCGCCGCTGTCGCCGTCACGATCGCCGGATCGGATTCCGGCGGCGGCGCCGGTATCCAGGCCGATCTCAAGACGTTTTCGGCGCTCGGCGTCTATGGCGCGTCGGTCATCGCGGCGCTGACGGCGCAGAACACGCGCGGCGTCACGGCGATCTATGACGTGCCCGCCGCCTTCGTCACCCAGCAGATCGACGCCGTCTTCTCCGATTTTCGCGTGGATGCGACCAAGATCGGCATGCTGTCGCGCCCGCCGGCGATCGAAGCGGTTGCGGCTGGGCTCGAGCATCATGCGGCCCGCAACATTGTGCTCGATCCGGTGATGGTCGCGACGTCCGGCGACCGCCTGCTGGCGCCGGACGCGGTCGATCTGCTGCGCCGCTTGCTGCTGCCGCGCGCGCGCGTCATCACTCCTAATCTGCCGGAGGCCGCCGCGCTGCTGGATGCCGGGGTCGCGACCAACGAAGCCGAGATGCGCCAGCAGGCGGAGCAGCTCTTGGCGCTGGGGCCGGGCGCGGTGCTGATCAAGGGAGGGCACGGCGCTGGGGCCGAGAGCGTTGACCTTCTGGTCGAACCGGGGCGCATGACACGGCTCGCGGCTCCCCGTGTCGTGACCCGGAACACGCACGGGACCGGATGCACGCTTTCGTCCGCCATTGCGGCGAGCCTCGCCAAGGGCAGCGAACTCCTCGACGCGGTGCGCGTGGCGAAGGATTACGTCACCGCCGCGATCATGGCCGCCGACCGGCTCGGGGTCGGGACGGGCCACGGCCCCGTCCATCATTTTCACGCGTTATGGAAAGACGATAGGTGACGTTCGGTCTCGCTGTGCCGTAGTTCGTTTACGGCTTGTCGAAAGACCACGACAGCACCCTGAATAGCCAAGCTCGCCATGACGGCGGCAACGATGATGTCCGGCCAACCGGTGCCGGTACCGAACACGCCCGCTGCCGCCAGCAGGACAGCGATGTTCCCGAGCACGTCATTGCGGGTACAAATCCACGCAGAGCGCATATTGGCGTCACCGTGCCGGTAGGCATAGAGAAGGCCAAAGGACGCGGCATTGGCGGCGAGAGCGGCCACGCCAACGGCTCCCATGGTAAAGGCGCTGGGCAAGGTTCCATGGACCGCATGCCAGATCACCGTACCGATGACCCAGAGGCCGAATATGCCCATAGTCGCGCCCTTGGCCAGTGCGGCCGTCGCTCGATAGCGCAGAGCCATCCCGGCAACAAACAGGCTGATTCCGTAGTTCGCCGCGTCGCCAAGGAAGTCCAAGGCATCCGCCTGCAATGAGGCCGAACCGGCCGCAACGCCGGCGCCGACTTCGACGGCAAACATCGCGGCATTCACAATGAGGACGATCCAGAGAGCGCGCTTGTAGGCAGCGATCTCTTTAGGGGTCGCAAGATTCAGGGGCTGTGGAGTGCAACAACAATCGGCCATGCCGTTTACTTAGGCGCAGGCCCGCACGTTATACAATTACCGGGACCAGTCAGCGGCTGGGTGTGGGAAGTGAACCATCGCCAGAAGATACGGCCCCGCGTTAGAGTGGTACGGTAGGCCGCGAACGAGCGTTGGAGGATGGACGATGAGTGAGCGTGACAGCCGCAAGGCCGGACTTGACGCCGGCGCTCTGGCGCTGTCCGGGCATCTCGGCAAGACCATCCAGCGCCTCCGCAAGGCTTACAATCTCTCCCTGTCGGAACTGGCGGAGCAGTCGGGTGTCGCCAAATCGATCATCAGCCAGATCGAGCGCAACGAGACAAACCCCACCCTGGCCACCATCTGGCGGCTGTCGCAGGCCCTCGACATCTCCATCGAACGCGTCCTGGCGGCGCACGAAGACGACCCGTTCATCGAGGTGACGCCGCGTGCGGAGACCCCGGTGCTCGTCTCCGAGGACGGCAAGGTGACGCTCGCGATCGTCGGCTGGATCCAGACGGTCGAGTGGCTGCAGTGGTACGAGGTGACGGCGGAGCCGGGCGGGGAACTCGATTCCGAAGGGCACCAACGCGGCTCGGTCGAATGCCTCTCGGTCACATCCGGCACGTTCGAAGTCGAGGTCTCGGGACGGATCGAGCGGGTGGAGGCCGGCGGCACCGCGCGCTATCGCTGCGATCGTCGCCATACCATCCGCAACACTGGCGACACGCCGGCGACCGCGAGCATGGTCTGCATCCTCAAAGCGGCCGTGATGGAGTGATCGGCGAAAGCGGCTCCGCCTCAAGGCGTTACGCCATTCTCCGGAATCGATTTCGCAACGCCCCGCGCGCCTACTGCGCTGGGACGGGGCAGCTCAAATCCCCTTCCTCGCACTTCAAGTAGACCTTGAAGTCCTCGGCCCTTTTCGCCGTCAAGGCGTCCAGACATTGCGCGCGCAGCATGGGCTGAATACTGCCCCCCTCCACGGCGGACGTTGCGAAGGCACACTCGGCATCGCGGAACGCGATCCACGCACGTTGCGACGCTGTCAATAGCTTGCGCGCCGCGTCGTCGCCTTTGAGGCGGCCGTTGATCTGGCGATAGAGCTTGTTCAGCGCTGCGTCGGTCTTCAAATAGTCCTCATTGGCGCAGGCCGTGAGGTCGAACTGCGTGACCGGGTTTGAGCAGTCCGCGGCCGCCGCCTGCGGTGTGGCGGCAAATGCAATGAATGCGCTCAGAACCAAAGCAGCGAACATCGCACCTCCTGACGGATACGGCGTTTCAGGCGATTCCATCAAACGATGAATCGATCGAGCAAAAGCGAGGCGCCGCGCTTGATGCAACGCGGCGCCGTCTGATCACATCTTGAAGCGCACGACCTTTTGCTGCTGCTCGCCGAGCCCTTCGATGCCGAGACGCACCACGTCGCGGGCCTTCAGGAACTGCGGCGGCTTCATGCCGAGGCCGACTCCCGGCGGCGTGCCGGTGGTGATCACGTCGCCGGGCTCGAGCACGAAGAACTGCGAGCAGTACCAGACGCAATGCGCGATCCCGAAGATCATGGTGCGGGTCGAGCCGCGCTGGCGCTTCTCGCCGTTCACGTCGAGCCACATGTCGAGCTTCTGCGGATTCGGGATCTCGTCCTTGGTGACGAGCCAGGGACCGAGCGGGCCGAACGTCTCGGAGCCTTTGCCCTTGCTCCACTGGCCGCCGCGTTCGAGCTGGAAGGCGCGCTCGGAGACGTCGTTGCAAATGCAATAGCCGGCGACCGCGTCGAGCGCCTTCGACTTCGACAGGTAGCGGGCGCGCGAGCCGATCACGATCGCGATCTCGACCTCCCAGTCGAGCTTGGTCGATCCCTTCGGGATCATGGTGTCGTCGTTCGGTCCGCAGATCGAATTCGGCGCCTTCTGGAAGATGATCGGCTCACTCGGGATCGGAGAACCGGTCTCGGCAGCGTGGTCCGCATAGTTGAGGCCGATGGCGATGAAGTGCCGCGTGCCGCCGACGCAGGGGCCGAGGCGCGGATTGCCGCGCACCAGCGGAAGTTTGTCGACTTTCGTCTTCGCGATCTTGGCGAGCCCCTTGGGTCCGAGCGTGTCGCCCGCGATATCCGGGACAACCTTGGAGAGG
>JAFKKS010000093.1 GCA_017304555.1 Hyphomicrobiales bacterium
ATCCTGCCCTGGGCCTATCAGCACAACGTCGCCATCTGTTTCGACGAGTACGACGCGGGACGCCCGGACGTGATGTTCGTCATCCAGCGGGTGCTGGAATCGTCCGGCCGCCTGACGCTGCTCGACCAGAGCCGCGTGATCAAGCCGCACCCGGCCTTCCGCCTGTTCGCGACGGCGAACACGATTGGCCTCGGCGACACATCGGGTCTCTATCACGGCACGCAGCAGATCAACCAGGCGCAGATGGACCGCTGGTCGATCGTCACCTCGCTGAACTACCTGCCGCACGACAACGAAGTCGAGATCGTGCTCGCCAAGGCGAAGCACTACCGCAACGACGCCGGCCGCGACATCGTCAACAAGATGGTGCGCGTCGCTGACCTCACGCGCAACGCCTTCGTCAGTGGCGACATCTCGACGGTGATGAGCCCGCGTACGGTGATCACCTGGGCGGAGAACGCCGACATCTTCAAGGATATCGGCTTCGCGTTCCGGCTCACGTTCCTCAACAAGTGCGATGAACTGGAACGGTCGATCGTTGCGGAATTCTATCAGCGTTGCTTCGGGCAGGAGTTGCCGGAGTCGTCGGTGAACGTGGCGCTGAGTTAAGTGAATCGTCATGCGCGGGCTTGACCCGCGCATCCATCTTTCTTGCGAAACGATGGTTTGCCGGGTCGGACCCGGCAATGACGGAAGAGAAGGTCGTAATGTCCTCCAACATCAAGCCCAAAGCGTCGAGCAAGGAAGCGCCGGCCGAACCGTTCAAGCGAGCGGTCGCCGGTTGTTTGCGAGCGATGGCGCGCAAGCCGGATTTGGAGGTCACCTACGCCTCCGAGCGGCCGGGCCTCATCAGCGGCAAGGTGCGCCTGCCCGAGCCTGCCCGCAAGCTCACTGCCGCGGAAGCCGCGATCGTGCGCGGTCATGCCGATTCGTCCGCGCTGCGCATCGCCTGCCACGATCCGTCCGTGCATCGCCGCTTAATGCCGTCGAGTCAGCAGGCCCGCGCGGTGTTTGATGCCGTGGAGCAAGCCCGCGTGGAAGCGATCGGCGCGCGGCGCATGGAAGGCGTCTCGCAAAACCTGACCGCGATGCTCGACGACCGCTTCCATCGCGGAAAGTTCGACGAGATCACCGACCGTGCCGACGCCCCGATCGAGGACGCGGTGGCGCTGATGGTGCGTGAACGCCTGACCGGCAAGGCGCCGCCGGCAGCGGCGAAGAAACTCGTCGATCTCTGGCGCCCCTGGATCGAGGAGCGCGCTGGCGACGATCTCGACCGGCTTGGCAAAGTGCTGGAGAACCAGCGGCAATTCGGCGACGCCATCCACGATCTTCTCGATTCGCTCGAAATGGGTGACGAGCGCGGCCGCGATTCCGACGACGAGCAGGAAGACGACGAGGAGAGTGGCGAAGGCGAACAGGAGCAAGGCGGCGACGACGGCGAGGCGCAGGACACCGAGGATGCCGAGAGCGCATCCATGGACCAGGCCGAGATGTCGTCGGAAGAGATGGCCGACGGCGCGACCGAAGGCGCCGACGCCGAGGATGCCGACATGCCCGACGACGCCGATCTCGGCGACGCCGAAACGGCCGGCGAACCGTGGCGACCACGGCACGGCCTGAACGAGCCGCGCGGCCCTGATTATAAGCCCTATGTGACGCGTTTTGACGAAACGACCGGAGCTGAGGATCTGTGCGATCCGGAAGAGCTCGATCGTTTGCGTGGTTATCTCGACAAGCAGCTCTCGCACTTGCAAGGCATCGTCGCGCGCCTGGCCAACCGGCTGCAGCGCCGGCTGATGGCGCAGCAGAACCGCTCCTGGGAGTTCGATCTCGAAGAGGGCCAGCTCGATCCGGCGCGGCTGGTGCGCGTCGTCATCGACCCGATGCATCCGCTCTCGTTCCAGCACGAACGCGACACCAACTTCCGCGATACGGTCGTCACGCTGTTGCTCGACAATTCCGGCTCGATGCGCGGACGCCCGATCACCGTTGCTGCGACCTGCGCCGACATTCTCGCGCGCACGCTGGAGCGTTGCGGCGTGAAGGTCGAGATCCTCGGCTTCACCACGCGCGCCTGGAAGGGCGGGCAGTCACGCGAAGCGTGGCTCTCCGCCGGCAAGCCGGCGAATCCCGGCCGCCTCAACGACTTGCGCCACATCATCTACAAGTCAGCGGACGCGCCGTGGCGGCGCGCGCGCAAGAATCTCGGCCTGATGATGCGCGAGGGCTTGCTGAAAGAGAATATCGACGGCGAGGCGCTGGACTGGGCGCATAAGCGCCTGCTCGCGCGTTCCGAACAGCGCAAGATCCTGATGATGATCTCCGACGGCGCGCCGGTCGACGATTCCACGCTCTCGGTCAATCCCGGCAATTACCTCGAGCGGCATCTGCGCTGGATCATCGAGGAGATCGAGACGCGCTCGCCGGTCGAGTTGATCGCGATCGGCATCGGCCACGACGTCACCCGCTACTATCGCCGCGCCGTCACCATCGTCGACGCGGAGGAACTCGGCGGCGCGATGACCGACAAGCTCGCCGAACTGTTCGACGAGCACGCCATCGCCGAAGCCATCCCGCCGCGTTCGCGTCGCCACTGACATGCGCCTAGGCAGGCTGGCCGCGGCGGCACTCCTCGCGGCCGTCGCGCTTCTTGCGCCTGCGGCTTCGGCGCAAAGGACTGGCGACGCCAAAGCGCCGACGAGAATTGAGATTGCGGCGAAACCCATCGCGGCATTCGAGCCGCGGCATGCCGACCGTCGCCAGTTCGGTCCGCTGCGCTTTCGCGGCGGCCTTTCGCTCAGTTCATCCTATCCGGGCTTTGGCGGCCTTTCCGGCCTGCGGCTCGCACCGGACGGCGAACATTTCATCGCAATCAGTGACAAGGCCGACTGGCTGCGCGGCCGCATCATCTATCGCAACGGCGTGCCTGTCGGAATTACCGACGCCGAAATGGCACCGATGATCGGCCCGGACGGGCGTACGCTAGCGGCGCGCCGCTGGTACGACACGGAATCGCTCGCGCGCGACGGCGGCACGCTCTATGTCGGGATCGAGCGCTCGCATCACATCGTCAAGTTCGACTACGGCAAACGTAGCCTCACCGCGCGCGGCCAACCGCTGCGCATCCCACCGGCAATTCGATCCCTGCCGCGCAACAAGGGCATCGAAGCGTTGGCGGTCATCCCCAAAGGCCTGCCGCGTGCGGGCACATTGATCGCGATTTCCGAGCGCGGCCTCGACGCTCAAGGCAATATCCGCAGCTGGCTGATCGGCGGCGCGGCACCGGGTGAATTCACGCTCGTGCGACGCGACGATTTCGACGTCACCGACGCCACGATCACGCCGGACGGCGACCTCATCATTCTCGAACGCTTCTTCTCGTTCCTGCAGGGCGTCGCGATGCGGATGCGCCGCGTTCCACTGTCGGCGCTGAAACCCGGCGCCGTGCTCGACGGCACGATCCTGATCACCGCCGATATGGGTTTTCAGATCGACAATATGGAAGGGCTGTCGGCACACCGCTCGCCCGAGGGTGAAACCGTGCTGACGTTGATCTCCGACGACAATTTCTCGCTGATCCAGCGTACACTGCTGCTGCAGTTCACACTGACGGAGTGAGGCCGCGATAGACTTTTCCTTCGTCATGCCCGCGTCTAAAAGCCAGAAAGACGTGGATGGCCGGGACAAGCCCGGCCATGACGGCTAGAGTCCCTACGACCCCTTGCGGTCGTCCGGCGCGGCGAGGACCAGCGCCCAGAACACCTTGTACTTCGAATGCGGCGCATAGACCGCAGCGATGCCCATCTTGGTCGCGCCGCTGCGGAGCATATTGGCGCGGTGCGGCGGCGAGTCACGCCAGCCAGAGAACGCCTCCGCCAGAGTGTGATAGCCGGCGCCGATATTCTCGACCGCAAACTTGGCATCGAACCCTGAGCTGCGCAGTCGCACATCGAAGCTGCGCCCGACATTATGGTCGAGTTTGTTACGCGCGGCCATGGCGCGCGCCTGATCTTCCGCCATCTTGGTCAGCGCCGGATCGAGCGCGACGGCAGTAAGTCCGTTATTGCGCCGGTAGCCGGAGATCATCGACTGCGCGGCCGTGGTGTCGAGGTTCACCCCTGCCGCAGCCATGCTCTGATAGAAGCTCGGCTGGCCGGAAGGCGGCTCCTTGTCGGTGACGCCAATGCAGGCGGCGAGCGAGACGACGCCCAGAAAGGCGCTGCCGCAAACGAGCCGGCCGAACAGAACAGAAGCGTAGCGGGACATGGAACGGCTTCTCGCAGGATAAAAACGTCAGACGAGTATCGCGACGTTTGTAGCCTTTCCGTTAAGATTGCGGCTGCCGCGGGGCAAAGACGCCGCCATCCCCCGACGCATTACCCGGTGTGGTCGCCTCGGCCTGCCGGATGCGCACCTCCCGCTGCGGATACGGGATCTCGATCCCGTTCTCCTTGAAGCGCTTCAGGATTTCGAAGTGCAGGTCGCTCTTCACCGCGCCCCGATCGCCCACATCCGCAACCATACAACCCATCTCGAAGTCCAGAGAGCTCTCGCCAAGATTGGTAAGCTGCGCCCACGGCCCCGGCGTTTTCAGCACCTTCGGATGGTCGGCGGCGATCGCGAGGAGAA
>JAFKKS010000094.1 GCA_017304555.1 Hyphomicrobiales bacterium
CGAGCCCAGTATTTCCGGCGATTATCAGGTTGATAGTGCGGGCTATATCTCCGTTCCGCTTGCGGGACGCGTCAAAGCGTCAGGACGCACTGCCGGCCAATTGGAGCAGGCGATCGTCGCCGCATTGAGTCGTGGAATGCTGAAAGATCCGCGCGTTAACGTGCAAGTTTCGAATTACGCTGCGTTTTATATCCACGGCGAGGTCAAAAAGAGCGGCGAGTATCCCTATCGCCCCGGTTTGACCGTGATGGACGCCGTCGCGACGGCGGGCGGATTCACGTATCGCGCCGACGAGAGCAAGGCGGTTGTGCGTCGCGCCGGAGACAATGTCGATTCCGTCGTGCCGCTCGATCGGACGATCTCGGTGTCGCCCGGAGACAACATCAAGATTCCGGAGCGCTTCTTCTAGCGCCGAAAACGTAAGCACCGCTGAACAATTTGTGCGCGCTGCGTTTGCAGGATTGCAACAGTGACTTTGCGCAGATGCAACAGTGCGGAGTGCATGACCAATTTTCGCCACGAGTGTTTCGTGCTGCAATGCTTCGTTGGCGACGCGTGCCTGCGCGTTCGCACAAACGTCGCATTTTTCCTGTTTGCATTGCGGTACGAAACGCAGTCGGCGTCTCGCCGAAAACTTCAAACATCGCGGCACGAATGATGCACACCACAATTGCCGCACACGTTGGTGCGATAACGCAGGGCCCGCGGCGGAGAGACAGCAACGTGAAGTAAGCTCGACGCTTGCTGCGAATGCAGCGGCGTCCATCGCGAGATTCGAGTCTTTGGAAGCGTGAAGTAGTCGAGGAGGTCACGCGGTCACGACAAAAAGTTGACCGATGATTTTGGCGGATAGTCTGCGTTCATGCGTCCTGCGTTGTTGTTCAAGAGTGGTGCGAGGCTGCGCGGCCTGCCGGCGTTGCGGCGTTGGCAAGCGGAAGCGGTGCTCGTGGCGCTCACCTGCATCGCTGGTACGGGTGCGGCGCGCGCGCAGGTGATTCTGCCGCCGATGGTGCCGGAGGCGCCGCCATGGAATGCCGTGAAACTATTCGATTCGAGGCCGTTTGCGCAGCAGTGGGACGATAGCGACGATGACACGGTTGCGCCGGAGGATACGCCTGTGAAGACCCGCCAGCAGCCGGGATATGAGCCCGTGGGTGTGCGCAACGGACCGTGGATGTTCTATCCGTCGGTCATGACGGGCGCTGTCTACGACAGCAATGTTTTTGCTTCGAATACGGAGAAGCGGAGCGACATCGCAGCGGTCGTTCATCCGTCCTTGCGCGTCGAATCGCTTTGGGAGCGGCACGCAGCCGTGCTGCAGGCCGACGTGTCGTCTTATTTCTACAAGAACAATCCCGGCCTGAATTACACCAATGCGTCGCTGAAAGGGCGCGGGCGATACGACATCGCCCACGACGCGCAACTCCTGATGAGTTTTCGCGGAGGCCATTTCAACGAGGAAGTCGGCAACGTGAGCTCACCGGCCGGCGCCGTGCAGCCGACGCCCTATGACCTGTGGAGCGGCGACGTCACCTATCGCAAGGAGTTCAATCGGCTGATCGGCTCGGTGGGCGTGAGCTTTACGTCATACGATTTCGGTTCAACGCGCGCGCAGAACGGAACGATCATCAATCAGGATAGCCGTGACGGGAATATCTACACCGTGCACGGTCGGCTCGAATACGTCGTCTCGCCCAATTTCGGCCTGTTCACCGCACTGGAGGGCAACGAGCGCGATCTCCGCGGCACGCCCACGCAAGCGCTGTCGTCGTCGGGCGTCCGCGCCTTGACGGGCGTCGACATGAAGCTGACGAATCTCGTGCGTGGTGAATTCGGCATCGGCTACGCGCGCCAGTCGTTCGATGCGGCGACGATCGGCACGATCGAAGGACCGGCCTACCGCGCGCAGCTCACGTGGAGCCCGACGCGCATGCTCGATGTTCGCTTCAACGCAGAGCAGATCGTGACGGAAGCGTCAGATACGAGCGCTAGCGGCGTTCGCGCCGACGCACTGCAGGTCGCGCTCGATTACGAGTTTCGCCGCAACATGGTGTTGTCGTTCGGCTACACCTACGAGATGGACAAATTCTTCGGACAGGACCGTCACGATACCGTTTCGTCGACGACGGCCGAATTGAAATATCTTTTGAATCGCCACAGTTCCATCGGGCTGCGTCATCGCTATATCTCGCGCGAGAGCAGTCTGCCGTCATTCACCTACGACAAGCATGAGCTCGGCATCAATGTCACAGCACAATACTGACGTGGCCGGTATGGCGCCTCGGCCGCCGGAACAGGCGACACCATCTTACTCGCTCGATCTGCGGGAAATCGCGCGCATTCTTCGCCGCAATGTGAAGGTCATCGTCGCAGCGCCGATCGTGCTTCTGCTTCTTGCGATCGTCTTCGTGTCGGTCGTCACGCCGCTCTACACGGCGACGTCGACGATATTCATCGACCCGCGGCGATCGAATATCGCCGAAGGAAATACGCAGGCGCAGCCGAATTTCGGCACGGATGATTCGAGCATCGAGAGTCAGGTCCTTCTGATCCAGTCAGTCAGCGTGATGCAGCGCGTTGTCGATAACTTGAAGTTGACGGAAGATCCGGACTTCGCGCCGCAGCCGGGCCTGCGTGCCTGGCTCATGGGTCTGCTCAAGTCGGAGACGCCGGAGGAGGCGAAAGCGCGCGCCGACGCATCGCGCATGATCGCCGCCGAAGTGCTGGCGAAATCCGTCAAGGTCTTGCGCCAGAAGGCGACGTTCCTCGTCGACATCCGCGCCACCTCGCGCGACCCGGAAAAGGCGGCGCGCATCGCGAATGCGGTGGCGGACAGCTATTTCACGGAGCAGGTCCGCTCCAAATACGACGCGGCGAAGATCGCCGGCGGCTGGATGGGCGATCAGATCACGGCGCTCAAGACGCGGGTGATCGCGGCGGACAAGGCGGTGCAGGACTTCCGCAGCGCCAATAATCTGCAGGCGTCGCAGGGCGTTACCGTTAATGATCAGCAGATCACCGATCTCAACACGCGCCTGGTCGAGGCGCGCACGCAGACCGCCGAAGCCAAGGCGAAGTACGATCAGGTGCGTGAAATCTCCAAGAGCGGCGGCGACACCGGTTCCGTCGCCGAAGCGCTCTCATCCGATGTGATTGCCCGCCTGCGCTCGCAATATGCCGACCTTGCCAAGAGCGAGGCGGATCTCTCGACCCGATACGGGCCGCGGCATCCTCTGGTGGCGCCGGTGCGCGCGCAGATGCGCGATACGCAGCGCCTCATCAACAATGAGATCAACCG
Organism: Hyphomicrobiales bacterium; assembly: GCA_017304555.1. Lineage (GTDB taxonomy): Bacteria > Pseudomonadota > Alphaproteobacteria > Rhizobiales > Xanthobacteraceae > JAFKKS01. The sequence goes on from JAFKKS010000094.1 coordinate 3,299, forward strand.
CATCCTGCAAGGACGTAAGCACACCTATGAGGTGGCGGCGGCGCGTGAAGCGGCGCTGCAGAAGAGCCTCGACGGATTGCAGAACGTCGCGAGCGAGTCCGGTGAGGCGCAGGTGCGTCTGCGCGAACTGCAGCGCGAGGCGGAAGCGAACCGCACGCTCTACGAGTCCTTCCTCGCGCGTTACAAGGAGACGAGCGCGCAGGAAAGTCTCGAGCTTCCCGAGTCGCGTGTGGTGACCAAAGCGCAAGTGCCGCTGCGTCCCTCGTTCCCCAAGGTTCTGCTGACGCTCGGGCTCGCTTTGGTGATCGGGGTCGGCTTCGGCTGCGTCATCGCGCTTGTGCGCGATTATCTCGACACGGCTGCTGCCGCCGGCGCTGCAGCCGCCTCTGATGCGCTACGCCGTCGAGCAGCCGACCTCGGCCTTCGCCGAATCGGTGCGCGCCATCCGTATGGCCGTGCAGCGCGAGGCGCGCACGCATCAAACCCAGGTGGTGATGGTGACCTCGGCGGTTGGCAGCGAAGGCAAGACGACGCTCGCGGCCAATCTCGCGCTCTCGCTTGCGGCGATCGGTTTGCGGACTGCGCTGGTTGAAGGCGATCTGCGCAACCCGGAACTGACGCGCTCGCTCTGCCCGCGCGCGCAGTTCGGCTTGGTCGAGGCGGCGACCGGAGAGGTGCCTCTGCATCAAGCCATGGTGTTGGAGCCGTCGACGCGTTTGGCGGTTCTCCCTGCGCCGCGGCAAGCCGACACTGCGGTCCTGGCGGAATTCGTTCCCTCGGACGGCATGGCGCGCATTCTCGGACAGTTGCGTGATCATTTCGATCTGATCATCGTCGACGCGCCGCCGCTGCTGCCGTTGGTCGACGGCCGCGCCTTGGCGGAGCAGGCGGATTGCATTCTCCTTACCGTCGGCTGGGACCGTACGCCGCAAGAGGTTTTCCTGCGCGCGGTGCGCTTCCTCGCGCCGGTCTATGACCGCGTGATCGGCACGGTGCTGACGCGCGTCGACTTCAGCCGCATGCGTTTCTACGACACGTATTACAGTGGCCAGTACGGCGCGACGTATGAATATCAGCCGCGGGAAGCGCGGGAGGCGGCGTGACGTCGTTGCCACATCGTGTTGGCGCCCATGCGTTGGGGTGGGTTTGTGCGTTCGTCTCGCTTGCTGCCCTCTCGGGGGCGGCGCAGGCGGAAAGCTGCACACGCACCCGCGAATACATTTTCGATAATCCCGTCGACTTGCCGCAGAAAACCGAGGTCTATCGTACGTTGTTCAAGAATTGCCTGGAGACGCTGACGTTCTCTAACGTCAAGGATGCGTTCATCCTCAAGGACGGCAGCCTTGCCGTCATTCCGCGCAACGATAGCCTTAACGCGACGGCGGGCACCCTGCCGCCGATCCGTGAAAGCATCCTAAGCCTGCACATGGTTTGCCACAAGTACAAGTTTTCGAACCAGTGATTGCCGAATCGGCAAACCATTCCTACAATTGGTCCATGTCCATCATTCATACCCGTGTGCTGCAGGAGACCGCCGTGCGCTACTTCCTCGAAGTGGTGCGGCGCGGCTCCATTACCGAAGCGGCCAATACGCTCAACGTCGCCTCCTCGGCCATCAGCCGCCAGATCGCGCGGCTCGAAGCCGAACTCGACACGCCGCTGTTCGAGCGCGTCTCGCGCGGCATGCGGCCCAATGCCGCCGGAGAACTGCTGGCCGCGCACGCGCTGCGCCAGCAACTGGAGGCCGAACGCATCGGCAATGAACTGGCGGCCTTGAAGGGCTTGCGGCGCGGGGAGGTGAAGCTGGCGACCACTGAGGGTTTCGCGCTGGAATACGTACCAGCGGCCATTGAGCAATTCTGCCGCCAGCACAAGGGCATCCGTTTCCAGCTCTCGGTGGGCAATGCCGTCCACGTGGCGCAGCAGATCCGCGAAGGCGCAGTCGACCTGGGACTGACCTTCACCATGGCTCCTGATCCGGACATCAAGGTCGAGTTCGCGCAACGCGCGCCCATCATGGCGGTGATGCGGCCGGACCATGTGCTGGCTCATCGCAAGCAGGTCAGCCTGTCGGAGCTGGCTCCGTATCCGCTGGCCATGCCGCAGAAGAACATCACCATGCGGCGCCTGATCGATGCCTGCTGCAGCCGCCGCAACGTGCTGCTGGAGCCGACCCTGGCGGCGGACTCCATCAGCGCCCTGCTGTGTTTCGTGATGTCCGGCGACGGCATCGGCTTCTCGGCCGCGCTGCCCATCCGCAAGCTGGTGCGCGAAGGACAGCTGGCCGCCCTGCCCATCCGCGACAAGGACATGAACACCCTGCAGCTGGAAATCCAGTCC
>JAFKKS010000095.1 GCA_017304555.1 Hyphomicrobiales bacterium
TTTCGATAATGCAAGAAAGACGTGGATGGCCGGGACGAGCCCGGCCCATCACGCATTTCTTCTGCTCCCTCCCCCTGAAAGGGGGAGGGTCAGGGTGGGGGTCGTCTTCGTTCCCTACGCGCACGATCCCCACCCGGATCGCTCACGCGATCCGACCTCCCCTTTTCAAGGGGAGGTGACGCGCCGCGTTAACGGATCGGCGGCGCGATCAGCAGGCCGCCGTCGCGCCACAGACGGTTGAGACCGCGGTCAAGTCCAAGCGGCGTAATATTGCGCTCGTAACTCTCGGCGTAGTTTCCGACCTGCTTGATGATGTTGACCGCCCACGCGCGGTCGAGACCAAGCATCGCGCCCATGTCTTCGGACTTCCCCGCGAAACGCAAAACGCTCGGATTCTGACTGCTCGCAACCGTGGCGTCGATCGTCTTGGCCGTCAGGTTCAACTCCTCGCCCCAGATCATGGCGAAGAAGCTCCAGCGCACGACGTTCGCCCACGCATCGTCGCCGCTGCGCACCGAGATCGATAGCGGCTCGTTGCTGACGACATCCGGCAAAATCATATGGCTATTCGGATCGGCGGCAATCGAACGAACAGCCGCGAGTTGCGAGCGGTCATTGAGGAACGCGTCGCAGCGCTTGTTGAAATAAGCGTCGCTGACGTTGTCGGCGTTCTCGTATGAGACCGACGAGAACTTCATCTTCCGGCTGCCGAAGAAATCGGCAAGGTTGCGCTCCGTGTCGGTTCCCGAGATGGTGCAGATGCTGGCGCCGTCGAGATCCTTGGCGCTCTTGATGTTGGCGTCCTTGCGCACCATGAACGCCTGACCGTCGTAGAAATTCGTGCCGACGAAATTGACGCCGAGCTTGGTATTGCGACCAAGCGTCCAACTGGCGTTGCGCGCCAGCATGTCGATATCGCCGGCCTGCAAAGCGGTGAAGCGATCCTTCGCGGTGAGCGGCACATACTGCACCTTCTTCGCATCGCCGAAGACCGCCGCAGCGACGGCGCGGCACATGTCGACGTCGAAGCCGTGCCATTGGCCCGCCTTGTCCGGCAGCGCGAAGCCGGCGAAATTCGGGTTGACGCCGCAACGCAAGGTCCCGCGCGCCTTGACGACATCGAGACGCGCCGACTGCGCCCAGACCTCGCCGCCGTGGGACGCGAGCATGGTTGCAAGCGCCGCAGCCAATACGATCTTGAATTTGAATCTCATCACACACCTCTCCCTTTGTCCGTGATGCCGGAATGGTGCGGGCGTTGTGCCGCCCGCTTGTCTTGTTGCTTTCGGGGCCGAAGTCAGACGGCGCTGGCCGCGCCACGCTTGGGCGCGACGGATTCGATCGCCTTGCCGAGAAGATCCATCGCGGAATCGATTTGACCTTCCGTCGTCGTCGCGGGCGGAACGAGACGCAGCACGCTACCGTTACGCCGCAGCGAGAAGATCAGCCCGTTGTCGAAACAGTATTTGCCGATGGCGCGGCCCTCGTCGGTTGCCGGCTCCTTACTGTGCCGGTCGCGCACCAGTTCGACGCCGATCAACTGTCCGCGGCCGCGCACGTCGCCGATCATTTCGTAGCGCTGCTGCAGCGCTTCGAGACGTTCGCGTATATGCTTGCCGATCTTGCGCGCCTTCTGCGGGATGTCTTCCTGCTCGATGACGTCGAGGCTCGCGATGCCGGCTGCACAGATCAGCGGATCGTTAGCGTGCGAATGCGTCGCGGCATAGCCTTCCGAAACCACCTTGTCTTCGATCGCGGCCGTGGTCGTCACCGCACTCACGCCGACGCCGCCACCGAAATGCTTCGCCACCGTGACGATGTCGGGCACGATGCCTTCCGACTCGAAGCCGAACATCTGGCCGAGCTTGCCGAGCCCCGTTTGCTCTTCGTCGACGATCAACAACATACCGCGCTGATGGCACATCTGCTGCAGCGCCTTGAGCCAGCCGGGCGGCGGCTCGATGACGCCGCCGGCGCTGAACAGCGGTTCGGTGATGACGGCGGCGGGGCGCCCCGTCGTCTGCGCGTCGAGCAGCGCGAAGCTCGTCTTGAGACACGCAAATTCGCAGCCCGGAAACGTCTGCGACAGCGGACAGCGATAACAATACGGCGCGACGATCGCGAAGGTGCCGCCCGGCAGGTGTCCGTGACCCGCGTGCCAGCCGGAGAACGTCACCGCGCGCGTCGCGTCGGATAGTCCATGGAAACTGATATGCGGGCTCGCGATCTCGTAGCCGCCCGTATATTTGCGCGCGATCATCATCGCCATTTCATTGGCGTCGGCGCCCGACTCACCGAACAGGCTCTTCTGCAGCGGGTCCGGCATCAGCGCGCCGAGGCGCGAGGCAAGCGTGATCTCCTGCACGTTGTAGTGGCTCGAATGCGCGTGCAGCATCGTCTCGCACGCCATCTTGATCGCCGCGGTGATCGTCGGATGGTTATGGCCGAGCGCCGAGCACATCTGGCCGGAATTGAAATCGAGATATTCCTTGGCGTTCACATCCCAGACGACGGAACCCGACGCTCGCTCGAAAACGGGGCCTTCGTTCGTCTTCTTGTCCATGCGGGCGCGGAAGGAATATTGCGCGGCCTTCGCCAGAAGGTCCGCCTCCTTCGCTGCGTTCGCCGCTTGAGGATTTGCGTCAGACGTCTGAGACATGACCGTGAGCCTTCAGGTTTGAGGGCGAGCGTTTCCCGACCGTCGCGAGAAGGACGCGATGTGCGCCTCCAGCGCGGCGAGCGCGTTGAGAAGGTGGTTTTCGATGGCGTAAGCCGCCGCCGTCGGATCGCGCCGGCGCACCGCATCGAAGATGCCGCGGTGTTCCTTGATCGATTGCGCGATGCGCCCGGGGATGTTCCAGAGAATGCTGCCGGGGAACAGGTTCCAGGCTTGGTCGATGAAATCGAGAAGGACGGGATTTTCCGCCGCGGCGTAGAGAAGGCGGCGGAACTCGTAGTCGGCTCGTTGCGCCGCCTCGATGTCGCCCGCGCGCTTCGTCTCGATCATGCGCTCGAGCAACTGGCGCATCGTCTCGACGGCGTTGTCGGAAATCTTCGCCGTTCCGAGCCGCGCCGCCTCCGTCTCCAACAGCGCGCGCGTGCGGTAAACGGCGCGCAGCTTGTCGAGATCGAGTTCTGCGACGCGAACGGTGTGATGGCTTTCCTGGACGAGCACGCCGCGCGCAAGCAACTCCAGCACGGCTTCGCGGACCGGCGTCGAGCCGAGCCCCAAATCCTTCATCAGCTGAATCTGACGCAGCGGTTGCCCGGGCGCGTAGCGCCCGGAGCGGATGGCGCTGCGCAGCGAGTCGAGCGCTGCCTCGCGCTTGGTCCGAAAGACCGGTTGGGGGGTGTGGGTGTCGTCAGTCACGGCCGCCCTCACTCATCTTACATTTTGCAAAATATCAAATGTGCGGAGGCCGTCAATAAATTTGAATCGGTCGAATCTACGAAGGGAGTCCGACCGTCGACACCGAGTGAGCCTGCAACGCCCTCGCCAGGGCGCGTGCTGACCTCACCGCGTTGGTGAGGGGATGCGCCGGATCGACATTTCGTCGTTATGGCCGGGTTTGGCCGTCATTCCGGCCAAGGCCGCGCAGCGGCCGCGAGCCGGAACCCAGAGTCATCATGCTCTCGATGAGGCTTTG
>JAFKKS010000096.1:0-2746 GCA_017304555.1 Hyphomicrobiales bacterium
CCCACAAGGGGAGAGGGTTCTTCGCGCGCCTCACTTGCCCGTCAGCAGTTCCTTCACCAGGCCGCTCGCCTTGGCGAAGTCCATGCGCCCGGCATAGGCGGCTTTGAGCGCCGCCATCACCTTGCCCATGTCCTTGATGCTGGTGGCGCCAAGCTCCTCGATGATGTCGCCGATCGCCGCCTTCACTTCGAGGTCGGAGATCTGCTCCGGCAGGAAGCTCTGGATGATCGCGATCTCCTCGCGCTCCTGTGCGGCGAGTTCGGGGCGGCCGCCCTTCTCGTAGAGCTCGACCGACTCCTGCCGCTGCTTGATCATCTTCTGCATCAGGCCCAGCAGGTCCTCATCGGTGAGCGGCCCCTTGCCGGTGCGCGCCTCGATATCGGCGTTCTTGATGGCGGCATTGACCATGCGCAGCGTCGAGACGCGGCGCTCGTCCTTGGCTTTCATGGCCGCTTTCAGGCCGTCGTTGATGCTGTCGCGGAGCATGGCAGTCCTTTCATGAGGCGGCGCGCGGCGCAAAGAGAATCAGTGACGCGCCCGCGAGACATATAAGGGCGCCGGCGGCATCCCAGCGGTCGGGCTTCACGCCCTCCGCGAGCCATAACCATAGCAATGAGGCGACGATATAGATGCCGCCGTAAGCGGCATAGGCGCGCCCGGCCGCCGGCGCCTCCGAGAGGGTCAGCAGATAGGCGAACAGGGCGAGGCTGGCGAGCCCGGGCAGAAGCCACAGCGGCGACCGGTCGAGCCGCAGCCACGCCCAGAACGCGAAACATCCGGCGATTTCAGCAAGCGCGGCGCCGGCATAGGCGGCAATCGAGGTCATCGGCTCCTGCGGGACGGGAAGGCGCGGAAAATATCCTTGAATGGACGATCGCCGCGTTTTGACGCGGCGTTCGCACGCGCCTATCTACTGTGGCCATGACCAACGAACAATCTTCGACGTCCTGGAGCGATCCTGTGACTACGGCTCGGCTCGTCCTGGCGGACGGGACCGTGCTGGAAGGCTATGGCCTCGGCGCTACCGGCCAGGCGGTCGGCGAGGTGTGCTTCAACACCGCCATGACCGGCTATGAGGAGATCCTCACCGACCCCTCCTATGCCGGGCAGATCATCACCTTCACCTTCCCGCATGTCGGCATCGTCGGCACCAATGAGGACGACATCGAGACGATGAGCCTGGCGGCGACGCCGGGCGCGCGCGGCATCATCCTGCGCGCCGCGGTGACCGACCCGTCGAACTACCGCGCCACGCGCCACCTCGACGAATGGCTCAAGCGGCGCGGCGTCGTCGGCCTCTCCGGCATCGACACCCGCGCGCTCACCCGCCTCATCCGCGAGAAGGGCATGCCGAACGCGGTGATCGCTTACGAGCCGTCCGGGCAGTTCAACATCGAGGCGCTGAAGAAGGAGGCGCGCGAATGGCCGGGCCTCGTCGGCATGGACCTCGTGCCGATGGTGACGAGCGCGCAGCGCTTCCATTGGGACGAGACGCCGTGGGAATGGGGGCAGGGCTACGGCCGCCAGGAGACGTCTGAGTTCAACGTCGTCGCGCTCGATTATGGCATCAAGCGCAACATTCTGCGCCTGCTGGCGATGAACGGCTGCAAGGTCACCGTCGTTCCCGCGACGACATCGGCCGAAGATGTGCTGGCGATGAAGCCGGACGGGATTTTCCTCTCCAACGGTCCGGGCGATCCGGCGGCGACCGGCGAATACGTCGCGCCGGAGCTTAAGAAGCTGGTCGACTCGGGCACGCCGATCTTCGGCATTTGCCTTGGGCATCAGATGCTCGGCATCGCGCTCGGCGGCAAGACGATGAAGAAATCTCTCCACCGGTGCCGTCGAGATCACCTCGATGAATCACGGCTTCGCGCTCGACGCCGCGAGCCTGCCCGATAGCGTCGAGCAGACGCATGTCTCGCTGTTCGACGGCTCCAACGCGGGTATCGCGCTGAAAGATAAGCCGGTGTTCTCGGTGCAGTATCACCCGGAGGCGTCGCCCGGCCCGCGCGACAGCCGCTATCTCTTCGAGCGCTTCCGCGACGCGATGCGCGCACGCAAGGCGTGAGGCGGAGACTCCCTCCCCCTGAAAGGGGGAGGGTCGGGGTGGGGGTCGCCTTCGTTCACCCGTTCCCGACCCCCACCCGGATCGCTCCGCGATCCGACCTCCCCCTTTCAGGTGCCGGCCGAAAGGCCGTCGCGTTTGCTTCCGGCGCGGGAGATGATCATGACCGCGAAACCGATCACGCCGAAAACGTTCCGCTTTGCCGACGACGGTGCGATCCCGAACAATCGGCTGCCGTTTCTCGTCTACAAATCCGCCGTCGACCTTTCCGGCGCGAAGGATCCCGCAGCCGTGTTCGAGCAGCGCTTCGCCGACAACGGATGGGGCGAGAGCTGGCGCAACGGCATCTTCGATTTCGTGCATTACCATTCGCAAATCCACGAAGTGCTCGGCATCGCGCGCGGCACGGCGAAGGTGCGCTTCGGCGGCAACGGTGGTGAGGTGTTGGAGATCGCGGCCGGCGACGTCGCGGTGCTGCCCGCCGGCACCGGGCATCAGAAGCTGTCGTCAAGCTCTGATCTGCTCGTCGTCGGCGCCTATCCACCGCAAGGAACATACGATCTCTGTCGCGGCAGCGCGGCGGAGCATGCGAAGGCGCGCGCAACGATTCCGCAAGTGCCGCCGCCGCAGACCGATCCGCTGTTCGGCGCCGATGGCCCGCTGGTGAAGCTGTGGGCG
>JAFKKS010000096.1:2761-6394 GCA_017304555.1 Hyphomicrobiales bacterium
GGTTGAGAGTTTTCGCGCTTCCATCTAGCTCCGCTCATTCCCGCGCAAGCGGGAATCCAGAATGCTTGGTCCTGGGTCCCCGCTTTCGCGGGGACGAGCGGAGAGGGTGGCGCGGGCGCGCTGCGTCGCTATAGTCGCCGCGCACAAGACAGGATCGAACAATGCGCGAGTGGGTGGCGTTCTGGAATGCGCCGAACAGCATTTACGTCAGCGCGCGCCATCGTGACGTGCATTACCGCGCCATCGCCGACGACGTGCGCGCTTACGTCCCTTCTCCCGACGCCGCCGTGCTCGACTATGGTTGCGGCGAGGCGCTGCATGCCGATCGCATCGCCGCCGCATGCGCGCGGCTGACGCTCTGCGACGCGGCGCCGAGCGTGCGCGAACATCTCGCGCAACGCTTCGCGTCGACCGACAACATCACCGTGCGTTCGCCGGAAGAGATCGACGCGTTCCCCAACGGTTCGTTCAATCTCATCGTGCTGATGTCGGTCGCGCAGTATCTCGCGCCGGAAGAACTCGACGGATTGCTGGCGCTGTTCCGCCGTCTGCTGGCGCCGGACGGATTGTTGGTGGTCGGCGATGTCATTCCGCCGGCAGTGCCGGCGACGTCGGACGCCGCCGCGCTGTTGCAGTTCGCCTGGCGCCAAGGTTTCTTCATCCCCGCCGTCGCCGGCCTCGTGCGCACCGTCTTCTCCGATTATCGCAAGCTGCGCGGCCGCCTTGGCCTTGCGCATTACGACGAGGCCGCGATGCTGCAGCGGCTTGTCTATGCCGGCTTTGCCGTCGCCCGCGCGCCGGGCAATATCGGCCATAACCCGCATCGCATGACCTTCACGGCGCGGCCCGCTTAAAGAGGCCGCCGTTTTCTACCGCAGTGCGAAAAATGTGTGGCTATTAACCGTTCGTTTGTATCCCGCTGCCATCACGTGGGCGTGATGGAATAGAGTGCCATCGGCCCGGTGGCGGAACGGCGACGCAAAGGTCGTGCAAGATCTTCAACCTGGTTCGACTCCAGGCTGGGCCTCCACACTCTCTCTGTTTGTCGCCGCAGGCGGCACCGCGACGCCGTCCCACAAACCTAACCTGGGGAACCCGCGAGCGCGCTCGCGGCGATGTTCACCGTCAGCGCCAGCAGCGCGGCGTTGAAGAAAAAAGCAATCACCGAATGGGCGAAGACGGTGCGCCGGATCGGGCGGGCGCTGACCGTTATGTCGGACACCTGCGCGCACATCCCGATAACGAACGAGAAGTAGAGAAAATCCCAGTAGTCGGGGGAGGTCGCATTGCCGGGAAATTCGAGGCCGCCTTCTTTGCTCTTCTCGTCGTAGTACTCATGCGCGTAATGCAGTCCGAACGTCGTGTGCGTGAACGCCCATGACAGCACGATCGTCAACGTGGCGATGACGAGCTGCCCAGGTTGCCGCGTCGCGCCGCCGGTGCCGAGCAGCGCGAAGATCGCGCCAAGGCTCGCAAAGGCCGCCACGGCCGTGAGGATCAGCACCGCGATTTTGCCGTCGTCTTCGCGCCTCGCGCGGCGCCGGATGTCCTCACCTTCCGAGCGGCGCGCCAGGCCGAACGCGAACGTGAGATAGAGCACGATGCACACGTTCCAGCCGAGCAGCGCCGCGGTGACGACGCCGATCCGCGTGAACGACAAGATCAGAAAAGTCAGAAAGCCGATGGCGAGCGATGTGAACAGCCGTGGCCGGCCCATGACGATGCGGATCGGTCGCGGCAGTCGGCTTGATCGCGGTGGCGGATTTGGCATGGCCTTTAAACGGCGTCCGGCGGGGGTTGAAACCATAACCTGAAAAATGCGCCGGCATGAGTCCCTGTTTGTCATTCCGGATTGGCGCCGAAGGCGGCAGTTTGGAATCCATACGCAGCAGCAGGGATTATGGATTCCGGGCTCGCGGACAGCACAAGTCGGCTGTTGCCGACTTGTGCGCTTAAACTGCCGATCTCGGTTAAACCCGAGATCGGTGCCGCGCCCCGGAATGACAGCTCAAGACTTCGCGGCGCCGACGGTGTCGGCCATGGTGGCGCCGCGTGCGCCGAGCGGCTTGTCGCGGCCTTCGGTCGTGTCGCGCGCTGTCTGGTGCTCGATCTCGGCGTTGAGCTCGGCGCCGGCGAGGATCACGATCGCCGAGAGCCACATCCACATCATCAGGCCGATCACCGCGCCAAGCGAACCGTAGGTCGCGTCGTAATTGGCGAAGCGCGCGAGATAGTAGGAGAAGCCGAGCGAAACGATGATCCAGGTCGTCGCCGCGAACACGCTGCCGACGCTCACCCAGCGCCAACGCGCGTTGCGCCGGCTCGGACCGTAACGGTAAAGCAGCGCGAGCCCGATCACGATCGTCGCGAACAGGATCGGCCAGCGGAAGAAGCGGATGAGCCAAGGGTCGGTGGCGTTAACGCCGAGATAGGCGAGCACTAGCGGGAACACGACGACGGCGTTGACCGCGAGCACGACGACGGCGAAGGCGCCGAGCGTGAACGTGAAGGAGACGACGTTGAGCCAGAGGAAGCTGCGCTTCTCTTTCTCCTCGTAGATGACATTGAGCGCGTCGAACAGCGACTTCATCCCGGCGTTCGCGCTCCAGAAGGCGAGCGCGAGACCGAAGGCGAAGGCCGCCGTGAGTTGGCCGCCGCCTTTGGCGACGATGCGTTGCACTTCGCCCTGCACGATCGCGAACGCGCCCGCTGGCATCAGGTCGGACAGCGCCGAGAGATGATTGCTGATCGTGCCGACATCCGCGAACAGCCCGTAGGACGAGACGAGCGCCGTGATGCCCGGGAAGATCGCGAGCAGCGAGAAGAACACGATGCCGCCGGCGACGGCGAGCAGGCGATGATTGGTGACGTTGTCGTAGACGCGCAGCAGGATGTCCTGCCAGCCGCGCCAGGGGATCTGCCAGGGCGTGTCCGCCCGCCGGCCGCGCCCGCGCTGCGCCGCGCGCTCCCGCTGCAGCCAGCGCGGTTCGACCACGACATGCGGAATGCTCGGCGCATGGTCGTCCGCCGCGTTGACCCGCTCCACGGCGGGCGGCCGCGTACGCGCGGCGACGAGCCCGACCGTCATCGCCGACAGCAGCACCGGCCACGGAAGCCGGCGGACGAGATCACCGATGCGCATGCAAAGCCCTGTGATACCGGGGACTTAACGGCTTTGTGGCCAAAAAGTTGCGGGGCTTCAGCGGAGACGCGTACCCGACGTCCTTCACCTCCCCTTGAAAAGGGGAGGTCGGTTTGCGGAGCAAACCGGGTGGGGATCGCGGGAGAGCAAGACGAAGACGACCCCCACCCCGACCGGGGGTCCCCATCGCGCCAGCGCGGTGGGGTGCCCCACTCCCCCTTTCAGGGGGAGGGAGAGGAGGCCCGTCATTCCGGCAAAGGCGGCAAAGCCGCCGCGAGCCGGAACCCAGAATCATCATGCTGTCGAGTGGGGGTAAGCGGAGCGGCAAGGATTTAACGCCAATGACGGCCTGCCGTATTCCCTCGCTTGGTTGAGGAGTCTGGGTTCCGGCTCTCGCTACGCTCGGCCGGAATGACGGAGGAGAGGAAACCGTTATGGCCGCGACAAGCGCGGGCATGACGAGGACTGGAAGCTTGCTCCGTTTCACCTCT
>JAFKKS010000097.1 GCA_017304555.1 Hyphomicrobiales bacterium
CGCCCGCGTCGCCATGATGGCGCGCCGCGCCGATATTCCGCGCGTCAACAAAGGGAAGGGCATCGGCAGCCCCGGCGTGTGGGTCGGTTTTTCTCGCCTGACGCCGGCGCAGCGCCTCGCGATCGTCCGTTATATCGAGGGGCAGGGGATTCCGCCGCCGCACGGCTCGATGCTGCGCTGCTCGCGGCATCCGAACTTCACGATCATCAGCAAATGCACGCCGCAAGCCGTGGCGATCGAGGACGGCCGCGTCGTTCTCGATACGACGCGCGGCCGCCTGGCTTTCGATTTCCTGATCTTCGCGACCGGGTTCACGGTCGATTGGAGCCAGCGGCCGGAGTTCGCAGCGCTTGCGCCACACGTCGCGCTCTGGCGCGATCGTTTCAAGCCGGATGACGACGATTATTTTCCGGGAGATCACCCGTTCGTCGGTCCGCACTTCGAATTCCTCGAGAAGGAGCCGGGGAAGGCGCCGTGGGTCGAGCGCATCTACTGCTTCACATTCCCTGCCTTCGCCAGCCACGGTCCGATCACCGGCGATGTGCCCGGCATCAGCGCCGGTGCGGAGCGCGTGGCGGAAGGGGTCGCGGGCGCGTTGTTCGCCGAGGAGTTCGACAACACGTTCCGGCGTCTGCAGAACTGGGACGATCCGGAAGTCTACGAGGACGACTATGTCCTCGACCAAAACGTGGAGGCTTTCTATGCCCAGCCCGTATCCGCGGAGGCGAAGTCATGAGTGACTCAGACGCCGATGTCCTCGATCAATTGGCGGGGCTTTCTCCTGACTCACCACTTGCGGCGTTGCGCCGGCAGCGTCCCGATGTCGTCGCGCATATGCAAGGCAGCGATGACGCGATTTTCCGTCCCAAGGACGACGGAGGGTTTGTTCCGGCAGAGCGTGCGGCCGCGGCGTTGCAGGTCGCGCTGGGCCTGCGCGACGAGATCCTCATCGCGCACTACCGCGAGCGGCTGCACGCGCTTGATCCAAGCGAAACCTTGGCGGAGCGCGTGTCGGACGGGGAAGTGTCGAGAGACAAGCGCTGGGCAACCATCATCGCCCATGTCGATCGTGTGACGAAGGAGCCTGAGTCCGCGCAACCCTCCGACCTTCAGGCGCTCAGCGCCGTCGGCTTGTCCGATCATGCGATCGTGTCGCTGTCGCAACTCATCGCTTACGTCAATTTTCAATCCCGCGTGCTGGCGGGATTGCGCATGCTGCGGGAGGCACGATGAGCAAGCCGATGCGCGATTTCACGAAAGGCGAACTCGAATGGAGCCCATGGATCGAACCGGTCGATCTCGACAAGGCGACGGCGGGGCAGCGCGACGCGTTGAAGATCACGCCATCGAGCCGTGCGGTCGGCGCCTATTCCCTCGTTCTGGCGCATGATCCGGAAGCGTTGAGCGAGCGCTCGCCGCTCTACAACGGCATCATGTTCGGCGCGAAAGGGTTGCCGCGGGCGGAGCGGGAACTGGGCGCCGTCACCGCGTCGCGCATCAACGGCTGCGCCTACTGCGCCTCGGTGCATGCGAAGCGCTTCGTCGATCTGACGAAAGAGCCGGAGGTGATGGCGCGCATTCACGCCGATGGCGTTGAGGCGAAACTCGACACGCGCCGCAGGGCGATCGTCGACTATGCGGCGAAGCTGACGCGCGACCCGGCGTCGATCGGGGCGGCCGATCTTGCGCCGCTGCGGGCACAGGGGCTTTCGGACCTCGAAGTCCTCGACCTCACGCACGCCGTCGCGATGTTCGGGTGGGCCAATCGGCTGATGCAAAGCCTCGGCGCCCCGCTGCCGGAGGGGAGTGAAACAGGTTCGGCGGCCCTCTAAAGAGAGGGCGGCTCACGGCTGAAATGTGTGCACCGCAGCGTCATTAAACCGGTGGGGCGGACGGATTGACGCATGTCCCGCTTGGGGTTGTATCGATCTGCGAAACGTGTGAAATGGCCAAGGGGCATGCGGAGAAATAACGCATCGCCGTATTGAGGGTGGGGAGGACAAATGATCCCAATATGTATTAGACCAATCGCTCGCCTTGCCGTTGCAGGCTTGGCGAGCGCTGTGATCGCGACAGGTGCTGCGTCGGCGCAGACCGAGCTCAAAGTCGGGTATATGAAGCATCCGATTCAGGAGGCGTCGCTCGATATGATGGACAAGTGGGCCAAAGCCCACAACGTCAAGCTTACGCGTGTTCCGATGGCGTACAGCGTGTTCAGGGAGAAGGTCACGTCGACACTGACCTCTGGAAACGATCAGTTCGATGTCATCTGGCACAACGATGACTGGGGCCAGCTCTGGAAGAAGTGGGTCGAAGCGACTGATGACGTCAAGGGCATGGAGAATACGGATCCATGGGTGCTTGAGGCTTTCGCGAATGATGACAATAAGCCCACCGTCGTTCCGATGGCGCACACGGTCGGTACCTTTTTCTATCGCAAGGATCTGATGACTGAAAAGGAGGTTCCAAAGACCTTCGACCAACTGGTGGCAGTCAGTCAGAAGCTCCAGAAAGAAGGCAAGGTGAAGTGGGGCTTTGCCGGACCGATGGCGATGAACAACACCTGGTTCACGTTCTGGTGGACCATGTGGTCGAACAAGTGTGACATCCTCAAGCCGCTGTTCGAGCGCAATTATGAGAAGCTCAAAGCGGCGAATTTCGAACCGGCGGTGACCGAGCCTTGCCACCAAGAGATCGTCGAATTTTGGTGGGATGCGCTGCACAAAAACAAGATCAGCCCACCCGGCATGAGCGCTTATACGCGTAATGAATCGAACGCCATCTTCATGGCGGGCGATGCAGCCTTCACATTGATCGACTCGACCCATTACGGCGAATTCAACGATCCGAAGCGCTCGAAGATTGCCGGAAAGGTCGGAATGGCGCCGTTCCCGGTTGGTCCGCGCGGCGACAAGCCGACGTCGTGGAACGAGATCTGGGGCTGGGCGATCCCGAAGGGCGCGTCGGCAGAGCATAAGAAACTCGCCAAGGAAATGCTCGGCGCCATGCTCAACGACGAAGCCGGGCAGATCGAAATGTGGAAGAAGACCGGTGGACCGCCCCCGAACATCAAGCTGTGGCCGAAGATTGCGCAGCAAGATCCGGTGTTCGCCGAACTCAAGCATGCTGTCTTCGACCAGAAGCCGCTAGCGCATTCGGCATACTATTTCCCCGAGTGGCCGGCCGTGCACAAAGCCTATTCCGATATGGTGATCGAAGCCATGGGCGGAAAGCGGGAGGATATCTCGAAGGTGCTCGCTGCACATAAGGACAAGATCCATCAGTCGGCGATGGGGAACTGAGCGTTGTTTCGCCGGCAATGTGCCGGCGGCAAGGCCACCTTTGTTGACGTACAACTGTCATGCCCGGACCTGTTTCCGGGCATGACTTGTCAATGCTTTGCTTTTTACGGACGCAATCGTGACGCGCAGTACTTTCCTTGGAATGAACGAGAGGACCCGTTTCATGCTGGCGCTGGTCGCGCCTGTGATTGCTGCAATCATGGTGCGGTGGATGTTCAACGATCAGTTCGGCGTCGTGAACGCCGCACTCCAGGGCCTTGGACTGGAGCCCGTCACATGGTTGACAGGGCGATGGACCGCATTTTTCGTCATCCTGCTCACT
>JAFKKS010000098.1 GCA_017304555.1 Hyphomicrobiales bacterium
GTGAAAGGGGATCGGCTTGATGCGCGAGCGCGGAAGCGGCAGCGCGTCTTCGTTGCCGGTCGCGACGTACTCGGCAAAGGTGCGCCCCAACGCCGTCTGCAGCGCAACGCCTCGCCCCATGCAGCCTATATCGATTAGCAGCCCCGGCGCCGGTTCATGCAGGTGTGGGAGAAAGTCACGCGTGACCGCGACGCGCCCGCACCAGCGATAATCGATCTTCACGCCCTTCGCCTGCGGAAACAACCGCAGCAGCATTTGATCAAGGTGCGCCCAATCATCAGGCCCCTTTGGCTCACGGAACGGTCCACGCCCACCCAGCAACAGGCGCCCCTGATGATCGAGCCGAAAATAAAGCAAAAGCTTTCGCGCATCCGAAGACACGTGCCCGAACGGCAGGATCGATTTTCGGATATTGTCCGATAGCGGCTCGGTTGCGATCTGATACGAGTTCGGCGCAATGACGGTCTCGCGCACGCCACCCCACAACGCGCCCGTGTAAGCGTTCGTGCAGATGACAACGCGATCCGCCGCCACGCGTGCGCGCGCTGCAGTCTCGACGATCCATTTGCCCCGATCACGAAACAGGCCGGTCGCCGGCGTATTGCCGTAGACCCGTACGCCCGCCGCGATCGCGGCCTTGGCAAGACCGCGCGCGAACGCAAGCGGTTGGATCGCGCCGGCACGCCGATCGATCCACGACGCGAAGTACTGCGACGTGCCAAGGTGGTGCTCCGTCTCCGCTTTGTCGAGGAACTCCACCGGTGCGCCGCGCCGCGCCCACTGCTCGGCGCGCCGGCGCACCTCATCCACACTCGCCGGCGCATGTGCGCCCTGAATCCAGCCGCTGCGGATATGCGGCACGTCCATGCGATGCTTGATGATCAGGTGAAAGACGGCGTCCGTCGTGCTGCCGGCAAATCGCAAGAGGCGCGCGCCACGCTCGGGGCCGAACTTCGCCTCGAGCTCATCCGGGTCGTATTTAAGGCCCGGAATGACTTGTCCGCCATTGCGGCCGGAGCCGCCATAGCCCGGTTCCTTCGCCTCCAGCACGACGGTCGAAACGCCACGCTCGGCCAGATGCAGCGCCGTCGACAATCCCGCATAGCCGCCGCCGATGACGCAGACGTCGCAATTCACCGATTCCGACAACGGGGGCGTCGGGGGCGCAGGCGGAGCCGTCGCGGCCCACAAGGATGGTTCGAGTGGAAACGGATCAGACATCATGATCCACGAACAGGGGAAACACCGCTTTGCAGCCGGCGCGTGGCAAGTGCCGCGCTTGCTTGCCGCAAAACGACCGGCGACGCGAGCACTAAGCCGATGAGGGTCGACGCTATGCCCGGCGCCATCATCGGCAATGCCGCCAAGACGCAGAGCCACCGTTCCCATATCGACAGCGGTGCCAGCACATAGCCAGCGAACGCGGCCGATAAGACGAAGATTCCCAGCATGCAACTGATCGTCGCCGTGAAGAAATCGACGATGCTGAAGCCGTTGACCATGATCAACATGGACGGCGTGAATGCGAAGACGAAGGGCACCAGCGCCTTTCCAAGCGCCAGGCGGAACGCCGTATTGCCCGTGCGGAAAGGATCGGCGCCTGCCATCGACGCGCCGGCATAGGCCGCAAGCGCAACCGGCGGCGTGATATCCGCAAGCACGCCGTAATAGAAGACGAAGAAGTGCGCGACGATCGGTTGGATGCCGAGCATGCCGAGCGCCGGCGCCGCAACCGACACCATGATGATGTAGGTCGGTGTCGTCGGAATGCCGCACCCCAGCAGGATGCACACGATCGCCGTGAACAGCAGCGTGAAGAACAAAGTGACGCCTTGCTGGCTCGCCAGAAACGCCGGCAGCCACGTCGACACCCAGATCGCGAGCTCGCTCGCGGTCGTCGTGACGATGTAGGAGATCTTGAACCCGACGCCGGTCAGCGTCACGACGCCGACGATGATGCCGACAGTCGCGGCGGCCGCTCCGACTGAAATCGCGTACTTCGCACCGACGACGAAAGCGTCGAGCACATCGAGAGCGGCATGACGCCCCTCCTCCGTCTGCCAGACGCGCCATGCGCAGGCCGCTGCGACGATCGCCAGGATTGATGACGGAACGCCGGGTTGCGCGAGAAACCCGAACACGGCTGCACCGCAGACGACGGCCAGAAAAATCAACGCCGCGATGGTGCGGCGGACGATGCCGATCAGGATGCAGCCGGTGATGCCCCAGAAGGCGGCGAGATACGGCGTATAGCCGGAGAACAGCACGACGAGCAGAACGACAAGCGGAATGACGGTCGGCCAGTCCTTGGCGAGAACGGCACGCACATCCGGCAACTCCTCCCGCGTGAGGCCGCGCATGCCGGTGCGCTTCGCCTCAAAATGCACCTGCATGAAGACGCCGAAGAAATGCATGAACGCCGGCACGATCGCGGCGATGATGACGGTCTGGTAGGGAATGTTGAGGAACTCGACCATCAAGAACGCGGCTGCGCCCATGATCGGCGGCGTGATCTGCCCGCCTGTCGACGCCGTCGATTCCACGGCCGCCGCGAAGTGCTTCGGATAGCCGAGCCGGATCATCGCCGGGATCGTCAGCGAGCCGACCGTCACCGTGTTCGCGATCGACGAGCCAGAAATCATGCCGAACAGCGCGGAGCCGAAGATCGAGATCGTCGCGGGGCCGCCTGCGAAGCGGCCGGCGACCACCGAGGCGAGGTCGATGAACAGTTTGCCGAGGCCGATACGCGTCGCCAGCACGCCGAACAGAACGTAGTGGAAGACGTAAGTCGCGACGACGCCGATGGCGATGCCGTATATGCCCTGACTGGTCAGATAGAGGTGGTTGACGATCCCCGCCCAACTGTTGCCGGGGTGAACGAAGATTCCGGGAAAGCTTGGGCCGAAATAGGCATACAGCATCATCCCGACCGAAATGAGCGGCAACGCGATGCCGACGGACCGCCGCGTCGCCTCGAGCAGGACGACGATGAGCAACGTACCCATCGCAACGTCGATCGGCAGCGGATTGCCGACGCGGAACGCGAGATCGTTGAAGATCCAAGGAACGTAGAGGCTCGCCGCAACAGCCCCGATGCTCAGCGCGATATCGGGAAGCGCGATGCCGCCCGGCTTCCACCAGCGACTCTCCAGCGGTTTGTTCTGTTCGCTCTGGCGCGCCGTGAAGACGAGGAAGATCAGCCCGAGAACGAAGGCCATATGCACGCCGCGGTGCGTCGTCTCCCGCAGCAGCCCGAAGCCTGCCGTATAGTAGTGAAAGCACGACAGCGCGAAGAGAAGGCCCGCCACCACGAATGCGGTAGCGGGCAGCAAAGGCCGAAAACGGATCTCGGGGTCGAACTTCTCTTCGAGCTTGCTGAGCTGCTCCGGCGCGGCCGTTTCGATCCTCGTCATAGCGGGCTGAATCCAGCTCGATGTGAAACGAAGGTGCTCAGTCCCTCACGTCATGCTTCATTTGATGAGGCCGACCTCACGATAGAATTTCTCCGCCCCGGGATGCACGGGAATGCCGATGCCAGACAGCGCATTCTCTCTCTGAATGGCTTTGCCCTTGGCGTGGCCGGCGTCGAGCGCTTGGCGGGCTTTGTCGCTCCACA
>JAFKKS010000099.1 GCA_017304555.1 Hyphomicrobiales bacterium
TCGATGGATTTCAGGGGGTATAGCGCAGAGCCCGGCGTCGCGAAATGCACCCGCCCAAGACTCTTGTGGAACCGGCGATGTTTCGCGATGCGCTACTCCCTCCCCCTGAAAGGGGGAGGGTTGGGGTGGGGGTCGCCCTCATTTCCCTCGCCCGCGATCCCCACCCGGCGTGCTACCGCACGCCGACCTCCCCTTTTCAAGGGGAGGTGAAGAAGGCGATATGCGGTCCTACTGCTCGAAGCGGTCGATGAACCATTTCAAGAGCTTGGCCCACACTTCGTCCTTTGCCACGGCGTCCTCGACGCCGTGCTCAAGGTTAGGGTTGTCGTTGACCTCCATCACGACCACGGAGCCGTCCGGCATCTGCTTGAGGTCCACCCCGTAGAAGCCGTCGCCGACCGGCTTCGCGGCCCGCACGGCGACGTCGATGATGTCGCGCGGCGCCTGGTCGAGCCCGAAAGTGCGGAAACCGCCCTCGCTCGAGGAGCCGTCAGGGCGGTGTTTGACGATCTGCCAGTGGCCACGGGCCATGCGGTACTGGCACACGAATAGCGGCTCGCCGGAGAGAACGCCGACGCGCCAGTCGTATTCCGTCGGCATGAACTTCTGCGCAAGGAGAAGATCAGTTTCCTCGAACAACTCATCGGCGACGCGGCGGAACTCCCCCGGCGTCGAAACCTTGTGGATGCCGCGGGAGAACGACCCATCTGGAATCTTCACCACCAAAGGCAGGCCAAGCTGATCCATGGCGCGCGGCATGTCAGAGACATCCGCCAGCATCACCGTCGGCGGCGTCGGCACCTGGTTGGCTTGCAGGAGTTCCATCAAAAACACCTTGTTGGTGCAGCGGATCATCGAGATCGGGTCGTCGATGACCGGCATGCCTTCCTGCCAAGCGCGTCGGGCGAAGCGATAAGTATGATTGTCGATCGAGGTCGTCTCGCGAATGAAGAGCCCGTCGTATTCCGCAAGCTCGTCCAACTGTCGCCGCGTGATCGGCTCGACATCGACGGACATGCGCTCGGCGATGCGGGCGAAATGCTTCATCGAAGCGACGGACGACGGCGGCATTTTCTCGTTGGGATCGAGCAGGACCGCGAGGTCGTATTTGGCCATCGCGCGGGCTTTCGGCTCGCGCCACTCGCGCTTCGTGTGAAGGTGCAACGCCTCGCGAAAAAAATCTCCCTCCCCGTTCGCCAGCCGCGTGAGGGTCCGTGGACGGATGCGGTCGATAGTGAGCCAGTCGCCCGGCGCCACGGTCACTTCGAGCGCGGGGCAACGGAACCAATCGAACAGCAGCCGTCCGAACGCTTCGAAGCGCATGTCGCGCGCGACGCCAAAGCAGAACAGAAGCTTCAACTCGCCCTCGAGCTATCGGCATTGCGCGCGCAGCGATTCAGCTCGTCCTCCAGTTCCGGCAGCGCGCGCTCGTAGAGCTTCGCTTCGCGCAGCTCCAGCATCGTCTCGACCGTCGGCACGACGCGATGGCCGCGCGCTTCCGCCAGCAGCGAGGCGTAGTAGCCCTTCGACTGATAGGCGTAGGAACGCGAGAGATTGATAAGCTTTGGACGCCCAAGATCGAACAGCCGCGGCCGCGCGAGATACTCGCTGGTCGTGATCACCTTGTGAGGGGTGTCGGCGTTCGGAAAATCCTTGGGCTGGTCGACAAGAATGACCCAGCCGGTCATCGGAGTGCCCCTTCGAGGCCTAGATCACGATGACTTTGGATCGAATCGATCCAAAGTCATGAACTTGATCGATTCTTGATATTTGGAGCGGGATGCGGGCGGAAAACCGTTGCACACTTTTCCTCATCCTGCTCTTGGCCGGTCGCCGGCGCATGCGGCGGCGTGGCGTAAGCCATCGTTCGCGGCCGCGACTCCTGAGATCGGTTGGTGGTGGAAATGTGGCAGTTCACCGCCGCACGGGATTTGCCAACGATCTTTCGTAGCGAACGGCCGCGGCGCCGTCGGCGTAGTAGTTCTTCAGCGTCCCGAACGCGCGATAGCCCGCCGCTTCGTAGAGGCGGGCTGCCCGCTCGTTCGCTTCGTGGACCTCGAGGCGCATTCGCGTGCAGCCGCGCGCTTGGGCCGCCTGCTCGGCGGCTGCGAGCAGCAACCGCCCCGCGCCGGTTCTCAGGTCGGTGCGCGCGACGGCGATCGAGTAGAGGCGCGCGACGTCGGCGGCCGCCCGGAAAAGGACCACCGCATAGCCAGCGACGCGATCGCCCTGTTCCGCCACGATCACCGCGGCCGAGGGCGACGCCAATAACCGGCGGAAACTGCGACGCGAGAGCCGGTCAGTCGCAAAGGCCTGCGTCTCAATGGCGCACAGGGTGTTGAGGTCGCCTACGGTCGCATTCCTGATCAACGGCATGCGCGTTGTAAGGCATTCTGGGCCGTTGGACGCAAGAGTAGGATATCGCCTCCCCTTCATTGACTCTCGAGTTCGCCTGCTTACGGTTCAAACACGAACGACAAAGGCTCCAGGGGCAATCATGAGTTTGGGCGGCGAGGCGCGGGGGCGCAGGGTTCTGGGTTGTCTTCAGAGCCCCCTTTTGGCGCGACTGGCTCTCCGCCTGAGCCTGATTGCGGCGTCTGCAGCGCTTCTCAGCGCCGGGGGCATCGCACCTGCGCAGGCAGCCGAAAGCCTCGACGGCGCCGCGATGTCCCTGTGGTGGGCCCTCCCCTTCGTCGGCATCCTGCTGTCGATCGCTACGGGGCCGCTGTTCTACCCGCATCTTTGGGAGCATCACTTCGGCAAGTTCGCCGCATTCTGGTCGGCCTGCGTCGTCATCCCTCTGTTCCTGAGCGCCGGCGGCAATGCGGCAACGCAAGCCCTGCTGCATACGCTGCTGCTCGAATACATGCCGTTCATTCTGCTGTTGTTCGCGCTCTATACGATCGCCGGCGGCATCTACCTTTCGGGCAACCTGCGCGGCTCACCGGCGGTCAATACGCTCATGCTCGCAATCGGCACGGTCTTCGCGAGCCTCGTCGGCACAACCGGCGCCTCGATGATCCTGATCCGGCCGCTGATCCGCGCCAACGACGCGCGCCGGCACAACGTCCACACCGTCGTCTTCTTCATCTTCCTGGTGTCGAATATCGGCGGCTCGCTCACCCCGCTCGGCGATCCGCCGCTATTTGTCGGCTTCCTCAAGGGCGTGGACTTCTTCTGGACAACCACACACCTGTTCCGAGAGACCACCCTGGTCGTAGCGCTGCTTCTCGCGCTGTTTTTCGTGATCGACTCGGTGCTCTACAGGCGAGACAAGCCTCTTCCAGCCCTGCGCGACCCGAGCCCGGATTCGCCGCTGCGTCTGCACGGCCTGATCAACTTCGTCTTCATCGCGATCGTTATCGCAGCGATCCTGATGAGCGCCTATTGGAAGCCCGGCATCGCCTTCCCGATCGGCGATATCCAACTTGAAGTTCAGAATCTCCTGCGGGACGTCATTTTTCTCTGCACCGCTTTCGCGTCGCTGTGGTTCACACCACGTACTTATCGTGAATCGAACGGATTCACCTGGGGGCCGATTCAAGAAGTTGGCTTTCTCTTCATCGCTATCTTCATCTGCCTCGTGCCGGTCATTGCGATCCTGCACGCGGGAGCGCAAGGCGCACTCGCGCCGCTCCTGGCCATGGTGACAAACCCCGACGGCAGCGCGAACAACGCCGCCTACTTCTGGCTCACCGGCGCGCTCTCATCGTTCCTCGACAAC
Source organism: Hyphomicrobiales bacterium (assembly GCA_017304555.1). Lineage (GTDB taxonomy): Bacteria > Pseudomonadota > Alphaproteobacteria > Rhizobiales > Xanthobacteraceae > JAFKKS01. The sequence goes on from JAFKKS010000099.1 coordinate 3,725, forward strand.
GCACCGACCTATCTGGTGTTCTTCGAGCTCGCAGGCGGCGACGCCCAGCAACTCATGACGACGTTGGCGCCGACGCTTACTGCGATCTCGCTCGGCGCGGTCTACATGGGGGCCAATACCTACATCGGGAATGCGCCGAACTTCATGGTCTACGCCATCGCACGCGACAGCGGCGTCAAGATGCCTTCGTTCTTCGGCTACATGCTGTGGTCCGGCGCAATCTTGATCCCGACGTTCCTGCTCGTCACGTGGCTATTCTTCCTGTGAAGGGTCACCGTGGCGAAGCGACAAGCCCTTGGTCGTGCAGCTTTGCAATCTCGGCGCCGCTGAGGTTGAGGACCGAAGACAAAACCTCCTCGGTGTGTTCACCAAGTTTCGGGGCACGGGCGGGAGTTCCGCGGATTTCACCGCTGGCGGTCACCGGCGAGCCCGGCGTGAGGTAGGTTCCCGCCGGGTGTTCGACCGAGCGGAACATCGGGTTCGCGGCAGAGAAACGCGGATCCGACTGTAGCGCGCCGTGCACAGTCCGATACGGTCCCCAGCACATCTCATGCGCCTCGAAAGCGGCGGCGAGATCGGAGAAGGTGCGCTTCGCAACAGCCGCCTCGATCAGCGGGAATAGGCTTTCGCGATGCGTGAAACGTACGCCTTCGTCCTTGGCAAACGTTACGCCGAGTTCCTTCTCGATCGCGTCCACTTTTTCCACGAGGCCAAGCGCCTTCAGCATTCCGCTCCACTGCCGCGGCGTGATCGCGATGATCATCATCCGCTCGCCATCCGATGTGACAAAATCCCGCCCGAAAGCGCCGTAAAGCGCGTTGCCCATGCGTGGCCGGTCCGCACCCGACGCCGTCACCTCCGCGATCTGGCCGAGGTGGCCGAGCGTCGCCATGGCGACGTCGCCAAGCGGAATGCGTAGTTCCTGCCCCTTGCCGGTGTCGCGGCGGAAGCGCTCGGCCGCAAGCAGCGCGTAAGCGGCTGTCGCGCCGGTCAACAAATCCCATGCCGGCAACACGTGATTGACCGGCTCGCTGCCGAGGCTCGCCGGCCCGGTCATCATCGGGAGGCCGATCGCCGCATTGATGGTGTAGTCGACGGCGGTCGTGCCATCCGCCCAGCCCATCACGCGCACCGTGATGATGTCGGGACGCCGCGCGGCAAGCTTGGCGTGCGACAAAAAGCCGTCATCCGGATATTTAGTCACGAACAGACCGGCGTTCTCGCCCGGCGCG
>JAFKKS010000100.1 GCA_017304555.1 Hyphomicrobiales bacterium
GACACAAGGTCTATCTGCGCACCGGCGAATACGATGACGGCCGCCTCGGTGAGATCTTCATCGACATGCACAAGGAAGGCGCGGCGCTGCGCTCGATCATCAACAACTTCGCGATCGCGGTGTCGCTCGGCCTGCAATACGGCGTGCCGCTCGAGGAGTATGTCGACGCCTTCACCTTCACCCGCTTCGAGCCGAACGGCCCGGTGCAGGGCAACGACACGATCAAATACGCGACCTCGATGCTCGACTACATCTTCCGCGAACTCGCGGTGTCGTATCTCGACCGCTTCGACCTCGCGCATGTCGATCCCTCGCAAGGAAGCTTCGACGCCATCGGCAAGGGCGTGGAGGAAGGCAAGCCGAGCACCGCGCCGGCGACGAAATACATGTCGCGCGGGCTGACGCGTTCGCGCGCCGACAAGCTCGTCGTCATGCGCCGCGCGGCGCCGCAGGACGGCACGGCCGCGACCAACGCCATCGCCTCCAACGTCACCGCCATCTCGAGCGCGGTGGCGCTCAAGGACGAGCCGCAGGCGAAGCTCTCCCCGGCCGAGAAGCTGGAGCAGCTTCCCTGGCCGAAGACCGAGGCGCGCACCGAAAGCGTCACCGTGACGGCGAAAGCCGTTGACGCCAAAGCCGACGCCAAGGCACAGGCGGCGGAGCGCTCGGCAGAAGCGCGCGCGCGGGGTTACGAAGGCGAAATGTGCGGCGAATGCGGCAACTTCACGCTCGTGCGCAACGGCACCTGCATGAAGTGCGACACGTGCGGATCAACGACGGGGTGTAGCTAATCGGGTGCGGAATGAGTGATGATTTTGCAGTATCACCACTCTCTAACCGAGAGATTAGAGAGTATGCATTTAACACTAAAAGAACCTACGGAGCCGAACGACGCTGGCCGGTCAATATCGTAAAATGTCTCCAGTCCGGATTTATACCTACGCGGTTCGGCAAAAAGATCCTGATCTATAAAGTTGTTGACGATAAAGAGCTCGGTACAAAGGATGCTCGTACGGATTTCGAGGACGGAAAAGTTGTAATCACTGTAAAAAGAAGCGTTCACGACAAGGCAAACTGGGGGGATGGTCGGTCACGAATGACCTTGGCTCATGAACTCGCCCATGGCGTCCTTCACTACGGCGTCACGATGTATCGGTCAGCGGGCGCATCAGGCACAACAGCACTGTCCCAGATAAATGCGGCAAGGTCTGCTGAACATCAGGCCAAAGTTTTTGCTTCCGCCTTTTTAATAGACGACGAAGTCGCTGCTACCTTTGATTCGGCGCAGGAGGTGTCGACCGAGTTTCTAGTAAGCCTTGAAGCGGCTGAGATTTGCTGGTCTCGCGTGATGGAAAAGAAGAGTTCAAAAGAGTATATTCGGGAACTCAATGAATCCTTTCAAGCAGACACACAACCTGTCCGCCATCAATTTTCCTATTCCGAAAAAGCGTGCCCGGAATGTCAAAATCCCACTCTCATTCCTATTGGCGTCGGGCTTCTCTGCCATACTTGCGGATATCATGAAACCGCTGAGTAGCAACCGTAGCCCGGTTTGAACGGAGCCAACCTCGGGAGCGGTGCCCACCGCAAATCACGCCCCGCATTTCGCGGCGCTTAATGCAGGCTACAGCACTGCAATACCTGCAAACCTACGAAAAAGGTTCCGCTTGAAGAAGAAGCCAACCACAAAGCCTATCGGAATAGCGAGCAAAACCTGACCTAGTGCCTCAGACACGTTCGTTACGATCCGCTCGGGCGTATCCCACGGAAGTAAATTGCGGCCAGGAAACAGTATCCGGACGTAAAGCCCGAACGCCAATCCGCACAGCATTGCCTTACCGATCTCTCTCGACATTGTTCGGCGGATGACTGAGGTCAGTTGCTCTCCACCTTGTTTCGCGCCGCGAACCAGCTTTGCCCGTTCCGTATATCCCCACACAAATCCGAGGATCGTCAGGGGCAAAATGATGATCAACGTCACGCGGATCAGGGCCGCAATCGGCCCGCCGACGGGATTGTTGAGGCTGCCTTGGAGGACGCTCGAAATAAGTGTCCATACTGTTCCAAGAAGCAGTCCGCCAGCGGCCCACCGCAGCGGCAATAGTCGTAACCATTTCGCAGTTGAGCTTTCGCTGGACAATAAACGTTCCTCTTTAGCCGTATAGATACGGGCGGCTAGCTCTTACTGCGTCGGTCGGCGACATACCGCCACCACTGATCAATGTTGCTTGGATGGTTCCGAGAAACGGTACCATTTCTTGCGGGCTGCAATTTCTCAGACTCAATCATTTCTACAACCAAAGCAAGCGTAGCCCGGGTTGAGCACAGCGAAACCCGGGGCCAGTGTGCGCCGCGAACATGCCCCGCATTTCGCTGTGCTCCATGCGGGCTACGGCCCGCTTGGCCTTTCCCTCTCCCCGCATTATCTTCCGTCCATGAAAACGAAGATGCTCGAAGAAGCGCTGGCGAAGGTCGAGCAATGGCCTCCGGCCGTGCAGGACGAGCTCGCGCAGATCGCGCTTGAAATGGGCCAAGGCATTGCCGATGGCACTTATCATGCGAGCGCCGAGGAGCTTGCCGCAATCGACGAAGGGTTACGCGCCGCACAGGAAGGGCGCTTCGCGACGGCGGCGGAGGTCGAAGCGGCGTTTGCCAAGTTCCGCAAGGGATGAGGGTTCACTTCACGGCACCTGCGCGTGCCGATCTTGAGTCGCTTGGAACCTACATTTCGATCCACTATCCGACGATAACGCCGCGCGTCGAAGCACGCATTCGCGCCGTCATCGCCCATATCGAACAATGGCCTGAAAGTGCTCCCGTCGTTTCGCACCGTCCCGGCGTGCGCATGATGCCGGTCGGGCGTTACCCTTATAAAATCTATTATCGCGTGGAAGGCGACCGGCTTGAAGTCCTGCGTATCCGCCACGCATCGCAACGGCCTATCGGGTTCTGACAGTAGCCCGGGTTGAGCGGAGCGAAACCCGGGCTTCTCAGCGTCTGCCGCAAGCTCATCCCCGCATTTCGCTGCGCTCAATGCGGGCTACGGCCCTCGGACATGCCGCGCCGTTGCCTCTCCGTCCTCAACCTGCGACGCCGCGCACCTTGCCCCCTGCCCCATCCCCGGCGCATCATGCGCGCCTTGCAGCGATGGGGGCTTGCCATGACCGCCTTCAATGCCGTGCGCTTTAAGGTGAAGCCGGGACGCGACCAGGACTTCCTCGACGCCCACAAGACCATCCACGCCGACTGGCCGGGGCTTCGCCACGTCAACATCATCAGGACCGGCGAGCAGGCCTATTGCATCATCGCCGAGTGGAACGACGAGGCGGCGCTCGCCTCCGCGCGGCCACAGATTGTCGCGACGCTCGACAGCTTCCGCGACACGCTGGAAGACCTCGGCGGCGGACGCGGCGTCACCGATCCGGTGTCCGGTCCGGTGGTGCTGAGCTTGAAGTAATACGGACGTACATCACTCGTCATGGCCGGCGTGTGCACCGCGCCGGACGAGCCGGACTTCTCGACCGGCCCGAGCACCGAGTCTCGGTGCGACACACCGCGCGTTGCGACGCCCCGGCACGCATGGCATCCAGCCGGCATGACGCTCTCGCTCC
>JAFKKS010000101.1 GCA_017304555.1 Hyphomicrobiales bacterium
AAAGGACAATCCTGGCTATTCGATCCGCTGGGTCCACAACGCCAACGGCATCATCACGGCGCGCGTGCTCGCCGAAAAGGACAATCCGCGCGGTGACGCGGTGTGGGGCGTCGCGGCGTCGAGCATGGGGCTGATGGCCGATCGCGGCACGCTGCTCGCGTACAAGCCGCCGGGCTTCGACAAGATCCCGGCAAAGTTCCGCGATCCGTCCAACCCGCCCACCTGGTTCGGGAACTCCGCCTGGGTGGCGGCGCTGATCTACAACACCGTCGAGGGCGAGAAGGCCGGCGCGAAGAAGCCGGAGACCTGGCAGGACCTGCTCAAGCCGGAGTTCAAAGGCAAGATCGTGATGCCGCATCCGGCCTCGTCCGGCACCGGCTTCCTCTATGTGTCCGCGTGGCTGCAGACATTCGGCGAGGAGGGCGGCTGGAAGTACATGGACGGCCTGCACGAGAACATGTGGCGCTACACGCATTCCGGCTCGCAGCCGGCGACGCTGGCGTCGCGCGGCGAAGCGATCGTCGGCATCGCGTTCGATCTGCGCGGTGCGCGTGAGAAGGAGCGCGGCGCGCCGATCGACATCATCTTCCCGAAGGAAGCGCTCGGGTGGGAGATGAATGCCTTCGCGATCATCAAAGGCGGCCCGAACCCGGACGGGGCGAAGAAGCTTTCCGACTGGGCAGCGTCCGACGCCGCGATGAAAGTCTACGGCGCGACACGCGCCGTCGCGGCGCGCCCTGAATTCGCCAAGCCGATTCCGCTGCTTCCGACGGATCTGGCGCAACGCATCATGGTCAACGATTTCGCCTGGGCGGCGAAGAACCGAGAGCGTATTCTCGAGGAGTGGTCGCGCCGCTACGACGGCAAAGCCGACCCGAAGAAGAAATAACCCGCATGATTGCGCTTCGCTGGATCAATCCCTTTCCACTCGTCCCCGCGCAAGCGGGGACCCAGGGCCGAAACAACTCTGGATTCCCGCTTGCGCGGGAATGAGCGGAGCGAAGCGCGATTCATGCAGTGCAATTCCACTCGAGCCATTTGCGGACCAGCGTGACGAAACGCATCATCGTCATCGGCGCCGGCATCGTCGGCGTCTGCTGCGCTGCCTATCTCCGGCGCGACGGCCACGACGTGCAACTCGTCGACCGTGAGGGGCCGGCGGCGGGAGCCTCTTATGGCAACGCCGGAGCGTTGAGCCCCAGCAGTTGCATTCCGCTGGCGATGCCCGGCGTTCTCGCCAAGACGCCGTCGTGGCTCTTCGATCCCAACGGGCCGCTGGTGGTGCGGCCGGGCTACGCATTGCGCGCGGCGCCCTGGCTTCTCCGTTTTGTTCTTTCAGCACGACCGGCGCAGGTCGAGCGTGCCGCTGACGCGCTCGCCGCTCTGCACGGTCGCGTTTTTGAAGACTATGAGCCCTTGATCGATGCCGCCGGTTGCCGCGATTTGATCCGGCGCTCCGGCACGCTGATCGCATTTTCCAACGAGGCGGCTTATCGGGGCAGCGAACGCGGTCGCGCGCGCGGCGCCACGATCGAGCGCATCGAGAGTCACGAGATGCGTCAGATGGAGCCGGCGCTGTCGGACCATTATGGCTTTGCGGCGTTTCAGCCGGAGCATGGCTTTGCCGCCGATCCAGCTTTGCTTGTCACCCGCATCTTCGAGTGGTTCACGGACAACGGCGGTGCGTTCGTGTGCGCCGGTGCCGCCCGGTTCGTTATGGAGCCGGGGAAGACGAGCCTTGCGCTCGACAACGGAGAAACCCTGTCAGCCGACGTCATCGTCATCGCCGCCGGTGCGTGGTCGGCGAAGCTGCTGCGTACCGTCGGCGTGCGCGTGCCGCTGGAGACGCAGCGCGGCTATCATCTGACGCTGACCAATCCCAGCATGACGCTCTCGCATCCGATCTCTTTGTCGCAGGAAAAAATCTACATCACGCCGATGCGTGGCGGCCTGCGCGTCGCCGGCACAGTGGAGTTTGCGGGGTTGTCGGCGCCGCCGAACTGGGAGCGTGCGCGCCGGTTGATCGAGCCGGTGCAACGCGCGTTGCCGGGCCTGCGTTACGACGAAGCGAAGGAGTGGATGGGGCATCGCCCGTGTCTGCCGGATTCGCTGCCGATGATAGGTCAGGTGCGCGCGGTTCCCGGTGTGTTGGCGGCATTCGGCCATGGCCACAATGGCATGACCGGCGGTCCGGTAACGGGCCGGATTATTTCGGATATCGTGGCCGGTCGTGCTCCGCCAATCGATATTGCGCCCTACAGGCCCGAGCGATTTTCTTGGGCCGCATGACGCGCTGATCCGCTACGCGTTCGAAATTGGCATGACTGCGGTGGTATTTTTGCGCTGCCGCGGGGTTGAATCGGCGGCGAAAGCCAATAGCCTTTGCACCGTCTTCGGTCGAAATTCACGACCTCAAGAGCGTTTTCGAGCGAAGTGGTACCGGTTCGCATGAAGAAAACGCGATAAATCAAAAAGCGGAGTCTTTCACCTTTTCAACGAAATGGTGAAAGACTCTGGGGCCGGCCGCTCATCCGGGGCGATTTGAGCCCCGTCAGACGGAAAGCGGATGAACGATTCTCAAACCCGACAGAGAGGCAAGGCTGTCCACATTTCAACGGCAGCGGGCGCAGCACCGGTGGTGATTTCCCCCCAGGACGAGGAAGCGCTGAGCGCGATCAAGAGTGAGGTTCTCTCGCGCTTGCTGCTGGCGGCTGCGAAGGATGCATCGATCGCCACCCAGCGGGACTGGTTTGTCGCGGCGGCGTCCGTTGCGCGCGACCGCGTGATCCGTAGCTGGCTTGCCTCGGAGCGTGTCAACGTCGCCGCCGGGCGCAAGCGCGTCTACTATCTCTCGCTCGAGTTTCTGATCGGCCGTCTGTTCACCGATGTCCTCTCCAATCTCGGACTGAAGGAAGCGTTCGACGCGGCGCTCGGCGATCTTGGTGTCGATCTCAACCGCATGCGTGACACCGAGCCGGATGCCGCGCTCGGCAATGGCGGGCTCGGGCGTCTTGCCGCCTGCTTCATGGAGTCCATGGCGACGCTCGGCATCCCCGGCGGCGGCTATGGCATTCGTTACGATCACGGCCTTTTTCGGCAAGTTATTAAAGACGGTTGGCAGCAGGAATACCCGGAGACGTGGCTCTCTTTTGCCAATCCGTGGGAATTCGGCCGCGCCGAAGTGGTCTACGACGTGCACTTCGGCGGGCATACCGAAATGGTGCCGTCGCGTGGCGGCGAGCGTGCTGTGTGGCGCCCGGACGAGACCGTCGAGGCAGTGGCGTTCGACCTGCCGATCGTCGGTTTCCATGGCCATCACGCCAATCCGCTGCGGTTATGGTCGGCGCGCGCCGTCGATCCGCTGCGTCTCGACGCGTTCAATAGCGGCGATCACGTCGGCGCGTTGAACGAGCAGGTGCGCGCTGAAGCGATCTCGAAAGTCCTCTATCCGAGCGACGCGACTGCGGCAGGCCGCGAGTTGCGGCTGCGCCAGGAATATTTCTTCGTCTCCGCCTCGCTGCAGGACATCCTGCGGCGGCACATCGAGACGTTCGGCGATTTGCACGCGCTGCCGGAACAAGTCGCGATCCAGCTCAACGATACACATCCGAGCATCGCCGTGCCGGAGCTGATGCGCATCCTCGTCGACATTCACGGCGTTGCGTGGGACGAGGCGTGGCCGCTTGTCAACGCGACGCTCTCCTACACCAATCACACGCTGCTGCCGGAGGCGCTGGAGAGCTGGCCGGTGCCGCTGTTCGAGCGGCTGCTGCCGCGGCATCAGCAGATCATCTATCGCATCAATGCTGATCACCTGAACGTCGCGAAGCGGAAATTTCCCGGCGACGACGCGATGATGGCGTCCGTCTCGCTCATCGACGAGAACGATGGCCGCCACGTTCGCATGGGACACCTCGCTTTCGTCGGCTCGCATCGCGTCAACGGCGTGTCCGCGCTGCACACCGACCTGATGCGCAAGACCGTGTTTCGCGACCTGCATGCGCTCTACCCGGATCGCATCGTCAACAAGACCAACGGCATCACGTTCCGCCGCTGGCTCTACCAGGCCAATCCGGCGCTGACGCGGCTTCTCTGCGATGTCTGCGGCGGCGAGGTGCTCGACGATCCGTCGCGGCTCGCGCATCTGCGCGGACAATCCGGAGATGCCGCCCTGCAGGATCGCGCGAGCGCGATCAAGCGGGCGAACAAGGCGGCGTTGAGCAACATGATCGCGGAGCAGGTTGGCATTCGCGTCGACCCCGATGCGCTCTTCGACGTGCAGATCAAACGCATCCATGAATACAAGCGCCAGCTTCTCAATCTCCTGGAGACGGTCGCGCTCTACAACGCCATCCGTCTGGAGCCGGACCGCGCATGGATTCCGCGCGTGAAGATCTTCGCCGGCAAGGCGGCGGCGAGCTACACGCAGGCGAAGCTGATCATCAAACTTGCCAACGACATCGCCGCGATGGTGAATACGGACCCGCAGATCCGTGGGCTTCTCAAGGTGATCTTCCTGCCGAACTACAACGTCACCTGCGCGGAGACGATCATCCCCGCTGCGGACCTTTCCGAGCAGATATCGACCGCGGGCATGGAAGCCTCCGGCACCGGCAATATGAAGCTGTCGCTCAACGGCGCGCTTACCGTCGGCACTTATGACGGCGCCAATGTCGAGATCGCCGAGCATGTCGGGCGCGAGAACATCTTCATCTTCGGCCTGACGGCGGAGGAGGTGGCGGCGCGCCGGCAGGCGGGGACGCACGATCCGGCAGCCGAAATCGAGAATGCGCCGATGCTGCGCAATGCGCTGGCGCAGATCGAGAGCGGCGCCTATTCCGGCGGCGATGCGGAGCGCTTCAAGTCGCTCATCGGAAATCTGCGCGGTAAGGACCACTACATGGTCACGGCCGATTTCGACGCCTACTACGCGATGCAGCGCCACATCGACGAGGTGTGGCACAGGCCGCGGGAGTGGGCGCGGCTCGCGCTGCTCAACATCGCCGGCATGGCGTATTTTTCGTCCGACCGCAGCATCCGCGAATACGCCGAAGATATCTGGGACGTGCCGGTGGAGGAGGTCCTCAACCCGTACCGGGCGATGATCGCCGTGC
>JAFKKS010000246.1 GCA_017304555.1 Hyphomicrobiales bacterium
GGCCCAACAGCAAGAATACAGCGAGCTTCGATTTCATAGAAGGGATGGAGCAGGGCGATACGGTCTTTGTCGTCTATGAAGGGCGCTCCACCAGCGGCAAAGTCTTCCGCAACGCTGAACTATTCAAGGTCAGAGACGGCAAGTTGCTCTCTACGGAAGTCTATTTCGGGTGGAATGTGCCGCATCCGGTTGCCCGCGGACAGCACGGCGATAAAAGCGGCGATGGGACTAGGTAATTTGAAATCAGCGAAATAGCTGTGCTACAATAATCGTATATAGCTGATATTGATTTATTGGATTTATATTTTGTCCATTTTGATTAGCGTGCGCGGCGATCTGACGATGGCCGAAGTGCGTCAGGCCATTTTCGAAGCTCTCAACGAAATCGAAGACGAGTTCGCTGTCCGCCATACCCGGAACGCGAGCCTGTTTATCAACCCCACAGACGAAACCGGCGGCAAGGTTGTCGTGCGCAATCTCGAGCTTCTTGCGGGCGCTGGCGGCGTATTCCGTGTCGGGATATTTGCGAATCACCTCTTCAAGCGCCGCCACGGCCTTGCGGGTGCCGGCCTGGTCGCGAGAGATGTCCGGGATCTGATCGTAGTAGGACGAGCCGATGATGTACTGCGCGTAAGCAGCATCGTTGCTCGACGGATGCAAGGTGAGGAAGCGCTTCGCCGACGTCACCGCCTCGTCGTATTCGCGCGCGTCGTAATGCGCATAGGCCGACATCAGAAGAGATTTGCGCGCCCACTCCGAATAGGGGTGCTGGCGGTCCACTTCCTCGAAACGCTTCGCCGCTGCCTTCTGGTCATTCTTCTGGTTCAGAAGGTACAGGCCCTCATTGTAGAGCTGGTCCGCCGGAACCTCGGGGACGATGTCGTTCCTGCCCTTATTGAAGAACTCGCCGATCGAGCTGCAGCCGCCAAGCGCCGTCAGCGCAAGCGTCAATGCAAGCGCGCGCGCAACCGCACCGCTGCAGCGGGACAAAATCAGTATCGGGGAAGATTTAACGCGCAAGGACGGCAAGCCCATCAAAAACTGATCTCCAAGCGCACAAAATGGCCGTCTCGGGCACACCGCCCATCGAAAAGTTCGGGCCTGCTTATGCCTCAGTTTTTAAGTCGACAATAGGCCCGGATTGTGGCCCGGAACCGGCCGCCGCCGTGTCGGACGCGGGGCGTTGCCTTCAGGACACGTCCGGCGCGAACGCTGGCTGCGCCAAGGCGATCCCGAAACCGGCATGGCCGCGCAGGCGCCGGGACGGCTGCTGCGTCTCGACCGCCCAAGCCGAGCGGTCGGACAAAAGGGCGCACAGCACAGCGTGATTGAGCCGATGGCCGCCGCGAATCGAATGGTAAGCGCCGATGATCGGCATGCCGGCCAGCGCCAGGTCGCCCATCGCGTCGAGCGCCTTATGACGCACGAACTCGTCCGGATAGCGCAGGCCGCCGGGATTGAGGATGCGCTCCTCGGCGACAACCAGCGTGTTCTCGAAGGTCGCGCCGAGTGCGTAGCCCGCGCTCCAAAGCCGCGTCACATCACGCACGAAGCCGAATGTCCGCGCCCGCGCGAGTTCGCGCCGGAACACGGCGGCATCCATGTCCAAGGCGATCGACTGGCGGCCGACCAGGGCGTGCGCAAAGTCGATCTCGACCTCCAGGCGGAAGCCGCGGTCATACGGGCGCAGTTCGCCGTAGGAACTGCCGGAGGTCACGCCGATGGGCTTGAGGATACGCAGATAGCGGCGTGGCGCCTTGAGTTCGACGACGCCTGCCCGCTCGATCGCCTCGACGAACTGTGCGGCGCTGCCGTCGAGAATCGGAACCTCAGGGCCCGTCACGTCGACAATCGCGTTGTCGACGCCGAGCCCATAGAGCGAAGCCAGAATGTGCTCGACGGTGGATACGAGGGCGCCAGAGGCGTCGCCCAGAACGGTTGCGAATTCAGTTGCCGCGACCGCGTGCGGCGCCACGCGAATCTCGCGTTCGGTGCCGTCCTCGAGCGTGCGGATAAAGACGATGCCGGTGCCGGCGGGCGCTGGATTGATCGAAAGTGCGGCGGAAATTCCGGAATGGACGCCGTTGCCGGTGAGATCGGCTCGCGTCCGAAGCGTGGTTTGTTTACCCGCTCTCATGCTTTAGTGTCCGCACCCGTACCCGACGAGACGACACGCGTCATCCCGGCCGGTCTGCCCGAAATCAATCGCCGTACGATCTTCGTCGTGGAAGAGTCCGGATTGACCCCCGTTCGTGCCACCATCCCCATGGCGAAGCACCAACTGCGGCGGAAGATACCGATTGCCGCAAAGAAGTCCAAGTCACGGTTTCTTACCGAATGTTACCGTTAGGCGGGCCTAAGCAACTCTTAAATAAGAAGAAACGGGCGGCCAATGGCCGCCCGAATTGTTTCGCATGTTGCCCGAAAGCGACACTTAGTTGGCCTGGCGTCGCAAAAACGCTGGAATCTCCAGCTGGTCGTCATCGAGCGGGCCGGACGACTGAACCGGCGCCTGGCGTCCATGCGGGTCGAGCCCTTGGGGCGCCGCTGAGCGTGCAGCCTGTGGACGACGTCCGTATTCCGACACCGGCTCCTGGGCTTGCGGTCGCGGCGGCGGGACGGGGTGCGGACGCTCGGCGCGATTCGGCGCCGGACGCGCGGCCGGAGCCGGATGCGGCTCGTGATGGTCTTCGGCCTCCTCCTCGCGGCGGCCGAGGCCGACCGAGGCAAGGCGCTGCAGCAGGGAGCGACGCTGCTTGACCGGGGCCGCCTCCTCCTCGCCCTGCTCACGCCGGGCGCGGATCTCGTTCTGCGCCGGCAGCGGCAGTTCGTCGACGCGCGGCATCCGCGGGCCGCGGCCCATCGGACGCTCCGCCTGCGGCGGAATGAACGTCTCCGGCTCCGGGGCGTGCGCATGCGCGTCCTGTGCCGGGGGCTCGGCGTAGACGCCCGGCTTCGGCGCGATCGGGCGGATGGTGACATCCTCGAACGTCGCCGCGCTCGGCAGCGACGGCGCGGGGGCTTGGTGCGCCGGCCGCTCCATCGCCGGACGCTCGAAGGCGCGCGGCTGCTGTTGCTGCTGCTGTTGTGCGGGGCCACGCAATTTCTGCGCAAGCTCCGCCAGCCGCGCATCAGCCGACGCCTGCGGGGCGCCTGCCATGTCGATGCCGGTCGCGACGACCGACACGCGAATGATGCCCTCGAGGCTCTCGTCGAACGTCGCGCCGACGATGATGTTGGCCTCGTGGTCCACTTCCTCGCGGATGCGGGTGGCCGCCTCGTCGACCTCGTAGAGCGTCAGATCCTGACCGCCGGTGATCGACACGAGTAGGCCGCGGGCGCCCTTCATCGACACGTCGTCGATGAGCGGATTGGAGATCGCCGCCTCGGCGGAGCGCAACGCGCGCTTCTCGCCCGATGCTTCGCCGGTTCCCATCATCGCCTTACCCATCTCGCGCATCACGGCACGAACGTCGGCGAAGTCGAGGTTGATGAGGCCTTCCTTGACCATCAGGTCGGTGATGCAGGCGACGCCGGAATAAAGCACCTGGTCGGCCATCGCGAAGGCGTCAGCGAACGTCGTCTTTTCATTCGCGACCCGGAACAGATTCTGGTTCGGGATGATGAGCAGCGTGTCGACGGCCTTCTGCAATTCCGCAATGCCGGACTCGGCAATGCGCATGCGGCGTGTGCCCTCGAAGTGGAACGGCTTCGTCACCACGCCGACGGTGAGGATGCCAGCTTCCTTGGCCGCGCGCGCCACCACCGGCGCAGCACCAGTACCGGTACCGCCGCCCATGCCGGCGGTGACGAACACCATGTGCGCGCCGTTGAGGTGGCCGACGATCTCGTCGATCACCTCCTCCGCGGCGGCGCGGCCGACCTCCGGCTGCGAGCCGGCGCCAAGACCCTCGGTGACCTGAATGCCCATCTGCACGATGCGTTCGGCGCGCGAGAGCGAAAGCGCCTGCGCGTCGGTGTTCGCAACGACAAACTCGACGCCCTGCAGGCCCGCCGCGATCATGTTGTTGACCGCGTTGCCGCCGGCGCCGCCCACGCCGAACACGGTGATCCTCGGCCGCAATTCGCGGATATCCGGCGTCTTCGCATTAGTTGTCATGTTGATGCCTCTTAGGTGTGCGGACGCGGTGGCGCCCCGTTGATCGCCGGTCCGCCGCCGGCTGGCTTTCGTCGTGGTTACGAGGGTGTGTCATCTAGAAGCTCTCCCGCAGCCATCGACCGACGCGTGAGAAATAGTTGTCCGTCCCTGTCATCATTTGCCGCGTTCGCCGCGGTTCGAAGTGTTCGAGATAGGCAAGCTGCGGATAGACGAGCAGCCCCGCCGCAACGGCGAAGGCCGGTCCCTTGGCCGCATCGGGAAGTCCGGAAAGACCGAGCGGGCGTCCAATACGGACCTGCCGTCCGAGAACGGTTCCCGCCAATTCCGACAATCCGTTGAGTTGGCTCGCGCCGCCGGTGAGCACCACGCGCCCGCGCGGTTCTGTCGCGAACGGCGATTTCATCAACCGGTCACGCGCCATTTCGAGAATCTCTTCCACACGCGGCTTGACGATCCGCACGACCGCTGCGCGCGGCACCAGATGCGCAGCTTCGCGATCGTCGGCCGGAGAGATCGTGATCATCTCGCGCTCATCGGCCGAGCCGGAGAGCACGCTGCCGTGCAGCGTCTTCACCCGTTCGGCGTCGCTAATGCGCGCGTTGAGCCCACGTGCGAGATCCATGGTGATATGGCGGCCGCCGAGCGCGAAACCGTCCGCGTGCACAAAATGGCCGCCGCTGAAGACGGCAATGGTCGTCGTGCCGGCGCCGATATCGATCACGGCCGAGCCGAGATCGGCCTCGTCGTCCGTCAAGGTCGCGAGCCCCGCCATATAAGGCGTCGCCACCATCGCCTCGACATTGAGGTGCGCCCGCTCGATCGCCAGCATCAGGTTGCGGGCGGCGGCGATATCGGCTGTCACGACGTGCATATCGACGCCGAGCCGCTTGCCGAGCATGCCGCGCGGATCGCGAATGCCGCGCGCATCGTCGAGCGCGTAGCCGATCGGCATCGAATGCACTACAGCGCGCCCGTCGCGGATCGAGTGACGGCTGCCGGCTCCGAGCACACGCTCGATGTCGGTATCCGCAATCGTCGCGCCGGAGGCGTGCACGGTCGCGGTGAAAAGCTCGCTCATCAGCCGCCCGGCCGAAAGCCCGACCGCGACCGATTCAAGCTGCACATGCGCCATGCGCTCGGCCGAGGCGACGGCGTTGCGGATCGCCGCTTCGGCTTCCTGCAGATTGGTGACGGTTCCGCCTTTGATGCCAGTGGCGCGCGTGTGTCCGATGCCGATGATCTCGATGCTATGGCTACGACGCGGCAGTACATCCTGCGATGGACGCGGCTTGAGCCGCGCGATCAGGCACGCGATCTTGCTGCTGCCGATATCGATCGCCGAGACGAGCGCCGCGCGCTTGGGCGAGAGCGGCTTCATCTTCGGCGTCAGGCCGTGGCGCAAGAGGTTCATGCCGCGCCCCCACGGCTCGTCATTCCGGGGCGTCGACGAAAGTCGGCGAACCCGGAATCCATAATCCCGGCGCTGCGGCGTCTGGATTCCGGGTTCGCGCTGCGCGCGCCCCGGAATGACAGAGAAAATCGAATGCTCACGACGTTCACGCGTCGCTCCCCTTCTTCTTTTTCTTCTCTTTTTCCTTGATCGCCTGCTCCCGCGCCTGCGCCGCTTCGTCAGAGAGACGCACGATGACACGGTCGGGAAGCCGCAGATCAATGGCGGTGAGATCGCGCGAGAGAATCTTCTTGTCGCGTTCCAGCGCATCGAGAACGTCGAGCGCTTGCGCGACTTCGGCTTCCGGTAAACGAATGTCGAGCCCGCTGGTCAGCTTCAAATTCCAGCGGCGGTCCGCGACGAGAATGGCGGCGCGCAATTGCTCGCGCACGATTTGATGACTGTCGAGCAACGCCATGAAGGCTTTTGCTTTTGCGCCCGCCCCCGGGCCGACAACGAGCGGCAACGGCGGCGTCGGACGCTCGCCATACTTGCCGAGCACTTTCCCATCTTCCGCGATAACGGAAATCTGGCCGTTAAGCTGCCAAAGTGCGAAAGCCGCGCGCTCTTCGATCGCGATGTCGAGATGCCCCGGATAGAGTTTGCGCACGGTCGCTTGCGCGATCCACGGCGCCGCTTCCAGTTTCTCACGCGTCTCCTCGACGTCGAGGAAGAGAAGCGAACTCTTCGCCGTGATACCGGCCGCGGCCAGCACATCCTGATCGGTCAGCTGTTTACGGCCAGTGATCGAGACGGTGGCGATGCGGAAGCCGGCCGCGTTGGCAGCGGCATCACACGCATCCTGAATCGACTGGACGACGTTCGCGAGATGGTTTCCGCGCACAGCGCCGTAGGCGCCGCTCAATCCCAGCAAGACAAGCGAAGCGACGAGGCCTGCCCGCGGCGGCAGATAGCGCGTCACCCGCGCGGTCTTGCGATGCACCCGATCGATCAGCTCAGCGAAGGATTGCCGCAGCGGATCAACCATTTGGGCGAGGAATTCAACGCGCGCGCGACTTCGCGAGCCCCCTTTCCGGGGCTTGCAAGACCGCTTTTTCAGCGGTTTAGCGAGGCGTCCTCGACCATCCATTTCACCAGCTCACCGAACGAAATCCCCGCGTGGGCCGCAAGTTCGGGAACCAGAGAAGTCTCGGTCATGCCAGGTTGGGTATTCACCTCCAGGCAGACCAATCCCCCTGTCCCTTCGACGCGGTCGTCGTAACGGAAATCCGCACGGCTCACCCCACGGCAGCCGAGCGCACGATGCGCCGCCACCGCCAGTCTTCGGGCCTCTTGGTAAACTTTTGGTAAAATTTGAGCGGGCAAAATGTGCCTACTGCCTCCGGGGACGTATTTGGCGTCGTAATCGTAGAAACCGGAGGTCGGGACGATGTCGATCACGTCCAGGGCCCGATCGCCCAGGACGGCACAGGTCAATTCCTTCCCGGCGATGAATTTCTCGCACAAAATCATGTCCCCGAAGGCCCAATCGTCGCGAAAGAGCTCTTGCGGAGGGTGTTCGTGCGCTTCAGTGACAATAAAGACGCCAACGCTCGAGCCTTCCGAGATTGGCTTGAGGACGTAAGGCCGCGGAAGAAGGTGCTCCTTCGCCGCCGCGAAGCGTGAAACGACCATACCTTCCGGCACCGGGATACCGTGTGTCTGGAATACCGCTTTCGCGAAATCTTTCTTCATCGCCAGCGACGAGGCGAGCACGCCGGAATGGCTGTAGGGGATGCCGAGGATCTCCAGAACGCCCTGCAAGGTGCCGTCCTCACCCGGGCGGCCGTGCAGAACATTCAAGGCGACGTCCGGCTTCAGGGCGGTGAGCACCTGCGCGATGTCGCGGCCAACATCGACGCGCGTCACCCGATAGCCCTGCCCCTCCAACGCGTTGGCGCAAGCTTTTCCAGAATTGAGTGAGACTTCGCGTTCGGCCGACCAGCCGCCCATCAGCACCGCGACGTGCTTCCCTCTCATGCAAATCTCCTTCGCCAGCGTCCGGCGAAAACAAGCCGAGCGCGAATCAGCGCGTTAAACCGATTCGCTTGATCTCCCATTCCAGCGTTACGCCGGAATTCTTCAGGACACGCTCGCGCACCGTCTCGCCGAGCATCTCGATATCGGTGGCGGTCGCGTTGCCGCGATTGATCAGGAAGTTGCAGTGCAGTTCGGAGACCTGCGCGTCGCCGACGACAAGGCCGCGGCAGCCGGCGGCGTCGATCAGTTGCCAGGCCTTGCCGCCCGGCGGATTCTTGAAGGTCGAGCCGCCGGTGCGGCTCTTGATCGGCTGGGTCGCCTCGCGCGACTCCGTGATCTTGTCCATCTCGGCGGCGATCACCGCCGGATCGCCCGGTGCACCCTGATACAGCGCCTGCGTGAAGATGACGTCCTCGCCGACGCCGCAATGCCGATAGGTGTAACCCATGTCAGCATTGGTGAAGACGCGGATATTGCCGGCGCGATCAACACCGCGCGCTTCGATCAGCGCGTCCTTCGTTTCGCGGCCGTAGGCGCCGCCATTCATGCGCAGCGCGCCGCCGATGGCGCCGGGAATGCCACGATAAAACGACAAGCCCGCGATGCCGGCCTCCTGCGCCGCGCGTGCGACCTTCACGTCGGGAACCGCAGTGCCGGCGCGGATGCGTGCGCCCTCCTCCACGATCACCGCGTTGAAGCCACGGCCGAGGCGAATAACGACGCCTTCGACGCCGCCGTCGCGCACGATGAGGTTGGAACCGAGGCCGATGACGGTGACGGGAATTTCAGGCGGCAAATTCTGCAGAAGATGCGCGAGGTCGGCCTCGTCCTCCGGCATGAACAGCATTTGCGCCGGACCGCCGACGCGAAACCAGGTGAACTCAGCGAGCGACTGATTTGCGATCAGCCGCCCGCGGAGATCACGCGCGCGCGCCTTCAGATCGGAAACGAGGTCGGCTGCCATCATCCGTTGTCAGCCTTGCGCCGCTCAATCTTCCACGCTTCAGCGAACTCTGGGTTGATCCGATATGTTTCGTTTTCGTGATCGCGGGAGTACCAACCTTCAACCTTCGGCACGGGACCAGGACCGTGAATCGGTGTTGTTACATGCCCGAGCGTGGTCTCGACAAAATCCGAGGTCAAAAAGCGATGTAGTTCTTCGACCTTCACGACTTGTCGCTCGACAAGGAAATCCACGAGCAAAAGAGCAAATTCCGACGGGTAGACTCGTTTCCTCGTATTGAAATTTGCAATCGCCTCGGCCGCACCCGCTCTCCAGTCAATCATTCAATTTCCCCCGTCGAGCGCCGCAAGCTCGGCCGGCAAAGCATAGGCCCACTGCGTGATGTTGCCGGCGCCGAGAAGCACGACATAGTCGCCAGGCTTGGCAATGCCGCGCACAAGACCGGCGAGCTGCTGTGAATCATCGAGCGCAATCACCTGACGATGCCCGCGCGCACGCAGCGCCTGCACGAGATGGTCGCGGTCGGCGCCCTCGATCGGCGATTCGCCCGCTGGATAGACATGCGCGACGATCACGGCGTCGGCATCGTTGAAGCAGGTCGAGAACGGCTCGAACAGCGAGGCGAGGCGCGTATAGCGATGCGGCTGCACGACGGCGATCACCTGGTTCTTCGTCGATTCACGCGCAGCCTTGAGCACCGCGGCGATCTCGACCGGATGATGGCCGTAGTCGTCGATGATGGTGACACCGTTCCATTCGCCGGTGCGCGTGAAGCGGCGCTTCACACCACCGAAAGCGGCCAAAGCGTTGCGGATCTTCTCGTCGCTGATGCCGAGCTCATGCGCGACGGCAATCGCCGCCGTTGCGTTGAGCGCATTATGGCGGCCCGGCATGGGCAGCACGAGATCCTTGATCTGGTGCACGGCCTCGCCCGCGCGATCACGGAACACCACCGAGAAATGCTGCGCGCCGCTCTTGTTCTGCAGATCGGCGAGACGAACGTCGGCCTGCGGATTCTCGCCGTAAGTAACGATGCGGCGATCCTCGATACGGCCGACGATGCGCTGCACGATCGGATGATCCGTGCACATCACGGCGAAGCCATAGAACGGCACGTTCTCGACGAAGTCGCGGAACGCATCCTGCACCGCGGCGAAGGTCTTGAAGTGGTCGAGATGCTCGGCGTCGACATTGGTGACGATCGCGATATCCGCCGGCAGCTTGAGGAACGTGCCGTCGGACTCGTCGGCCTCCACCACCATCCAGTCACCGGCGCCGAGGCGCGCATTGGTGCCGTAGGCATTGATGATGCCGCCATTGATGACGGTCGGGTCGAAGCCGCCCGCTTCCACCATCGCCGCGACCATCGAGGTGGTGGTGGTCTTGCCGTGCGTGCCGGCGATCGCAACGGCGCTTTTGAGCCGCATCAGTTCCGCGAGCATTTCCGCGCGGCGCACGATCGGCAGCCGTGCCGCGCGCGCGGCGACGAGTTCCGGATTGTCCGGTTTGATGGCGGACGAGACGACGACGACCGCGGCCCCGTCGACATTGTGGGCATCGTGGCCGACGGTGACGGCGATCCCCTTGTCGCGCAGGCGCTTGACGTTGGCGCCCTCCGCGGCGTCCGAGCCTTGCACCTTGTAGTCGAGATTGGCCAGCACCTCGGCGATGCCGCTCATGCCGATGCCGCCGATGCCGATGAAATGGATAGGACCGATGTCGCGCGGCAGTTTCATGAATTTTCTTTCCTTGCGTTGGCCACTCCTGCCACGCGCAAGACCAGATCGGCAAGCCGCTCTGCCGCATCGCGGATACCGATGCCATGTGCGGCGGCGGCCATTGTGGACAACCGCGCAGGATCGGCGGCCAGCGCCGCAATCTCCCGGGCGACGCGCTCGGGCGTGAAGTCCGCCTGCTTGACGACCATGCCGCCGCCCGCCCGCGCGAGGACGTTGGCGTTGGCAAGCTGATCCTGGTCAAGCGCGTGTGGCAGCGGCACCATGATCGCCGGCCGGCCGATGGCGGCAAGTTCCGCGACCGTCGAAGCCCCCGAGCGCGAGATGACGAGATGCGCCGCCGCCATGCGCGCCGGCAGATCGGTGAAGAACGGCGCGACGTCGGCCTGCACGCCGAAGCGCGCATAGGTTTCGCGCACGCGCGTCGCGTCCTCGTCGCGCGCCTGCTGCGTGACGAGGAGGCGCGCCCGCATCGCCGGATCGAGATGCTCCATCGCCGGCGGCACGATGTCGGCCATGGCGCGCGCGCCCTGGCTGCCGCCGAAGACGAGAAGCTGGATCGGCCCATCACCCGATAGCGGTGGATACGGCGTCGCCGCGGCGGCGATCACTGCCGGGCGCACCGGATTGCCGACGTGCTGCATCTTCGCGCTCAGCGCGGGAATGCTTGCGGCAAGACCGGGAAAGCCGGTCGCGATTGCCGTCACGCGCTTCGCGAGAAAGCGGTTGGCGCGCCCCATCACGCCGTTCTGCTCGTGCAGGATCGTCGGAATGCCGCGCAAGGTTGCCGCGAACATCGGCGGGATTGTCGGATAACCGCCGAACCCGACGATGGCGGCTGGCCGGAGCTTGCCGAGAAGCGTCCACGCCTTGAGCGTTCCGACGCCGAGCGTCGCCAGCGTCCGCGCCATCGAGACAGGGTCGCGGCCGCGGAAGGTCGCGCTCGGAATGAGATGCGTGGTGCGGGCGGGAAAGGCGGCGCCATAGCGCGTCGCGCGTTCGTCCGTCGCGAGATCGATGATGACGCCGCGCGCCTGCAGGGCGACGGCCAACGCCTCGGCGGGAAAGAGATGCCCGCCCGTTCCTCCGGCCGCCAGCAGGACGAGCGGCGGAGCGCCGCCCGCCGCCATCAGGCTCTCCCCAGCGCCGGTGTGTAAGTGCCGCCGGAGATCAAGAGTTCCGCTTGTGGCCGCTCCCGTGAGAGCGCGAGCAGCATACCCATGCCGTAAGCGAGCGAGATCATCGACGAGCCGCCGTAGGAAATGAACGGCAAGGTCATGCCCTTGGCCGGCATCAGGTGCAGGTTCACCGCCATGTTGATCGCCGACTGTACGCCGAAAAGCATCGCAAGGCCCGCGGTCGCGAAACGCGTAAATGGATCCTCGTCGCGCATCGCATGCAAGAGTGCGCGCAGGACGATGAACGCGAACAGCGAGAGAAGGATGAGGCAGAGAATGACCCCGAACTCTTCGCCCGCCACCGCGAACACGAAGTCGGTGTGCCCTTCCGGCAAGATGCGCTTGATCGTGCCTTCGCCCGGGCCGCGCCCGAACCAGCCGCCGCGATAGAACGATTCCAACGCGACGTCGATGTTGAAGGTGTCGCCCGAAGCCGGGTCGAGAAAGCGCTGGATACGCTTGGCGACGTGCGACACCGTGAAATAAGCGCCGACGAGGCCGACGAGAGCGACGGCGCCGATGCCGAAGATCCAGATGATCCGCATACCCGCCATGAAGAACAGCGCGCTCCAGACGAGCGCGAGCAGCATCGTCTGTCCGAAGTCAGGCTGCAGCACGAGAAGCGTGACCACCATCAGAAGCAAGGTGATGGCGATGGTGTTGGCCGGCATTTCCGGCCGCCGCGTGCTCTCGGCGAACAGCCACGCGATGAGGACGACGAAAGCCGGCTTGACGAATTCGGACGCCTGCACGCCGACGCCGAGGATGGTGATCCAGCGCCGCGAGCCTTTGACCTCCGGCGCGAAATGCAAGGTCGCTATCAGAAGCACGATGCCGCCGGCGAACACCACGACAGAGAGCCGCCGCACATTGCGCGGCGACAACGCCGACACGCCGAGCAGCACGATGATCGCGGGGATCAGGAACAGGATGTGTCGATGGACGAAGTGAAACGGATCGAGCCCGATCCGGGTCGCGACCGGCGGGCTGGCTGCGAGCGAAAGCACGATGCCTGCCAGCATCAAAGCAGCGAGCGCCGCGAGCGTCGGGCGATCGACCGTGTACCACCAGTCGCCGAAGGGAGTGCGTTTTTCGCGCGAAGACATGCGTTCTCGAAGCCGGTGCGAGCCTCGCTCAGTGGTGCGCCCACCATGGTTTCCAGAATCTTAACGAGACGTGAAAGATTGCCCGCAGCCGGCTCTCACACGAACAGCCGCTCGAGCTTGTCGATGGCGCCCGTCCAGCCCCAGTTGTGGCGGTCGCGCGCCGCCTCGTCGAAGAACTGCTCGTGGACGAGGGTGAGCAGCGTCGCCTCGCCGTCCGGCTTCAGCGCCACGGTGACGAGAGACTCGCGCTCCAGCGTGGTTCGCCAGGCCCAGGTGAAAACGAGCCTCTCGTTCGGTACGACTTCGCGATAGACGCCGCGCACGTCGTGATCCTCGCCGTCCGTATCGCGGAAAATGATGCGAAAGCGCCCACCCACGCGCACATCCGTTTCGACATGGTGCGTTTCCGCCGCATTCGACGGGCCCCACCAGCGGACGATCCGTTCCGGGTCGGTCCATGCCGCATAGACCTTTTCCGCTGACGCGTTGAGACGCCGCTTGATGGTGAGGCTCGGAGTGATCGGGCCGGTGCTGGGAGCCATTGCTCTCCTTTCGCGGTGAAGCAGCGTCCTATCGCTCTGTGTCTTATGACACGGCGAGCGCCTTCACGGCATCACGAAACGCAGCCCCGCGGATCTCGAAATTCCGGTACTGATCGAACGATGCGCAAGCCGGCGAAAGAAGCACGACCGCATCCTTGATACCTGCCGCCGCGGCGTCATGCGCGGCCAATTCGACGGCGCGGTCGAGCGTTTGCGCTTTCACGTACGGCGCGCTTCCGTCGAGTGTCTCGGCAAATTCATCCGACGCCTCGCCGATCAGATAGGCCTTGCGGATACGCGGGAAGTACCCGGAAAGGCTGGTGATGCCGCCGGTCTTGGCGCGGCCGCCGGCGATCCAGAAGATGTCCGTGAAACTCGCGAGCGCGCGCGCCGCCGCGTCGGCATTGGTCGCCTTCGAATCGTTGACGAAGAGGACGCCATTGATCCGCCCCACCTCCTCCATGCGATGCGCGAGGCCGGGAAAGGAGCGCAAACCGGCTTGGATCGTCTCCGCCGACAGCCCCAATGCGAGGCCGGTCGCCGTGGCGCAGGCTGCGTTCTGTGCGTTGTGCACGCCGCGCAGCGATCCGATGCCGCCGACACGGACAATCTCCCGCGCCGTTCCGCCGGCGGCGCGCATGATGCGATCGCCTTCGAGATAAAGCCCATCCGCAAGCGGACGGCGCACGGAGATGCGCACGACGCGCTTGCCCGCTTTCTCGAGCCGATCCGCTACTGCCTGGCACCAATTGTCGTCGACGCCGACGACGGCGGTTCCGTCCGCTGACACACCCGCCACAAGGCGCTCCTTCACCGCGGCGTAATTCGCCAGCGTCCCGTGGCGGTCGAGATGATCCTCGCTGACGTTCAGCAGCATGCCGACGAGAGGATCGAGGCTCGGCGCTAGATCGATCTGATAGGAGGAACACTCGATCACGTGCACGCGCCCCGCGCGCGGCGGCGCCAGGGACAGAATAGCCGTTCCGATGTTGCCGCCCGCTTCCGACTCATAGCCGGCAGCGGCGAACATGTGCGCCGTCAGCGCCGTGGTCGTCGATTTCCCGTTGGTACCGGTGATGGCGATAAAGGGAGAGGACGGCGCGATACGCCGCCGCTCACGACAGTAAAGCTCGATGTCGCCGATCACTTCCACGGCGGCGTTGCGCGCCATGCCGACCGTCCAGTGCGGCGCCGGATGCGTCAACGGAACGCCCGGAGCGAGCACGAGCGCCGCGATCGCCGACCAATCGACGGCACGCAAATCCTCAATCGCTATCCCTTCGGTCGCCGCCTCCGTGACGTTCTTCTCGCTATCGTCGAATGCGATCACGTCGGCGCCGCCGGCAGCGAGGGCGCGAACCGACGCAAGGCCAGACTTGCCGAGGCCGAAGACCGCGACGCGCTTCCCAGCAAAGCCGGTGACCGGAATCATCGCAGTTTCAGCGTCGCGAGGCCGGCGAGCGCCAGCACGATGGCGATGATCCAGAACCGGATGACGATCTGCGGCTCGGTCCAGCCCTTCTGCTCGAAATGATGATGCAGCGGCGCCATGCGGAAAACGCGGTGGCCGGTCATCTTGAAGGACACGACCTGCACGATCACCGACACCGCTTCGAGCACGAAGATGCCGCCGACGATTGCCAGCACGATCTCGTGCTTGGTCGCCACGGCGACCGTCCCGAGAAGACCGCCGAGGGCAAGCGAGCCGGTGTCGCCCATGAAGATCGACGCCGGCGGCGCGTTGAACCAGAGGAACCCGAGGCCGGCGCCGAGGACCGCGCCGAGCAAAACGGCAAGTTCGCCGGCGCCCGGAACGAAATGAATCTGCAGATACTCAGCGTAAAGCGCGTTGCCGACGAAATACGAGATCAGGCCGAAGCTCAGCGCCGACGTCATCACTGGCCCGATGGCGAGCCCGTCCAGGCCATCGGTGAGGTTCACGGCGTTGCCGGAGCCGACGATGATGAAGGCGCCGAAGATCACGAAGAACCAGCCGAGATCGAGAATGAGATCCTTGAACAGCGGAAAGGCGAGCGACGTCGCGAACGGCGGCCGGCCGAGACTGACCAGCGCATAGCAGGCGGCGGCCGCGATCAACGCCTCGACCACCAGCCGCAGGCGCCCGGAGACGCCGTCATGCGTTTGCTTCGTCACCTTGAGATAATCGTCATAGAACCCGACGAGCCCGAACCCGAGCGTGACGCCGAGGACGATCCAGACATAGGCGTTCGCGGGATTCGCCCACAGGACTGTGGAGACCGTGACGCCGGAGAGGATCATCAAGCCGCCCATGGTCGGCGTGCCGCGTTTGGTCAGCAGATGCGACGCCGGCCCGTCCTCACGGATCGGCTGCCCCTTGCCCTGCTTCACCCGCAGCGTGCGGATAATGGCGGGGCCAAACAGGAACACGAAGAAGAACGCGGTCGTGGCGGCGCCGCCGGTGCGCACCGTCAAATAGCGAAAGACATTGAGCGCGGAGACATTATCCGCGAGTTGCGTCAACCAGTAGAGCATCGATCAGCCTTATATGGACGCGCGCGTCCGCGACTCGTTTGCAGAGGATAGCGCGGAAAGCGCACGAACGATCGGACCCATACGGGAGCCGAGCGAGCCTTTCACCATGATCGCATCGCCATCGTGGACGGCGCCGAGGACTTCCGGCTGCAGCGCGGCCGAATCCGCCGCATAGGCGCCGCGCCGCTCCGATGGCAGCGCGTCCCACAGCGCACGCATCGAGGGGCCCGAGCAGAACACGAGATCGATGCCGAGTTCGACGACAGGCTGCGCCAGGGCGCGATGCAGCGCCGCGCTCTCGTTCCCCAGTTCGAGCATGTCGCCCAGCACCGCGATACGCCGGCCGCGGGGGCCAACCGGCGCCTGCCCGAGCAAGTCGAGGGCGGCGCGCATCGACGCCGGGTTCGCATTATAGCTTTCGTCGATGAGCAGCGCCGCACCGGTCGACAGCTCCAGCGTCGAGCGGGCGCCCCGCCCTACCGGAGGCTGCAATTGCGTCAGGGCGAGTGCAGCAAGTGCAAGGTCCGCGCCGAGCAGCACCGCCGTCGCCAGCACACCGAGCGAATTCATGACGATATGCCGGCCGGGCGCGCCGAGCTTGTAGGTGATGTCGGCGCCGAAGATGCTGGCGCTCACCACCGAGCAATCCGGCTGCAGCGCCGCCTTGACGAGCCGCGCCTCGGCGTCGGCGTTCTCGCCGAAGGTGACGATGAGCGAGACGCCGGCCGCGCGCGCCGCCTTCTCCAGCCGTGCATATTGGCCGTTGTCGCGATTGAGCACCGCGGCGCCGCCCTTCTCCACGCCGAGGAAAATCTCCGCCTTGGCGTCCGCAATCGCTTCCACCGCGCCGAAATATTCGAGATGCACCGGCTCGACGGTCGTGATCATCGCAACGTGCGGGCGCACCATCCTGGTCAACGGCGTCAGTTCACCCGCATGGTTCATGCCAAGCTCGAACACACCGTAACGCGCGGACGCTGGAAATCGCGCCAGCGACAGCGGCACGCCCCAGTGATTGTTGTAGGACGCGGCCGACGCATGCGTCTCTCCGTTCGCGGACAGCGCAAGGCGCAAAGCCTCCTTGCTTCCTGTCTTGCCGACGGAGCCGGTGATCGCGGCGACGCGCGCCTGCGAGCGCGTCCGCGCGGCGCGCGCGAGATCTTCGAGCGCCTTGAGCACGTCATCGACAACGAGCAGCCGCGCATCCTTCGGGAATTCATCCCGCCGCGCCGCCGACACCACGGCGAGAGCAGCGCCCTGCGCGAGCGCGGCGGCGGCGAACTCATGTCCGTCGCGGCTATCGCCCTTGATGGCGAAGAAGGCTTCACCCTTCGCCGCCGTGCGGCTGTCGATCGAAAGGCCCGACACCGTCGTCGGCAATGGGCCGGATCGCGTGGCCCGCATCGCCGTGGCCATGGCGTCGATCGTCCACAAATCGTGCGCACTCATGCGGCATTCTCTCCCAGCGCAGCCGCAACCGCGTCATGATCGGTGAAGGGCAGCGTCTTGTCGCCGACGATCTGCCCGCTTTCGTGTCCCTTGCCGGCGACCAGCAGCACGTCGCCGGGCTGCAATTCCGCGATGGCCGTGCGGATCGCGGCGCCGCGGTCACCGATCTCGATTGCGCCCGGCGCCGCCGCCATGATCTCGGCGCGGATTTGCGCCGGGTCTTCGCTGCGTGGATTGTCATCGGTGACGATGACGCGATCCGCCTTCTCGGCGGCGATCGCGCCCATCATCGGCCGCTTGCCCTTGTCGCGGTCGCCGCCGGCGCCGAACACGACGATCAGCCGATTGCCCGCATAAGGACGCAGCGCCTCGAGCGCCTTGGCAAGTGCATCGGGCTTATGCGCGTAGTCGACGAAGATCGGCGCGCCTTCGCGCGTACCGACGAGGTCGAGCCGCCCTTTGGCGCCCTGCAACTGCTCGAGCGCTGCGAACACAGCGTCAGGCGCGCGCCCGGTCGCCAGCGCCATGCCGGCGGCGACGAGCGCGTTCTCGACTTGAAAGCCACCGACCAGAGGCAGGCGCAGGCTGTATGTCTTGCCGCGATGCGTCACCCGCAGGCGCTGCGCGAAGCCGTCGCGCCAGTTCTGCGCCAGCGTCACGTCCTTGCCTTGCCGACCGACGGTGAGGATCTGCAGCCGATGCGCCACAGCGGCTGCCGCCACGCGCGGCGCATAAGGGTCGTCCGCATTGATCACGGCCGTGCCGCCCGGCGTCGTCAGGTCCGAGAACAGGCGCAGCTTCGCATTGAAATACGCCTCGATCGTCGGGTGATAATCGAGGTGGTCGCGGCTGATATTGGTGAAAGCGCCAACCTTGATGCGCAGGCCGTCGAGCCGGTGCTGGTCGAGACCGTGCGAGGAGGCTTCCACAGCGAGATGCGACACGCCCTCGCTCGCAAGCGCGTCGAGCGTCCGATGCAGCGCGACGGGATCGGGCGTGGTGAGTGAGCCGTATTCCTCGCGGCTCCCGGTCACCACACCGACGGTGCCGACGCTCGCGGCGTTCAACCCGAGCGTCTGCCATATCTGACGCAGGAACGCGACGATCGAGGTCTTGCCGCTGGTGCCCGTCACCGCCGCAATCGTCTCGGGCTGACGCGGAAAGAAACGCGCAGCCATCAGCGCCAGCGCGCG
Organism: Hyphomicrobiales bacterium; assembly: GCA_017304555.1. Lineage (GTDB taxonomy): Bacteria > Pseudomonadota > Alphaproteobacteria > Rhizobiales > Xanthobacteraceae > JAFKKS01. The sequence goes on from JAFKKS010000246.1 coordinate 18,233, forward strand.
GCGCGCATTGGTGACGCGCACAAAAATGACATCCGGCGGCAACGTGGGCAGCCGCTCGGCGACGACCGCGACCGCGCCCGCCGTCACCGCGTCGGTAATGAAGCGCGTCCCATCGGTGCGGCTGCCGGACAGCGCGACGAAGATGTCGCCGGGCTTCACGGCGCGGCTGTCGGCGGAAATGCCGGTGACCTCGCGCGCCGCGAAGCGCGGATCGAAGGCGGCATCTTTCGTCAGCACTTCGCGAAGCTGCATATCGTCCGTGCCGTTAGAGCATTTCCGGCCAGAGCGAAATCCGCCGGCGCCAAAAAAGCGTTGGATTGTCTATACACGCACGCTTTGTGACCGTGGCAGGGCAGCCGCCGGCCGCAGCCACCGAACCGACCGCGGTCGCTTAGAATGCGCCTGACGCGTTCGCCAGAATCCACTTCCCGGACGGGGGTAGGTCGAGGCGCGGCTCCAGGTCAAGCAGCGGACCGATTCGCGCGATCACTTTGGCAGCCGTCGGCGCCGCGTTCCAGCCTGAGGTTGCAAATCCATAGGTTTCGGGCAGTCCCTGCGGCTCGTCGAGCAGCAGGCTGACGATATATTTCGGCTTGTCCGCCGGCAGCACCGCCATGAAGGTGGTGAGCAGCCGTGTCTTCGAGTAGCGGCCGTTGATCACCTTCTCAGCCGTTCCCGTCTTGCCGCCGACGTAGTAGCCGGCCACATTCGCCTTGCGGGCGGACCCCACCTCGGCGTTGAGACGCATGAGGTAGCGCATCTCCTTGCTGGTCTCGGGCTTGATCACGCGCACGCCCAGCGCCTTCGCCTCCTCCTCGGAGCGCTTGAGGAAGGTCGGCGGGATGAGCAAGCCGCCGTTCATCAGCGCGCCGACCGCCATGGTCGCCTGCAGGGGCGCAACCGAAAGGCCATGGCCGAACGCGATGGTCACGGTGTTGAGTTCGCCCCAGCGCTTGGGAACAATCGGCTCGGCGCTTTCCGGCAGTTCGGTGCGCAGCCGGTCGAGCTGGCCCATCTTCTTGAGGAACCACTTGTGATATTCGACGCCGAGCGACAGCGCCATGCGCGCGGTGCCGATGTTCGACGAATAGGTGAAGATCTCCGGCACCGTGAGGAAGCGGCGCTGCGCGTGATAATCGTGGATCTTGAACTTGCCGTAGCGCAGCGGCACGCGCGCATCGAACGACGAGTTCAAATTGATCTTCCCGGAATCGAGCGCCATCGCGAGGGTCAGCGCCTTGAACGTCGAGCCCATCTCGAACACGCCGGTGGTCAGGCGATTGATGCGCGTCGGGTCGTTCGCTTCTTTCGGGTTGTTGGGATCGTAATCGGGCAACGAGACCATGGCGAGAATCTCGCCAGTGCGCACATCCGTCACCGTTCCGGCGACCGCTTTCGCTTTGTACTTGTGAAGCGCCGCCAGAAGCTCGTCGCGCAGCGCGTGGGTGACGCGCAGGTCGACCGCCAACTGCACCGGCTTCTGCTGCCGGTCGGTGGCAAAGCCGGCCATGTGCAGATCGGCGAGACCGTTCTTGTCGAGCCAACGCTCAAGGCCGGCGATGCCCTGATTGTCGATGTTCACAAGCCCGATCACGTGCGAGACGATCGGCCCGTTCGGATAGGTGCGCTTGTTCTCGCGCAGGAATCCGATGCCGGGAATACCCAAGCGATGAATCGCCTGCTGTTGCGTCGCCGTGATCTCACGCTTGAGCCAGGCGAAGCCTTTCTTTGAGGACAGCCGCTCGCGCACCTCGTTCGCGTCGAGATCCGGCAGCGTCGCGGTCAGCTGCTCGGTCGCCTCATCGACGTCGATGATGCGGCGTGGTTCAGCAAATAGAGAAGCCGCCTTCACGTCGGTCGCGAGAATCTCGCCGTTGCGGTCGATGATGTCCGGACGCGCCGTCGCAACCGCATCCTGCGATACGCCGCGCCGCGCCGCATGGTTGTCGGACGTGATCGCAAAGGAGACGAGCCGCACGCCGATAACCGCGTAGATGATCGCGAATCCAACGATGGCCAGGCCGATGCGCGCGCGTGCCTTGCGCGCGCGGTCGACGTTCTGGCCGTAGAGAAGTCCGCGCAGCATGCGCTGACGCCACGATTCAACCGGTCCTGCCTGCTCGGGCGCGCTCGGCGCCGGGACGTGCTCTTCGTCCTCGTGCGTCTCGTTCATCTATGCGTTCCTCGCTCAGGAAGCGTGCCGTTGACGACCTCCGAATCCGCAAAACTCTCGATCACCGCGCCAATCGGATCGGCGGTTCCGGGCGGAACGAGCGGCTTCGGGCGCTCCGGCAAGTTGTTGAGATGATCGAACTGTGTGACCCGCACCGGCTGGAGCTTGAGATGTCGCTTGGCGAGGTCCTCGATCCGGTCGGGGCGATCGAGCCGCGCCCACTCGGCGCGCAAGATCGCGATGGTGTCGCGATCCTTGCGGATTTCCGAGCGCAGCTTGGCGACCTGCTCGGCCTGCCGCGTGGATTCGAACTTAATCTTGTAAACGTAAGCTGCGGCGACGATCAGCGCGCAGACCACGAGAGCGTTGATGATGCGCAGCATGATCTCAGCGCCCCCGCATCACGTCATCGAGCGACGGCAACGATGGCAGACCCGTAACGGCAAGCTGCATCGGAGCAGCGTCGGTGCGTGCGCCAGCGCGAAGTTTGGCGGAACGCGCACGTGAGTTCTCGGCGATTTCCTCCGCATCGGCGACGATCGCCTTCGTCGTCAGAATGCGAAAGCTCGGCGCCGGTCCGCCGATCAGCGGCTGATGCCGCGACACCGCCGGCGCCTTGCCGCGCTGCGCGAAGAACTGTTTGACGATCCGATCTTCCAGCGAATGGAACGAGATCACCGCGAGACGCCCGTCCGGCGCCAGAACCTGTTCCGCCGCCTGCAGCGCGGTTGCGAGTTCGCCCAACTCGTCATTGACGAACATGCGCAGCGCCTGAAACGTGCGGGTCGCCGGATGGATTTCGCCCGGCTTGCTGCGAACGACGCGCGAGATGATATCTGCGAGTGCACCGGTCGTTTCGATCGGACTGTCAGCGCGGGCACGCACGATGGCGCGCGCGACGGCGCGAGCGAAGCGTTCCTCGCCGAGAGTCGCGATGATCGCTGCGAGATCGCGCTCCGTGGCATGCGCGACGAGATCGGCGGCCGATGGGCCGTCGCGCCCCATGCGCATATCGAGCGGACCGTCGTTGCGAAATGAAAACCCGCGCTCCGCCTGGTCGAGTTGCATCGACGAAACGCCGAGATCGAGCAGAATGCCGTCGAGGTGCGTCACGCCGTTCGCGCGCATCGCCGATTCAATTTCGGAGAAGCGCTCCTGCATCAGGACGAGACGGCCATTGCTTTGCGCAACGAGGTCCGCACCGAGAGCAATGGCGCTCTGGTCGCGATCGAGGCTGATGACGCGGCAGTTTGCGGCTTGCAGGATCAAGCGAGTGTGGCCGCCGGCGCCGAACGTGCCGTCGAGATAGACGCCGCCGTCGCGCGGCGAGAGCTGTTCGATGACAGCCCGCGCGAGCACGGGAATATGTGGGGCCAGTCCGCCATCGGCACCGGATCGCCCAGTGCCGCGGTCCCGCATCATTCCCGTGCTCCGCGCGCTTGCGGCGCCGTCACCCGGGAACCCAACTGCCGCTTGAACGCACGCACCTTCTCGGTGGCCTCCGAAAGGTGTGCACGGAAGCGTTCGGGCTCCCAGATCTGAAACTTGTGACCAAGGCCCGCGAAGGCGACCGCGTCGGTAATCCCGGCATGGACCTTCAGCGGTTCGGTCAGGATCACCCTGCCCTCGCCGTCGAGCCTCAACGTCTCGCTCGTTCCATAGAGAGCCGCGCAGAACTGGTCGCGCTCGTCCGAGTAGGGCGCAAATTGCGAAATGAGATGGTCGATGTCGCGCAGAAGGCCATTGCCGCCCGCGTCGAGCGCCGGCGCATCGAGCGCCGGATAGCAGTAAACGCCCTCGAAACCGTCGCGCGCCAGCACAGCCCGAAACGAAGCCGGGACCGAAATCCGCCCCTTGCCGTCGAGGCGCAAAGTGAAGTTGGACACGAAACGGTCCATACGCCCCCAACACCCCCTGATCCGTCTTGTCGCGGCCGCTCTGCCCCTGGTCGCCGGGGCGAACTGCGCGAAATGGGAATTGATGGGATACCATGGGATTATCTGGATCGTCAACGAAGCCGGCCGGCCCCCTGCCCTACCGACAACGGTCAAATGCGCCGACCCTATTAACCCGATCTAAACTTAACGAATGGTTGCGACCCGGGGGCGCCCACACGGCGCCGCAGTAAATTTGTGCATCGCAAATACTCGGAGGCGCGGCGATCCACCGCTGCGCCTCCCGCACCAAGGGCGGTCAATTCGGGAACATGCCCGGGAGGCGAGCGTTACTTACCGGAGTACGGAGGGGTCTCTCCCAATTTAAAAAATGGAGGACCGACATGGTCAAGAAGCTCCTGATCGCGACGGCTGCCACCGGTTTGATGTTCTCGACCGCGCTCGCGCAGACCACTACGCCGCCGACCACCGCGCCGGCTCCATCAACGGCGCCCGCCGAGAAGATGGACACCAGCAAGGCGCCGGCGACGAAGAGCGACGCCAAGTTCGTTTCGTCGCAGGGCAGCGATCACTGGGTTGCGTCGAAATTCAAGGGCGTGGACGTGATGGGCCCGAACGATGAGAAGATCGGCGACGTGGATGACCTGCTGTTCGATAAGGAAGGCAAAATCCTCGCCGTAGTCGTCGGCGTCGGCGGCTTCCTCGGCATCGGCCAGAAGGATGTCGCGCTCGACATGGCCGCGTTCCAAGTGGTGCCCGCCAGTACCGGCGCGACCAATCCAAACGACGTCAAGCTGAAACTGTCCATGACCAAGGACGACCTCAAGAATGCGCCGGCGTTTGCCTATTACAAGGCGCCGACACCGACCGCCGGCACGGCGGGCGGCACGAACACCGGCACGTCGCGGCCGGCAAGCCCGGCGCCGAGCCGATAACAGGTGCGTCGCCGCGTAGCGTAGTGTAGCGTTCAGGTTGGTTGAGGCCCCGGTTCTTTTACCGGGGCTTCTTCGTTTGAGAGAACAGCAAAGCACCCTGCTTCGCGCGCGGCATGACCGAGACCTTCAAGCCCGATACGACACTTCCCGTCCGCATTGCCGCCTCGCCCAATCACGGCGAGCGGATCGGCGTGGAGCGGCCCAGCCTGATCATCCTGCATTATACGGGGATGCAGGATGCGCATGAAGCGCTCGCGCGGCTCTGCTCACCCGCGAGCGAAGTCTCCGCGCATTACATGATCTTCGAGGACGGCGACATCGCGCAGTCGGTTCCGGAAGCGCGGCGGGCGTGGCACGCAGGCGCCTCCTCATGGGCAGGCGCAACGGACATCAACTCACACTCGATCGGCATCGAGATCGCCAACCCCGGGCATGAGCACGGCTACGTTTCATTCCCCGATGCGCAGATCAAATCCGTCATCGCTTTGTGCCGTGACATCATGCTCCGCAACCGCATCCTTCCGCAGCATGTGTTGGCGCATTCGGATATCGCGCCAACGCGCAAGATGGATCCGGGCGAGAAGTTTCCCTGGCAGTGGCTGCATGACGAAGGCATCGGCGACTGGGCGCAGCCTGCTCCGGCGCGGGCGCATAAGAAGATAACGCCGACGTCGCGCGCAGAGCGGATTGCCGCCCTTCAGCACGATCTCGCCCGGTACGGCTACGACATCCACACGAGCGGACAGTATGACGAGCAGACGAGCGCGGCCGTGCGCGCATTCCAGCGGCACTTTCGCTGCCGGCACGCAGGCGATGCTCGCCGCCCTCATCAAAAAGCACGGCAAGGTCGATCGCATTTCCGATACGGGCTTGCCGCTGCGTTAACCATCGCGCAGCGTTTATGGCCAATTTAGGCATAATTGCCCCAGTCCGGCCCAATTTCTGAATTTAGTATGAAGGCAAATAAAAGGGGGCCGTTGCCCATGCGGATGGGACGGGTGTTGCGTGGCGTCGCCGCGCTTTCGGTTTGTGTGATCGGAAGCCAGAATGCGGTCGCCGGCAACGTAGATGAGCGATTTCCGTTTTTGGCACCGGCGGAGACCAGTCGCGCGCCTGAGCCAAAGGTGGAAGCCGCCGTGACCCGGCCCGTTGCAGCCCGACCGGTCGCAACCCGGCCCGCTGCGACCCGAGCCGTGGTCGCGCATGCCCGCGCCTCGCGCCAACCCCGCGCAACCGCCGTTCCCTATCCTCGCCCGGCGCCGGTCCGAGCTACCAAAGCCGCATCCAACGGCGACATCGCCAAACCGATGGCGATCGAGCAGCAATGGCCTGTGCGCACGCTCGCCGCCGACGCCTCCCTGTCGGAGATCGCGGCGGCCAAAGCGGAGCCGGCGCAGGCCGTCACGCTTTCCGAAACGGCAGCGCCTTCCGACACCGTTACCGTTGCGTCGGCCGTCACGGTCGAAGGCGACGTCGCTATGCCCGTACCAGCGGCGGGCAATGAACCGGTCAGCAAAACAGCCGGACGTGACAACGCTGCAGAAGATAAAGCGGCGGTGCGTTCGTCGGTTACTCTAGGCGAAACCGCGACCGCGTTCGCCGACCCGAACGACACATCCGTCGCTCCCGCAGCAAAAGCGTCCGCTTTCCCCTCGCCCGCCATTGCGGGCGCTTCCGAGACACCTTCGCAAACCGTCGCTGCGCGGATGGCGCCGCTCGGCGCTTCGTTCATGACGGCAAGCCGAACCGTGAACGATCCGGCTCCGGAGCCCAACCCGCCTGCAGCCGCCACAGCGCATTCGGCTCAGAACGTCGGCGGGCCCTTTGTGCCAATGCCGAAACCGCACCACGCCAAGCTTACCGCCGGCGACATCGTCGTCCTCGTCGAGAACATCGCCGTCGCGCATGGCGTGCCGCTCGAGCTGGCGCATGCGGTCGTTCGCGTCGAATCCAACTACAACCCCACCCTCACCGGACGCGGCGGCACGCTCGGCCTGATGCAGATCAAGTACGCGACCGCGCGCGGCATCGGCTACACGGGTACGGCGAAAGCGCTGATGGACCCCGCCGTCAATCTCGAATGGGGCATGCGCTATCTCGCTGGCGCACGGAAGCTCGCGAAGGGCAATGTCTGCGGCACGATCTTGCGCTATCAGGCCGGCCATCGCGCCGTGCGCATGACTCATGCGGCCGCGCAATATTGCGGGCGCGTGCGCCATATCATGGCGGCGATCCGCTGACGCGCTCGGCCCGGTGACCTTGACGCCGGGCATCCGTGTCGCCATTGCTTTTCATGTCAGTCGGCCGGACGGCCGCCGCATCAAGCGCCGAAAGGCCGATGCGGAGGAAAGTCCGGGCTCCTTGGACATACGGTGCCGGATAACGTCCGGCGAGGGCGACCTCAGGGACAGTGCCACAGAGAACGAA
>JAFKKS010000102.1 GCA_017304555.1 Hyphomicrobiales bacterium
ATGCGGCGAGGCGCCCCGGACATAAGCGCGCCATGCAGGCATCCGGCGGCGATGCCGTCTGCCGCCGAGAATTTCCACCCGGGATAGGCTGACTGCACGATCTCGAAACCATGTGCGAGCCACTCGATGCAGCCGAGCAGCGCGGCATCGTCCATGCCCGCATCGGGAGCGCGTGCGAATTTGAGCGCGATCTCCGGTTCGATCTTCGGTTCCGGCATCTTACTCAGGTCGAACGGGCCGGAAAGCTTGCCTGCGTCGTGCACCGTGCTGACGTACATGTCGCCCCCAATCGGAGCGTACACGCCGTATTCCGCCCACATGCCGCGATTGGTGAAGCCGATCTTGCGGCCGGCGACGGTCTCGCCGCGCGCCTGGCGCAGCTTGCGCAGTTCCGCCGCCACCGCATAGGCGGTCGGTAGGTCGAAGCCTTCGCCGCGCTGCGAGAACGGTGTGATCTGCCGCGCCGCCTCGATGGCCGCGAATGTTTCTTTTGCAATGTCGGCAGGCGTTTTCTTCGTCTCGTTCATTCCGCAAGCACTCGTGTCGAAGGAAAGATGATCTCGATGAGCGTGCCGGCGTTGGGCGCGCTCTTGATGCTGAAGCTGGCGCGATTGGCTTCGGCCAGTGCCTTGGTCAGCGGCAGGCCGAGCCCTGTGCCGGCGCCGCCGTAGCGCGATGACGTTGCAAGCTGCCGGAACGGCTCGAGCGCGGTGGCGATCTCTTTCTCGCTCATGCCGACGCCGGTGTCGCGTACACGCAAGACCGCTTCGCCGCGATCGGTCAACGCGGTCGAGACGATCACCTGGCCGCCGGGCCCGGTGAATTTCACCGAGTTGGAAAGGAGATTGAGCACGATCTGCCGCGTCGAACGCTCATCCGCCACCACGGCCGGCAGCGCCTTCGACAGCGACGTGCGGATGATGACGCGCTGGCGGTTCGCCTGCGGCTGCATCAGTGCGACCGACTGCTGCGTCACCTCGTTGAGGTCGACGCGCGCGAAGTTGAGATCGAGCTTGCCGGCCTCGATCTTGGAGAGGTCGAGCAGATCGTTAAGCAGCGAGACCATGTGCTCGCCGGAGGTATGGATGTCGCGGATGTAGTTCTTGTAGCGCTCGTTTTCGACCGGACCGAAGCACTCTTCCAGCATCACTTCGGAGAAGCCGATGATGGCGTTCAGCGGTGTGCGGATCTCGTGGCTGATCTTGGCCAGGAAGTCCGATTTCGCCGACGAGGCGCGCTCCGCCTGCCGCTTGGCGCTGGTGAGTTCCTCCTCAGCGCGCTTCCACTGCGTGATGTCGCGGAACACGGCGCAGAACTTAACCGGCTCCTCGGAGACGCGCCCCATGGTCATGAACAGCGGGATGAGGCCGCCTTGGCGCACGCGGCCGATCACTTCGCGGCCGTCGTTGAGGATGCTGAGCACGCCGCTGCGTGTAAGGCCGTCGAGATAGTCGAGCGCTGCGTGATGGCTCTCGGGTGCGAACAGGTCGGTGATCGGCTGGCCGATGATTTCCTGCGTGTCGTAGCCGAACAGCGCCTCGGCGCTGCGGTTACCCGCGAGGATCGTCCCGTCCTCGTCGGTGATGATGACGCCATCAGTCGCGGTGTCGAGGATCGACTTGAGTTCGAGCGCGAGAGCTTGCGCTTCACGGGTGCCGACCTCGACGCGCTTTTTGTGCGCGCTGCTGGATTTGCTGAACATCAGCAGCATGGCTTGCTCGCCATCCCACGGGACGGTGAACAGGCGGGCATCGATCGCTTGCTTGACGCCGCTGCGCGACTTTATGCAGAGCGCGCGGCTCGGTGTATCGGGCTCGTCCGAGCCCTCGAAGCTCGGATCGCAGAACAGTGCTGAAAGTCCGCCCACCGCCGCGAGGCTTTCAAGGTCGGGATATTCGGTCCAGCCGAAGAACGCGCGGTTGGCGTAAATGAGCGTGTCGCCGCGATAGGCGAGAACCGCGATCGGCATCCGATCGAGTACAACGCGTTCCGCCGGTGCTTGTGGAGGGCTTGGCTCTTTCGCGAGGCCGGTCAGTTGCGCTGAGATCGCTGCGAGCGCGTCGTCGTCCGTGGTTTCCTGCGTGTGTTTTGCATCATCCACGACGCCGTGCGGCTGCTGCGGCGCCACCGGAGATGTCGGCGGCGAGACTGGAACGTGTGTGGTGTCTTTCCCGACGGTGCGCGCGCCGAGCGCCTTGGCGATTTCTTGAAAGGCATTGCGCTCGACGCTTGTCAGGGCCGGACGCTTCTCAGCCGCGCCGCCATTGCCCGGACGGAACGGAACGACGTTCTTGTGCGTCGGAACGACGGTGAGCTGCGGGCGCGGCTCGCCGGGAACCATATCGGGGATGATCGGCGGCGGCTCATAGCGCGCCGGCGGTTCATCGCTCGCCGGGGTCGCCTGCTGCGCCGGAGGCTCGTCATCGTGCGGTTTCGCCGACGATGTGTCCGTGGTCGAGACGTCTTCGATTGGCGCATCGGGAGCGCGGGACGGCGCCGGCATCGACGGACTGTCGCGCCGCGCCGCAATCGCCGCGGCGACGGCGTCGAGGTCGCGGCAGATCCCGAAGCCGCGATAGCCGGCGAAAGCGCGGTCGCGCTCGAAGATGGGCATTCCGGATAGAACGATCGGCAGCGTTCGCGTCGCGCCGTCGACCGGCCAGTCCACCGCGATACCGCTCCAAGTGTCGTGCGAGGCCATGGCCTTTGCGATCTGACCGTCGAGGTCGAGGGCAAGCGTCGCGGCGATCTCGCTCCACGGATGGTCCATCATCGTGGCGGTGCGTGGGCCGGCAAGGGCGGTGAATTCCTCCGACAGGGAGGTGAGCTTCAGCTCAGCGTCCATCTGCCAGACGAAGCGGAACGGATGATGCCGTGCGACGAAGCGCGTCTCCAGCGTATCGAGAAGCGAAGGGTGTTGCGCTTCGGCCGTTGCAGTTGCACTTACCATCAAGTCCCCTGACGCTTCCGATCGACTTTCATTTTTCTCCGGCGTGGCGCTGCCGTTTTCCGGGGTCGCCTCCGAACGCGCCGCTGCCGCATGGAATAGGTCCTGCGCCGCCACCAGAATCCCCGTCTCGTTGTTCTCGAACGACAGACGCGCACACGAGCACAGCAGCGGTTGCCCAAACGATCCACCGAAGCCGCGTAACCGCACCAGATGCGGCCGCTCGGAATCGGGAAGCCCCGTCGCCAGGCGCGCAATCTCACGCGCGATCGGATGTTCCGGCGCCAGCCGGTATTCGCCGGCCGCACCGCCGCCTTTTTTGTCGAGCGCCGCGATGCCCGCCGCGTTCGCCCACAGCAGCCGCGTGCCGTCTGCCGACCACAGCCACGCCGGCGTGCTCATTTGCGCCAGAGGTGCAAGGCGTGGATCGTTCTTATCAAACGAAGGTGTTTCGGTACGCATGCGCCACAGACACGAACAGCCCCCGTTCGGGGCGAGGAGCCAACTCGTAAACAAATTCTTAATACGGCTGACCTGGCGGATCGTCCACGGTAACGGCTGCCTCGTACACGTCGTTTCATTGTTAGAGTTAACTGCGATGAACTGCAGCGCACAAAATGCGTTGTATGCTGATGCAAGCGCGTGGCGCGCGCTCTAAACGAGCTACGCAGCGTCGCGGAACAGAGCGTCGCGCAGGCGCGCCAGGCCTTCGACGGACTGATGAGCGCCGTGCACAAAGCCACGACGAAGCTGGAAGAGCAGGCCGCCACCGCGCAAGCCGGCGCCAAGGGGGCGGGCGAGAAGGTGATGTCCTTCGCCGAGCGCAACGTCGCCGCCTCGTTCGATTTTGCTGAGCGTCTGGCGCGTGCGAAGGACGTGCAGGAGATGATGAAACTGCAGACGGAGTTCGCCCAGACGCAAATGAAGGCGCTTGGCGAGCAGGCCCGCGATCTCGGCCAGACCGTGACCAAAACGGCCACGAAATCAGGCGGTTGAACGAATTTTACGCCGCAATGCAATATTTATGTTGCAATGCACCATGGTCTCGCCTATATTTCGCCCATCGGATCGCAACACGGTGGGTGTACCGCCCTAACTGGTTGATCCAACGCTTAAAAACGTAAATCAGGCCTGGGAAGGAAAGTCGGGGACGACTTCCCTGCGGTGCGCCCTAGGTGTTAGCGAAAAGGACTGAGATATGGCTGAGACCACGGTGAAGGCGAAGGCAGGCAAAACCGGTTTCGCGGCGTCGGCCGCTCTGCCGAAGTTCGACATTCCGAAGTTCGATATCCCGTCCGTCGAAATCCCGGCGGCCTATCGTGAGATTGCCGAGAAGAGCGTCGCGCAGGCGAAGGACGCCTACGAGAAGCTGAAGGCGGCTTCGGAAGAGGCCAGCGAAGTTCTCGAGGAGACCTATACGACCGCCTCGAAGGGCGCCGCCGACTACGGTCTGCTTGTCATCGAGGCGCTCCGCTCCAACGCCAATGCCAACTTCGACTATGCCCGGGACCTGTTCTCGGTGAAGTCGTTCTCGGAAGTGGTGGAGCTGTCGACCGCGCATGCGCGCAAGCAGTTCGAAGCCGTCACGGCGCAGACGAAGGACCTCACGGCGCTCGCCCAGAAGGTGACGACCGACAGCGTCGAGCCGATCAAGACCGGCTTCAACAAGACCTTCCGCGCCGCGTAAGCGTCCGCATCAAGTTGCGTAACGAAAGGCCGGCGTAAGCCGGCCTTTTTGTTTGTGCGGGATAATTGCAGGTCGCTACGGCGTCAGCGGTCGCCCGTCGAGCCATTTGCCGAACAGCACGCGCGGCTGTTCGCCGTAGCCGAGAGCCTCGTAGAAGGCACGCACCTTCTCATTTCCCGCGCGCACGAGCAGTTGCACTTTCTCGACGCCCTGGTCGCGCAGCCACGTTTCGCTCGCGGTCATGATCGCGCGGCCGAGGCCCTGGCCCTGCCGGTCCGAATCGACGGCGACGTAATAGAACCAACCGCGGTGTCCGTCGTGCCCGGCCATCGCTGTGCTCACGACTGCGTCGCCGTCCTTGCCGACGAGGATCACCGCATTCGTGTTCTTGCGTGCGAAGGCGATGTCCGACCGCGGATCGTTCCACGGCCGCGTCAGTCCGCAGCATTCCCACAGAGCGACCACCGCATCGATGTCGCCATCTTCGAGCGGAGCGATGATCACGGCTGCGGCGCTCACAGCACCTTCCCCGGATTGAGAATGCCCTTCGGATCGAGCGTCGCCTTGATAGCGCGCATGAGGTCGAGCGCGACCGGGTCCTTCACGCCCGGCAACAACTCGCGCTTGAGCTGGCCGATGCCGTGCTCGGCGGAAATCGAGCCGTGATACTTGTGCACGATCTCATGCACCGCCGCGTTCACCTCCTTCCAGCGTGCGAGGAACGCGGCTTTGTCGGCGCCGACCGGCTGGCTGACATTGAAGTGGATGTTGCCGTCGCCGAGATGTCCGAACGGCACCGGGCGGCTGCCGGGAATGAGTTTCATCGCGACGGCGCTAGCTTCCGCGATGAAGTCCGGCACCTGCGCGACCGGCACCGACACGTCGTCCTTGATCGACCCGCCCTCGTGTCCCTGCACCTCCGAAAGCGCCAGCCGCAGATGCATGAACGCCTTGCCCTGCTCGAGGCTGCCGGCGAGCGCCGCGTCTTCGATGATGTCCTGCTCGAAGGCCGCACCGAGGATGTCTTCGAGCGCTCCGGCGACGCCTTCGTCGGTCGTGGACAGTTCGGTGATGACGTACCAGGCGTGCGGCGCCGCAAGCGGGTCGCGCGTGCCCGCCATGTGACGCAGCACGAATTCGAGCCCGATGCGGGGCATCAACTCGAAGGTCGTCACGCCGCTGCCGGCGCGCTGCCGCGCAAGTGTGAGGAGTTTCAGCGCCTCGTGCGGCGACTTCAGGCCGACGAAGGCGACGGCGGTCGCGCGCGGCCGTGGAAACAGTTTCAGCACTGCCGCGGTGATGACGCCGAGCGTCCCTTCGGCGCCGACGAACAGGTTCTTGAGATCGTAGCCGGTATTGTCTTTCTTCAATTTGTTGAGGCCGTGCAGCACGCGACCGTCGGCAAGCACGACTTCGAGCCCCATCACCAGATCGCGCGCGATGCCGTAGGCAAGTGCGCCGACGCCGCCGGCATTCGAGGACAGGTTGCCGCCGATCGTGCAACTGCCTTCCGAGCCAAGCGAAAGCGGGAACAGCCGGTCGATGCCCGCGGCGGCCTCTTGCGCCGTCTGCAGCACGACGCCGGCCTCGCAGGTCATGGTGTTGGAGCTCGCGTCGATCTCGCGGATCTTATCGAGCCGCTTGAGAGACAGCACGATCTCGCCGCCGGCGTCGCGCGGCACCTGGGCGCCGACAAGCCCGGTGTTGCCGCCCTGCGGCACGATCGGCGTTCCGGTCTCGCTGGCGAGCTTGAGGATCGCGGCGACTTCCGCGACCGAACCCGGACGCAGCACCAGCGGCGTATGCGCATGGTAGAGCCCGCGCAGTTCGACGAGATAAGCCGTCTGCTCGGCGGCTTGCGTGATCGCGTAGCGCTCCCCCACGATAGCGATGAAGCGCTGGAGCAAGTCGGCGGGAATGGCAGGCGGAAGCGGTTTGTTCATCGGAGCACTCAAGCGGAAACATTGGGGCGAGCGGATGTAGCCGGGCGTGGCGCGGCGGCGCGGCGTAGTCGATCGTTGATTGCTTCGCCCAAACCTTTTTCAGGAATACACGCAACGGCGATGGTCGCGGCGTTGCTTGCGTCAAGCCGATGCAGATAGGCGAAGAAATTCGCCGCCGCCTCGACGAGGTCGCCGCGTGGGGAGAGATTCAATGCCACGGCGGCGTTTCCTGCGCCGATCATGGGCGCATCGCCGAACGCGAGCAGCGCTTCGCCCGATGCGACATGATCGGCATTGAGGCGAATGGCGGCGCGTGGTGCGTAATGCGATGCGAGCTGGCCCGGCGATTGC
>JAFKKS010000012.1 GCA_017304555.1 Hyphomicrobiales bacterium
GACAGCCACTGTCATCGGCTTGCCGGCGGCCGCCGGCATCGATGTCCTGTTTTTGGCCGCTGTGCTGACCGTTGCAGCGCGCGAGATCATCGCCGGAAAGAACTGGCGAAACCTGCGTGTCCTTATTCTCGTCTTGTGGCTGTTTCTCGCGAACGTCCTGTTTCACACGCTCGTCGTCACCGGCCACGCGACTGACCTGAGCTTGCGCGGGTCGGTGGGCGCATTGGTCGCCCTCATCACACTCGTCGGCGGGAGGCTGGCGCCGAGTTTCACGCGAAACTGGCTCGTGAAGCGCGATGCGACGCGCCTCCCCGCTCCATTCGGACGGCTTGACGCGATCGCGATCGGGGCGGGCGTTGCAGGGTTGTTTGCCTGGATCGCCTCTCCAACGGGCGACTTCACAGCCGTCTTGGCTGCTCTCGCGGCAATCTTGCTGGCGTGGCGTCTTCTTCGCTGGCGCGGCTGGGAGACGTGGCGAGAACCGCTCCTCGCGATCCTGCACGTCGGCTATGCCTTTGTACCCCTGGGGTTCGCCCTTCTGGCTGTAAATGCGATCCGGCCCGACCTGGTCCCAGCAAATGCCGTGACGCATGCGTGGACGGCCGGCGCGGTCGGCGTCATGACGCTCGCAGTGATGACCCGCGCGAGTTTGGGACACACCGGATACGCGTTGACGGCCACACGCGGAACGATCCTGATCTACATCGCGATCGTGTCGGCGGCTGTTCTCCGCATCATCGCACCGTTCTGCGACGCGTGGTCTCTGCCTCTCCTCAACGCCGCAGGCGCGGCATGGTCTCTCAGCTTTCTGATCTTTGTCCTGACTTATACGCCCATTCTAACGTCGCAACGGCGCAGCAAAACGCGTTGAGGAAGCCTTCATCCTAAGCGCGCCAATCGATGGCAAGTTTGCGCAAGAGCAAAATCCGCAACCGGAAGAGCCTGTATGTTTCGTGGCGAGTGAGACGGCAAATAGCTCGGGAGAGTGACATGCGCGATACTTACGGTGCTCATTTTCGCTCAATGACTGGAACGTTCCGCCGCGCCGTTGCTGGTATCTGGAGATGCCAGCAGGAAGCACGCAAGTTCACCGATTTTGTGTGGCGCTATCCCAACGACGCCGATCGAGTCGCACACGACCTGGGGCTGACCGTCCCCGAGCTTATGCATGTTTCCACTGCAGGAGGCACATGGCGCCGTTTGCTGAGTGGCCGGATGTCGGCCCTCGGCCTCGATCCCAAGATCATCGACGCCAAGAGATCCGAACACGCGCGGGATCTGACGCGCATTTGCGCGCTCTGCGACAGTAAAGCGCGATGCGCGCGCGACTTACGGCGCCAGCCCGGGAGCGGCATCTGGCGAACCTACTGCCCGAATGAATCCACATTGAATTCATTGGCCAGGGAAAATGCCGTCGATCACATGCTCAAGACGATTGGCAGCCCGGCACACTGATGTTTGCCGCAACAGCTCACAACGGAGCAATGTCGCTCGCAATAGGCGGCGTTTCAGCCGGCCTTTGCGATCGAAGGCTGCACGATCGCTGCGAAGCCGCACTGTAAGCCCGCGGTCAAGTCGGTGGCAGCCTCAAGCCCGACGGAAAGACGGATGAGGCGGTCCGTAATGCCGGCCGCCTTGCGTGCCTCCGCTCCCATCGCAGCATGCGTCATCGTCGCTGGATGAGCGATCAAGCTCTCGACGCCACCGAGCGACTCGGCGAGCGTAAAAACCGCGACCGCCTCCACAAACCGGCGCACGGTGTCGGTATCGCCTTTCAGCTCGAAGCTCAGCATTGCCCCGAATCCGTCTTGCTGAGAAGCGGCCAGAGCATGTCCAGGATGCGTTTCAAGGCCTGGGTAATAGACGGCGGCGACAAGCGGGTGCTGCGCGAGGAAGCGCGCCACCGTCATCGCGCTCTCCTGCTGACGCTGAATGCGTGGAAACAAAGTCCGCAGCCCCCTCAGCGTCAGATACGCATCAAACGGCGAGCCCGCCGTGCCGATGACATTGGCCCATGCGGCCAGGGTCTCAACGTCGGCGGCGTCCGCCGCAACGACCGCACCGCCGACCACGTCGGAATGCCCGTTAAGGTACTTGGTCGTGGAGTGGAGAACGAAGTCAGCTCCGAGCTCAATCGGACGCTGCAGGGCTGGTGATAGAAAAGTATTGTCGACGACAACCTTCGCCCCGGCGCCTTTGGCGCGCGTGGCAATGGCGCGGATGTCGGCAACACGCATCAGCGGATTGCTCGGCGTTTCGACGAGCACGAGCTTGGGGCCTCGCGCGAGCGCCGCTGCAAAAGCGGCATCGTCGCGCTGATCGACAAAATTGACGTCGAACTGTTCCCGCTCCTTGCGCATCACAAGCAGACGATAGGTGCCGCCGTAACAATCGTGCGGAGCGAGGATGAGATCGCGTCGCCCGGCAAGCGACAGCACGAGATCGACAGCAGCCATGCCGGACGAGGTCACCACAGCTCCGGCGCCACCCTCGAGCTTGGCTAAAGTTTCGGCCAAGAGGTCGCGGCTCGGATTGGACGTCCGTGTGTATTCGTGTTTGCCGCCACGCTCATAGCCGGAAAAGGCGAAAGAGCTCGACAGATAGATCGGCGGGACGACGGCCCCGAAATTGCGATCCGAGGCGATTCCATTGACAGCGGCAATCGTCTCCAGCTTGGTTTTTTCGGACATCCGTCAACTCCGCGCCTACTCGATCTCGATCGGCGGGAATGCTGTCGGCAAATCAGCGACGCCGCCCCGCGCCCCAGGCATAGCAGGCCTTGGGCGCGGCGGCGACGCCTGCTGCGTCCGTTCAGACGATTTGATTATGAAGCTTCGGATTGTTGTTCCAAAGCCGATTGAGGTTCTCGACCAGAATGTCGATCACATTGTCCTCATAGGCTCGGGTTTCACCGGCCGTATGCGGGGTGATGAACAAATTCTCCGTCTCCCACAGCGGCGAACTCACCGGCAACGGCTCCTCCGCCGTCACGTCGATCGCCGCGCCGGCGATACGTTTTGACGATAGCGCATCGATCAACGCGGCTTCGTTGACGCAGCGCCCTCGCGCGCCGTTCACGAGAAATGCCGACGGCTTCATGAGCGCGAGCGCCGAAGCGTCAATGATATTCTCCGTTTCCCGCGTCAACGGGCACGTCAAGGCAACGAAATCGGCCTTCGGGAGAATTTTTTTCAGGTCGCCGATGGCGTGGACTTCATCAGCCGCCCCCTTGCCCGTCGAGGGATCACGCTTGAGGCCGATCACCTTCAAATCGAAAGCCTTCGCGAGCTCCGCAAGCCGCCCGCCGATGGCGCCGAGGCCGATGATTGCCAGCGTCTTGCCCCCGAGTTCGTCTTCGCGCTGCGTCAAGTCACTGATCATGCCGCGCCAGACTTTCTTTGCCTGGTTATCCCGCGCCTCCGGCAGCCGCCGGCTCAAGGCAAGAATGAGCGACATGACGTGCTCGGAGACCGCACGCCGGTTCACGCCGCTCGCGCTGGCGAGGCGAATGCCCTTGGCCTGCAGCGCCTCGCGGGAGAACTGATCTGTCCCGGCGCCAATCGATTGAATGAAGCGCAGCTTCGGCGCCT
>JAFKKS010000013.1 GCA_017304555.1 Hyphomicrobiales bacterium
GACACCATCAACTCGATCAAGCAGGCGTCCGAGTTCGGCCTGACGCAGAAGCAGAAGCTCGCGGGGCTGCTGATCTTCACGACCGACCTGCACAGCCTCGGCCTGCAGGTGGCGCAAGGCCTCGTCTTCACCGAGTCGTTCTATTGGGATTTGAATGACGACACGCGTGCATGGACGAAGCGCTTCATGCAGCGCCACAAGAATGCGCCGACCTCCAACCAGGCCGCGACCTACAGCGCGACCTTGCATTACCTCAAGGCGATGGACGCGGCGAAGTCGCGCGACGGCGCCAAGGTGATCGCTCAGATGAAGGCGATGCCGACGGATGACGTGATCCTGGGCAAAGGCTCGGTGCGCGCGGATGGCCTGAAGATCCATCCGATGCATCTGTTCCAAGCAAAGACGCCGGCCGAGTCGAAGGGCGAGTGGGACCTCGAGAAACTCGTCAAGACCATTCCGGCCGAGGACGCCTGGCTGCCGTTGTCGGAAAGCGCCTGTCCGCTGACGAAGAAATAACCCGCGTTGTCATGATCAAATCCATCCCGTCGCCCCGGGCGGCGGGATGGGCATAGGCGCGATCCACGCGCGGGAAGCCATAATGAAAAATTCATGAAGCGTCGTTAGGTCTTGCCCAATGGGGTCGTGACCATTGAGGCTTTGGCCAAATGACATCGACGAATCTTGCCCTCATCTTCGCGTTCGTCTGCCTTCCGCTCCTCGGGTTTGCCTGCTTTCAGCTCTCGTCCCGGGCGCGGCAATCGTTTGCGCTGTCCAAGCTCACTTCAATTCTCGGCTTCGGCTTTTTCGGGCTATGGCTGATCGCGACGATGGCGCTTTCCATCGCGCTGTTTTCGCAAGTGACCGCTGGCCCGCGCGTTTAAATTCGTCGTTCAAAGCGTTGCCTTGACACGGTGGGGCGCCACGCATCGCGGATGATGTCAGCTGCCAGCATGCAGAGTCTTAGGCCAATGTCGCTTTAGGCCAATATCTTTGCCTTCCAGGGCGCTACGGCGCAGTCTTGGATCGACGGGTTGGGCGAGCATGGGAGTTGCCGAATGTACGCGAATATTCTCTTGAGCACGGACGGATCGGATGTCGCGCGAAGCGGCCTTAAGTCCGGGATAGCTTTGGCAAAGGCCTTGAACGCGAAGGTGACGGTCATCACCGTAACGGAGCCACTCTATGTCGACTATGGCAGTGGTTTCGGCGGAGGATGGATTCCCTCACAAGAGGAGTTCGATCACTATGACGAAGCCTGCAAGGCTCGCGCAGGCAAAATGCTCGATGAAGCGCGATCTATGGCCGAGCAGAGCGGGGTATCTGCAGAGCTTGTGCATGTCCCGAATGCGCACCCCGCGACCGCGATTCTCGAAGCAGCGAAGGCCAGAGGCTGTGACTTGATCGTCATGGGCTCTCGTGGGAATCGCGGCCTCAGGAAGCTCTTCTTGGGGAGCCAAACTTCGGAGGTCCTGGCGGACGGAAGCGTGCCGGTGCTGGTCGTGCATTAGGCGGGCGGCGTCTCCTGACGATGCTTTCGTCTTTGCTGATCAGGATGGCGGCTCACTGCCGCCGAACGCGGTCTCAGCGGCATGGTCTGATCTTGCTGCGGCCATCGCCTTGCGCATCTACGCTCATTTGTTCAGAAAGGATGACGGCAAGGCCGCCAATCTGAACAATGCGCCCCGGCCGCCATCGTCCGGGAAAATGATAGCAAAAGCGGCAACAGACAGGGATTTCTTCAAACTGTAGACCTCAGAAGTTCCTTTGCCGCAGCGAGTTGGAAGGGTGGCCGAGTGGTTTAAGGCAGCGGTCTTGAAAACCGCCAGGGGTGCAAGCCCCTCGTGGGTTCGAATCCCACCCCTTCCGCCAATTTAGCTTCCACTACCATCCATCGTTATCCATACACATCCGGAAAGATGCTGCAGCCCAGCGTCTTTTTGCATTTTTTGCTGATTCGTTGCATACTTCCGACCCGGTTCAAGACGTGGGTTTCCCCGTGGGGTTTGGAGGACACTTCGTTGCATCGACTCACCGCGACGGACGTTAAGCGCGCCAAACCGGGCGCCAAGCTGGCTGATGGCGGAGGGCTCCGGCTCGACGTCGACCGCAACGGCAATGGCTCCTGGATTTTCCGGTTCACATCACCGGCCACCGGAAAAGAGCGCTTCATGGGGCTCGGTCCTCTGCAGGATGTGCCGCTTGCGCAAGCGCGCGACGCTGCCCAAGAGGCGCGGCAATTGCTGCGGCAGTCCGTCGACCCGATCGAGGCCCGCAAAGAGAAGCGCGCTGCGGCCAAGGTGGAGGCGAACCGCTCGACTACGTTCAAGGCCTACGCCGAGCAGTTCATCAACGGCCGTGAAGCGGGGTGGAAAAACGAGAAGCACCGGCAGCAATGGCGAAATAGCTTGGCCGCCTATGCGTATCCAATAACCGGCCACCTCGCCGTGGCTGACGTCGACACTGAGGCGGTGTTGAAAGTGCTACGTCCGGTCTGGTCGACGAAAAAGGAGACGGCCCGGCGCGTCCGCGGGCGTATCGAAATGATCCTGAACGCAGCTAGGGCCGAAGGGCTCCGGGCTGGCGAGAACCCGGCGCTGTGGCGCGGCCATCTCGACCAGGTGCTTGCCCGGCGCCGCAAGGCCGAGGTGCGGCACCATCCGGCGTTGCCTTACGCCGAGATGCCGGAGTTTTTCGCAAAATTGCAGGCCGACACGTCGGGGGCGGCTCGCATGCTGCGCTGGATCATTCTCACCGCCTGCCGCTATTCCGAAGCGCGCCTCATGGATCCTGCTATCGAGTTGAAAGGTGACCTTTGGACGATTCCAGCCGTTCGCATGAAGGCCGAACGACAGCATGACGTGCCGCTGACGGTGGCGGCGATGGCGTGCCAGCCGTTCGAACCCGTTTCAGACGCTGCGCTCACCAAGTGCATTAAACGACACACCGACTCGCGGGCCACGACCCACGGCTTCCGCAGCACGTTCCGCGACTGGGCGGGCGATTGCACGACGTTTCCGCGCGAAGTCGCGGAGATGGCGCTCGCGCACACGGTCGACGACGAAACGGAGGCCGCTTATCGCCGCGGTACCGCGTTGGCAAAACGGCGCGCGCTCATGGAGGCGTGGGCCGGATACTGCGTTGGCGAGACGGGAAATGTGGTTGCTTTTCAAAAGGCCAGTTGATGCCGATCGATCGGGCGCGGGGCCTAACCTGTGATCTGACGATCAGAATTATGTTTCCGTGTTTCGCGTCACAGTAGCCAGCTAAAGACGTCATTTAACCGCGTCTCTTCTCGATCATATCGCCGCAGCACGTAAGCGTGCGGCGATCCAAGTTACGCTGCGGACGTTGCCAAAAACGCGTTTTGATGTATGATGAAGTTACCCAACCGTGGCGAGATTTTGAGCGCTTCGGTCGAAACGGTTGGCCTGCACCCGGTTTGGATGACACCCGCTTAAGCTAATCCAGCCTTAGTCTCGAACTCCATAGGGCTCAGATATCCAATCGTCGAGTGACGACGCTTCGCGTTGTAGAAGCGTTCAATGTAATCGAACACGTCGGCTCTTGCCTCA
>JAFKKS010000014.1 GCA_017304555.1 Hyphomicrobiales bacterium
CTCGTCGAGATGACGCCGACGCAGATTCTTCGACAGGACGAATTTGAGCGGATCGCCGTCGATCTCCGGCAGGAACTTCACGAAGTAGCGTGAAACCTCGAAACCATCTTCGGGATCGAGCAGCCCCGCCGCCAACAAGGCGCGGTAACGGTTTCGACCATCGAGAATGGCGTCGTCGAGGTAGGAAATTTTCTCACGCAGCCCATTCGTCCGCAGATCGGCGACAAGCTCGGTGAGCTCTTCGCCCTCGATTAGGGGGAATAGGTTTGCGAGCGGATGATAAGCGAGCCTCATTGCGCCTGCCCCACACTGCGCCGCGTTGCTTCGATGACGTTCGCGCCCGGGCAACTCGCGCCGATCTCGGCGTCGCACTTGTCATCGAAGGTCGAAAATGTCGCCCCGCATCGATCGCAAATGCGATGGCCGCGTAGACGCTCGGCGACGAGCGCCCACACCCGTTCGCGCTGTTCGCGCTCGCGGTTCGGCGTCTTTCGATGCGGGGCGAGGATCGGCATAGGACTTACGCGCTATACGGCCTTGCCGAACACAACGGGGCACCCGGTCAGAGAGCCCACGTTCACCACGATCTGCTTGAACTCGGCCTGACGCACATGCTCGTGCCGGTGCAGAGCGATGCCGAGTTGCAGGGCGCCTTCGCCCAATCGCCAGCGCAGGAAGGCGTACAACTCTCGATCAGGCTCGCCGAAGTAAACGGGAACGCCGAGCAGGAACTTCGCCGGCAACTCGATGCCGCCCTTAGTGCTGCGGGCTTCCGTCTCATCGGAAAACTCGAAGTTCTCGTTGTCGGTCGCCGTGCGGACGGCTTTCGTGAAGTTCACATTCCGCCGGGCCTGCAGGTCACGCACGACCTCGAGAAGTTCAGCCCCTTCCGGCGCGCGCACGTCGGCGCCGTTCTCTTCGATGAAGCGCGCGAATTCGAGCTGCGGCATCAGCTTGCCGTTGATGCTCTGCCAAATCTTCCACTCTTCGGAAAACGGCAGCGTCATCGTCGCGCGGTGAGCGACATGTGCGGGCGTCGCGGGCGCGCCGTGATAGTCGATCAGCGCATTGATCGTGTTGGAGGAGATATCGGCGAAGAGAACCGTGTCCGCACTCTTGAAACGGTTAACGTATTCGACCAGCGAATCCGTCGCCTGCAGCGTGACCGACTGCTTGACGAAGGGCGGTTTCTTTGCTGGCGCGCCGTGCGGATCTGTGACTTCCTGCGACGTGTAGTTTTGGGGGATGACGAGAAATTCCCGTCCATCCGCCGCACTCACTGTATGCGCCTGGCGCGTGCCGTTCACGGCCAGCTTGGCAATCGCTTCTGCTTCGGTATCCATGAAAATCAACTTTCGGTTTGAGGAGAACGAAGGCGGGCTTACGCCGTCCCAGCCGCGGGACGCGCGCCTGCCTCGGTGAACATTTCCTGCTGCGTCGGATCGGAGCGATGCAGGTCGCCCTCCCGATCCGAGAAGAAGACGGCTTCCGGCAGATCGATTTCCGGAATCTTCGCCTTCACGTCGACGGCGATGGTCTTCTGCGACCCGCCGCCCTTCTCCGGCTTCACCTTCAACGTAATGGTGATCGAGCCGGCCTTGCCCGTTTCGTCGACCGCTCGCACGAGATCGGCGAGACGTTCACTGGCGAGATCGACTGCTCGCCCTTTACGCACTTCACGCAAAACATCGGTGACGGGTCGCATCACATTCTCCTTGGGCTAGTGAGGGAATTCGGCGCCGTGGCACGCCGCGCGAGAGGCTTTGAAACTTCTTTCCCGTTTCCGCGTTGTGCGACGTGTCGCTTTGACGAGGCGCGGATATGGAAGATCGGCCGAGGCGGTCGAAGACCGTCATTGAGATGGAATGTCTGCACGCGGTGCGCAGCCAGGCTGCCTGCCGCGAGATCGATCGCATTACGATCCGCAAGGTGGTCGGCGTTCCGGAATACAATTGGGAGCCGGTCGAGTTTCAGCCGATGCCGACGGCAGGCGCTGAAGAAGCCGCGCGTGATATCATCGCGGCGCTGCAGCGGAGATTTGTGCTGCTCGGGGAATGAGTGGGTCACGATCGCGATCCCCGCTGGCCTTGCGCCGATCCGGTGCCGCGCGTCGGGCTGAATTCGTCGAGTATAGTTTCGACGAGGTGGCGGATTTGGCGGGGCTTACCGACTCCAAGGCCGATGCAGGTGTCGACGACGTGATAGCCGTAGTCGTTGACCAGGCCGCGAAGCGCGGGCGACATCGCATCGATGCGGCCCATACGCCGCATGCGGTTGCCCGCAATGATCGCCTGGAATTCCGCTGGCGATTGAGCTTTGCCTCGCGCGCGGGTCATCGACGGTCGCGCCTCGCTTCGGCGCGCGCCTTTTGCGCGGCAGCATCGCGTTTCATTCGTTCCAGCGCGTCGGCAACGCGGCCAGCCTCCATCTCGTTCGCTAATACACGCAGACCAGCCGGCGTGATCGCCGATATCCGACCATCGCTTCGCAGAAGGCCGCGCTTAACGAGCGCGCGCGATGCGCGGTCCTCCGTCAGCAAGAGCATCGTAGGCGAGCCGCACATGATGAGCGTGCGAAGCTGATCGCGACCAACCCTCATTTCGCAAACCCCTGCCCAAGCGGCAGATACCGCTCGCCGGTCGCATGGAAATGTTCCCGCTTCGCGATCTCGCGGTTGAGATACGCGACGGCTTTCTTGAGGTCTTCGATGGGCCGGCCTTTACGATCGGCACGCAGGACGTACTCGACCGCCTTCGCCATGTTGGCATTGAGATCAAAGCCGTCCGAGACATCGATGGCTTCGATGCCGTTGCCGCCACGGTAGTGTGACGGCGCCGAAACCGGGTCGCTTCTCAATGAGCGATCGACAAGCGCGGACAATGCGGAGCGGTCAACGCGTGCGAAACCGTGACGCCGGGTGCGCGCCTCGATCTGTTCCGGCGTCTCGCCGGCGCGCGGCGTATTCGTGACGACAACTTCAGGCATCAAATCCCCTCCCATTTTGCAAAGCGCTTGCGGCGCCAAGGTCCGGCGGCAAGATGCCGGCAGAGCCCGACAATCACCCCGCCAACAACGAGGCCAATCAGAAAGCCGCCATAGGTTGCTGCGAGATCGGTCATTGGATCGGCGCCTCGACGAGCTGCATCGAGCGCGCCCGGTCGATGCTCGCGAAATGCTTCGCGAACATCTTCATGAGCGTGTCGACGGCGTTGAGCTTGGCGATGTGGCTGAGGATCTCGCGGTCGACCGCCGGCGGCATGCCGTCCGTGTTGAATTCTTTCGCTTGATGTCGAGGGATGAGGTGCTTGACCTCGGTGACGTAGGCCTGCTCGTCAGCATCCTTGACCGCTTCCGCCACCATCGGCGGCAGCGGGAAGAGAATGCCGGCGCTTTGATGGATGGCGCGGGCAATGCGCGTCTCGAGCGATTGCAGGCCGCGGGCGGCATCGAAGTTCGCGCGCTCGCGCGCCTGGAAGGACAGCGCCTGCTTCACCGGCGTGATCCAGTCGCCGATGAAGCCTTCATGCTGCCCTTCGCCCGCATCTTCGATTT
>JAFKKS010000015.1 GCA_017304555.1 Hyphomicrobiales bacterium
GTTCCATCGAACGTGCCGGCGCGTGCTGCGACCGCGTCATCGTCGCGCCCGGCGAAAGCTCGAAAGGTATTCCGACGCTCGAACAGGTCTGCGACGCCATCCTCGAGGCACGCATCGAGCGCGGCGATCTCGTGGTTGCACTCGGCGGCGGCGTTGTCGGCGATCTTGCCGGCTTCGCCGCGGCGATCGTGCGACGCGGCCTCGATTTCGTGCAGGTCCCGACCACGCTTCTTGCGCAAGTCGATTCCTCGGTCGGCGGCAAGACCGGCATCAATTCGCGCCACGGCAAGAATCTTCTCGGCGCCTTCCATCAACCGGTGCTCGTCCTCGCCGACACGATGCTGCTCGACAGCCTGCCGCCGCGCCAGTTCCGCGCCGGCTACGCCGAAATGGCGAAGTACGGGCTGATCAACGACGAAGGCTTCTTCGCCTGGCTCGAAGCCAACTGGCCCGACGTTTTCAGCGGCGGGGCTGCGCGCGAACATGCGATCGCGACGAGTTGCCGGGCGAAAGCGGCGATCGTCGCGCGCGATGAGCGCGAATGGGGCGACCGTGCGCTGCTCAATCTCGGCCACACCTTCGGCCACGCCTTCGAAGCCGCCGCAGGTTTCTCCGACCGTCTGCTGCACGGCGAAGCCGTCGCCTTCGGCATGACGCTCGCCTTCGCCTTCTCGGTGCGCCTTGGCCTCGCGCCGCAAGCCGATGCCGACCGGATGAAGCGGCACCTGGATGCAGTGGGGCTTGCGACCAGCATCACCCAATTGGCCGGCCCGTGGCCAAGCGTCGACGACCTCATGGATTTGATGCTGCAGGACAAAAAAGTCCGGCGCGGGAAACTCACCCTGATCCTCGCACGCGGCATCGGCCAGAGTTTCGTCGCACCGGACGCGGACGCTGCCGCCGTGCGCGGCTTCCTGAGCGAAGTGCTGGCCGCGACATAACGCGCACCATCGAAAGCGACGCAAGCAAGAGGCAAGACAAGACATCGTCACGATGGGCGGGTACCATGCCTGCTCGCATTCCAGGAGGACGCACCATGGCTCAAGCCGCCACACCGCTCCGTAAGCCGCAAGTCGACGACGTTCCGGATCGCGCCGAAATCGAAGCGCTTCTCGCGATCTATCTCGACGGTGTCTACGAGAGCAGCGCCGACAATTTTCTCAAAATCTTCCACCCGGCCGCACATCTCTACAGCCTCGACGCGGACGGCAAGGTAGCAGATTGGCCGCGTGATCATTGGCTCGACATGGTGCGCAAGCGCACCTCGCCGAAGTCGCAAGGTCACCCGCGCCACGACCGCATTGTGCACATCGACCAGTCGGGTCCGACCAGCGCTTTCGCTAAGGTAGAATGCGCCGCACCGCCGCGGTTCTTCGTCGACTACCTGTCGTTGCTGAAGACCAACGAAGGCTGGCGCATCATCGCCAAGGTGTTCAAGGCCGAAACGCGCTAAGGCGCGACCAAAGGCCAATCGCATCATGGCCGGGCATAGCCCGTCGAAGACGGGCGTGAACACCCTTTTGTCCCGGCCATCGGTCCCTTTGCGAAGAAGGATATGCGCGGGTCAAGCCCGCGCATGACGGTCGTTTACGGCGGCTCGCTTGGCGCCGTCGCATGAATCGCGAGCGCGTGCACGCCGCCTGCGAGTTCCTCCGCCAGCGCCGCATTGACCATGCGGTGGCGTTCCAGCCGGCTCTTCCCCTGGAAGGCCTTGGCTACGATATAGACTTGGAAATGCGTCGCGCCGCCCGGCCGGTGTCCGGCATGCCCGGCGTGCTTGTCGGATTCATCGATCACTTCGAGATCGGCGGGCGTGAAAGCCTCGGTCAACTTTCTCGTGATGATATCGCGCGTATGCATCGTTGTGACATAAGACATCGGCGCCGAAAGTGGAACTCGCTTTTGACGCATGCGCGTATGCGCCGGACTTCATCATTCGGTGCTTGCCGCGCTGCAAGCCGCTTTCCATAATTGACGACGATGAAATTTGACTCGCCCATATTCGACGGCATCCGCGTCAAGCAAGACGAGGACCGCAAGCTGCGCATGAACTGCCCGGTTTGCGCGTGGCCGAACTGTCAGGCGCCGGCGACGCATCGCGCGCCGAAAGGGCGGCTGCGCGAAGGGCAGTATTGGCGCTTCTGCATTGACCACGTGCGCGAATACAACCGCTCTTACAATTATTTTTCCGGCATGAGCGAAGATGCCGTCGCCCGCTACCAGAAGGATGCGCTTACCGGCCATCGGCCGACCTGGAAGATGGGAATGAACGGCAGCGGCCGGACCAGGGGCCCGGAGTTCGGCCCGACCACCGACCCGCTCGGATTTTTCCGCGAGTTCGGCGGACGTTCCGACTGGCAGCCTCCGCCGGAGCCGCCGGAATCGGAGCGGCGCATGATCCGCAACGTCGAACGCAAGGCGCTCGACACCCTCGGGCTGGAAGTCGATGCGACCAAGGCCGAGATCAAGACCCGGTTCAAGATGCTGGTGAAACGCCACCACCCGGACGCCAACGGCGGCGACCGGACCTTCGAGGACCGGTTGCGGGACATCATCCAAGCCTACAACTATCTGAAAGCGGCCGGGTACTGTTAAAGTCCCCTCCGGCGCGACCTGCAACGCAGGGATGCGCCAGGACGCGCGGACTGGCGTCAAACCCCGTCGTCGTGCGATGAAAAAGCCCAAGGAGAAGGGTTCGCCCTCTCCTTTGATTCTGCTAATTTGGGTCTGAAATCCGAACCGCTTCAACGCTGCCGCGTGAGCCTCGGGTACACCCTGGGTCACGGAGGACCAATGTCTGTCGTCACACCTGAGGCTGAAAACCTGCCCGACATGAAGGTGTCGGTCCGGCAGTTATTCGGCTTCGATAGCGACATGGAAGTGCCGGCCTATTCCGAGCCGGACGAACATGTTCCCGATATCGATCCGGACTACCGTTTCGATCGTCCGACCACCCTCGCCGTCCTGGCCGGGTTTGCCAAGAACCGTCGCGTGATGGTTACGGGATACCACGGAACCGGAAAATCCACGCATATCGAGCAGATCGCCGCCCGGCTCAACTGGCCGATGGTGCGCGTCAACCTCGACAGTCACATCAGCCGTATCGACCTGATCGGTAAGGACGCGATCGTCATCAAAGAGGGCAAGCAGGTCACGGAGTTTCGTGACGGCATCCTGCCCTGGGCCTATCAGCACAACGTCGCCATCTGTTTCGACGAGTACGACGCGGGACGCCCGGACGTGATGTTCGTCATCCAGCGTGTGCTGGAATCGTCCGGCCGCCTGACGCTGCTCGACCAGAGCCGCGTGATCAAGCCGCACCCGGCCTTCCGCCTGTTCGCGACGGCGAACACGATCGGCCTCGGCGACACGTCGGGCCTCTATCACGGCACGCAGCAGATCAACCAGGAGCAGATGGACCGCTGGTCGATCGTCACCTCGCTGAACTACCTGCCGCACGACAACGAAGTCGAGATCGTGCTGGCCAAGGCGAAGCACTACCGCAACGACGCCGGCCGCGACATCGTCAA
>JAFKKS010000016.1 GCA_017304555.1 Hyphomicrobiales bacterium
GTCGGACTGGAACGGCAGGCCGACGCCCTGGAACAGGCCCATGAGGTCGAACGGGTCGTCGATCTTCATGCTTCGCAGCACGTCATCGGTCGCGAAGTCGGTGACCTGGATGACGAGGTGCCCGCAGGTGGCGCGGAACTCAGCCGGCAGGCGCGCGAACTCCTCGCGCGCCAAGGCTTCGAAATCGGCAAGCGAGGGCGCGGTGAAGTTGCGCCAGGCGTTCGGGTCAGCGGGAGCATCGGCCATGGTGCCGCTGTAGAAACGCGATCCGTCGATTGCACTCAAGGGGCCGTTTCGTCGCGGGCTTCCTGGTCGGTCTCACAACGTCAGAAACTCACGCTGCATCGCCTCGTCGGCGGCGAGTGCGGCCATAGTCCCGTGCCAGCGTACCTGCCCTTTCTCCAGCGCGTAGACACGGTCGGCGACGAGCGCGGCGAAGTGGACGTTCTGCTCGGAGAGGAGGATCGCGAGGCCTTGCTGCTTGAGCTCCAGGATCGTCGCCGCCATCTGCTCGACGATCACCGGCGCCACGCCTTCCGACGGTTCGTCGAGCAGGAGAAGCAGCGGATTGCCCATCAGCGTGCGCGCGACGCTGAGCATCTGCTGCTCGCCGCCGCTCATGCGGCCGCCGAGACGGTCCGGCATCTCGGCCAAATTAGGAAACAGCGCGAAGACCTTTTCGACCGTCCAGGCGGGCGCCGGCGCGCCGCCTTCGAACTGTCGTGACGGCTGGCGGCCGACGTCGAGATTTTCCATCACCGTCAGGTCGGTGAAGATACGCCGGTCTTCCGGCGTGAAGCCGATGCCGAGGCGCGCGCGCTCATACGGCTGCAGCGCTGCGATATCGCGGCCGGCGAAACGCACGGCGCCGGAGCGCCGCGGGACCAGCCCCATGATCGATTCGAGCGTCGTCGATTTGCCCGCGCCATTGCGCCCCATCAGCGCGACGACCTCGCCGCGCGCGACGTCGAGGCTCACGTCGCGCAGGATCTGCGCCGCGCCGTACCAGGCGTTGAGCTTTTCGACGGAGAGCAAGGCGGCGCTCATGACTTGGCCCCTGGCGGCGATCCTGAGCGCTCGAAGGTCTTGCCGGTGCCGAAATAAACTTCGCGCACCAGGCTGTCGTCGCGGATCGCTTGCGGGTCGCCGTCGGCGATCAGCTTGCCGCGCGCGAGAACGAGGATGCGGTCGGCATGCGCGAAGACCACGTCCATCGCGTGCTCGGTGAACAGCACCGCGACCTTGCGCTCGGTGACGATGCGCTTGACCAGCGCGAGCAGGTCGTGGCGCTCGCGCGGCGCCATGCCGGCGGTCGGCTCGTCCATCAGCAACAGGCGCGGCGCGTTGGCGAGCGCCAGCGCCAGTTCGACGCGCTTCACGTCGCCGTAAGCGAGTTCGCGACACGCCGTGTCGGCCGCATCCTGCATGCCGACGAGCGCCAACAGGTCTAGCGCCTGCGCGCGATGCCGCGCGGCCGCCGGTTTCCATAATCGCAGCGTTTCGCCGTGATGCGAAAGGAGCGCCATCTGCACGTTCTCGGCGACCGTCATCGAGCCGAACGTCGCCGCAACCTGGAAGGTGCGCCCGACGCCGCGCCGCCAGATCGCGCGCGGGGGAAGGCCGGTGATGTCGGCGCCGTCGAGCATCACCTTTCCGCTGTCGGGCGCAAGCTGGCCGTTGATGACATTGAAGCAGGTGGACTTGCCGGCGCCGTTCGGGCCGATGAGCGCGAGGAACTCGCCGGCGGCGAGATCGAAGCTCACGTCATCGACGGCGCGTACGCCGCCGAAGGTTTTCGTGACATGGCGCAGCGCCAGCAGCGTCATGACGCCTCCGACGATCTTGCGCCCACCTTGCGCCAGCGCAGATGCGCGAACAGCCCGGCTATTCCGCCGGGTGCGAGCAAGACCAGCAGCAGGATGATGCCACCAAGCAGCGCACGCCAATAGTCCGTCTGGCGTGCAACCAGATCCTGCAACAACGTGAAGGCCGACGCGCCGACGATCGGCCCGACGAGCGACTGCACGCCGCCGAGCAGCACCATGACCAGTGCATCGATCGAACGCCCGATCGCGATCGTCTCCGGCGAGATCGAGCCCTTGGCGAAGGCGAAGACGCCGCCGGCGACACCCGCAACCGCGCCGGCGATGGCGAAGGCGAGCCAGTGCGCGCGCTTCACGTCGATGCCGATCGCTTCCGCGCGCAGCGGCGAGTCGCGGCCCGCACGCATGGCATAGCCGAACGGCGCGAACAGGATGCGGCGCAGCGCCAGCACGCCGAGCGCCGCCAGCGCGAGCGCCAGATAAAAATAGCCGGCGCGCGTATCGAACGGCGCGGACGGCCAGATGCCGACAACGCCGTTCGACCCGCCGGTCACCTCCTCCCACTGGAAGACGACCGACCAGACGATCTGCGCGAAGGCGAGCGTCAGCATCGCGAGGTAGACGCCGGCGAGGCGCACCGCGAACCATCCGAAGAGGAGCGCACCGGCAAGCGCCGCGAGCAGCGCGACGACGAGCGCAAGAGGAAACGGCAACGCCAACGCCTTGACCGCAAGCGCCGCGCCATAGGCGCCGAGCCCGAAATAAGCGGCGTGGCCGAACGAGGCCATGCCGCCGGGCCCCATGATGAAGTGCAGGCTCGCCGCGAAGAGGATCGCGATCATCACGTCGATGCAGAGGACAAGTGCATAGGGCTCGTCCTTCGCCAACAACGGAAGCAGCATCAGCGCGACAAGAGCGGCAGCGCCTGCGAGCTTCAGCGCCGCCGATGCCGGCCGCAGCGGCTCCTCCGCCTCCGTCGCACCGCGCACCACGGCTTGCGGCCGCCCGAGCAGCCCATACGGGCGCACGATCAGCACCACCGCCATCACCAGGAATTCGGCGACCAGCGTGAACTTAGAGACGTTCACCGCCACGCCGGCAATCTCCACGCCGCCGATCGCGATGCACAGCGCCTTCACTTCCGCGATCAGGATCGCGGCGAAGAACGCGCCGGGGATCGAGCCCATGCCGCCGACCACCACGACGACGAAGGCGTCGCCGATGATGCCGAGGTCGAGGCCGAGATTGGCGGGCTCGCGCGCCATCTGCAGCGCGCCGCCAAGCCCGGCGATTGCGGCGCCGAGCGCGAACACCGCCGTGAAGAGGAGCGCCTGATTGACGCCGAGCGCGCCGAGCATTTCGCGGTCCTGCGTCGCGGCGCGGATGAGCCGGCCGAAGCGCGTGCGCGCGAGTGTGAGATGCAGCGCGACGAGGACGGCGACGCCGGCGGCGATCAGGAACAGGTCATATTGCGGGAACTGCCGCCCGAGGATTTCGACGGCGCCGCGCAGGCCCGGCGCGCGCGGCCCGAGAATGTCCTCCGGCCCCCAGAGCCATAGCGTCGCGTCGCTGATGACGAGGAGGAGCGCGAAAGTCGCGAGCAGTTGGAACAGCTCCGGCGCGCGATAGATGCGGCGCAGAAGCACGATCTCGATCACCGCGCCGACCGCCCCGACGATCAGCGCCGTCGCG
>JAFKKS010000017.1 GCA_017304555.1 Hyphomicrobiales bacterium
TTCTTCAATGAACTCTGCCGCACCGCCGACGCTCAGGGGATCGAGCCGGTCACGGTCGCGCTTTTCAGCGACAAGAGCGCCGCCGGCAAAATCGATACTGCAGGCATGCCGTGGAAGGGCCTGAATGTCGCCAAGCGCATCGGCCGGATCAAGAACGACTCTGCCCAACTGTCGAAGCTGCATACGACCAGCCCGGCCGATTACGAAGTCGCGGTGAAGAACGTATATGGCCGGCTTCGCGACACCTACGAGCGCGTTGTCGAGGAGATCATCTTCCGGGATATCGTGCGGCGCGGCACCGATGTCATCCAAACACAGTTGCTGCGCTATGTTCGTCTCTCCGATGCGCTCGCCATCCGCTTCCACGAGGGCATGACGCGCGCGAATACGCACAGCCATGACAACCCGGCGGCCGACACCGTGCCCGTGCCCACGCCCGATGAGTTCGCGAGCGATATCGCGGACCTTGAGCTTCTGATCGCCAGTCTCAAGGCAGACAGTGACGCTGCCGAGATAGCTCGTCCGCAGATGAAGCCCAAGAAATGAAGAGCAGGACATCGCGTGTCGCGGGCGGCGGGCGAGCTATTCCGGATCACACGACGCGAACGAACGGAACCCGTCAAGCGTCTGTCGGTCCTCATCAGGCCAGAAGACCTTGGCACATGACCGTCAGCGGAACGACGGCGCGCGGCCGGCATTTGAACTCCGATTTTGAGTTGGTGATAGCCTTCATCAAGCTCTCGGCCTCCCGCGTATTGCGCACGAACGCGGCCTGAACTGTTGAGGGAAGCTTGAAGTCACCTTTGCAGCGCCACTCTCGTTCGTGCAGCCAACTGATCCAGCCCTTCTTGCTTACCTCGAGACGAACAACACGCCAGAGTTCGCTGTGGGGGACTTTCAGCTCCCTGGTTTCGGCATCCGAGAGATAGAGGACCGGACGGCAGCCCTCGCCATAGGCGTACCGCTTCGTGACTGCGATTCCGTATGGTTCGTAGCGTGGAGATTGCGGATCGGAATTCTCCGGTGTGGACGTTTTGAGCGAGGCGAAGGGCACGTCCATGAAGCAAGCTGCCTTGCTCGGCCCCTTGATGAATCCCTTCTTGGAGCTACTGCCCCAGATTTTGCCTGTCTTCAGAATGCTGACCAGGTTGTCGTAGGCGGAGAATTCGTCTTCAGGCTTTGTGTTCTTGGTCAAATGAAGAAGATACGGCGTCAGGTCAGGCCGCGCATTGAATGGCAATTCGTCGAAAGCAGGAAGCGGCATGGCGGCGATCTTCTCTTCGAAATGGTGGCGCAAACGGTCACCCATGTTTGCACTTTACGGTGGAGAGCGTTGATCGTCGCAGCAATCTCGGCCGGGTCATTCCTTTGCCTCGTCGATAGCAAGCAATCGCCGCGCCTCTGCGAGCAACCAATCTGCGTGGTCGTCGCCTTCCTCCAGCTCCCAGCCTTTTGCCTTGGCGATTTCATAACCGACGATCTCTCGAGCCTTTCGAGACGACCAGCCCATGATCTTCGTCATCTGCTTGATATCGGCAAGAACTTCAAAGGCGCGGGTGCGATGGTCCGCGAAGTCGTCGATCGCCTCCATCAGTGGTGCGTTGGCGACTGCGATCGCCGCGGCTCGCTCGAAATCGATCTCATGGGGCGAATGCGGTACGGCACCTTCGACGAGTTCGCGCAGGTTATCGAGCGTCAGACTTTGCTCCGAGAGGCCAGCCCGGCGTCGTTGAAGCTCGGCGCTCACGTTGCGGCAGTCATGACAGATGAGAACGCTTCGGTACGAGCCGATAATGATCTGGCTCGCCGCATCGAGGCGCCGTCTTGCTAGACTCTCTTCGTCGTCCTCGGGAACGTATTCGACAACTCGGTGAATACGAGCGGTCCATTTTCCGCGGTTCGATTTTCGGCAGATCTCGCGCTTCGATCGACCGCAGCAGGGGCACAGCCAATCCGGCCCCGCGTGGTTCCATGTCTTTGTTTCGCCCTGAGCGGCTTCGACAGCAGCGAACTCGCTGTCGGTTGGCGGGCGGACGACGGCCTTGCGCTTCGGCTTTAGGGACTGACCGGCACTGTCATTGCAAACGGATCGCGCCTCGATAAGCGCGCCCAAGCGATGCCGATAGCCGGGAGGGACGGCGGCCGCGAACAGCCGGTAGACGACGTCGCGTTCCTGAATGGGACCGAGAAGCCGCTGGCCAGGGGCGACCTCGCGGCGATGCCGTCCGCTTGCGATGCGCTGCGCCATGCGCGTGGCGAAGTCGATACGATCGGCAAAGTCGTCCTTCGCCGCCAGCCAGGCAGTCCGGGCTTTCTCGACGTCGATTTCGTGCGTGCGGTTTTCGGCGACCGTAATGAAGCTCGCGATTTCGGAAGGCGCAAAAGTGAAGTTTGCGTCTATCTCCCCCGTGAGTTCGAGTTTTGCGCGCCCTTCCGCTAGGTTGCAGTCGATGCAGATTTGCGTCGACTCGAAGCGCTCGATCAAAGGCATAAGGGCATCCTTCGCGCGACTGACTTGGATGTTGATGTCTCGCTCCCCACTTCGTGGATTGCGCTCGCGGAAGATCCGCTTGGCGAGATCGCCGATATGATCGTGATGGTATTCCAGGCGGCAGAGTAGAACGCCGCCGGAACTTATCCGCGCGATCTGCAGCTTCTCGCGCTGGCAGCAAGGACAGCTCCATAGCGTCCAAGTCGATGCCCACCCGCTGTTCAAGTCCAGTTTCGTTGTCCCGAACCTCTCCAGCAATGCTCGCGTCTGGGCGCTCCATCGTCCGTCGCGCATATGCGCGACCTCGGCGAGCTCATCATCGGCGAGGGCCTCTATGTTTGGAATCCGGATGACAGCTTCGATCTCCGCTTTTCCGCCTAACGCCATGGCTCTTCATCCTCCGATGGGGGGACCAGCGCTCCATCGTGTTCAGGATCATCTTCCATTGAACGATCGATTGGGAATTCCCCCGCCAGTAGCTTGTCTTTGCTGAGCAGACCGGCGTCCTCGAGCATCTCCATGTCCGGTAGGTCGCGCAACGTGTTGAAGCCGAAGTGCGACAGGAAGCCGTTGGTGGTCACATAAGTGTAGGGCGCGCCAGGCTGCGGTGCGCGCGGGCCGGACGCAATGAACCCAAGACCGCGCAGGTGGCCGATCAGATCGCGGCTGACCTCCTTGCCGAAGAACTGGCCGAGCTCGCCGCGGGTGATCGGCTGGTAATAGGCGATACACATCAGGATCAGGTTCTCGTGCTGGGAGAGCGGGCGGACCTGATCGCCCAGCCCGGTCGCGGTCCGGACCGCCGTGGCGAACACCTTGCGGGTGCGGTGCTGCCAGCCGCCGGCGACGGCGACCAACTCATAGGGACGGCCGCGCAGCTCGTCGCGGATATCGTCGATGATGACGTCAATGTTGCAGTAGCGGCCGACGACGCGGGCCAGCGCCTCGCGCGTCACCGGCTCGGGCGATGCGAAGATCACGGCTTCGACCCGGCC
>JAFKKS010000018.1 GCA_017304555.1 Hyphomicrobiales bacterium
ATAGCGATGCGTCTCGAAGGATGGCGGCAATCGCCGGGTGGCCTCGTCCTTCGAGACGTGCTCGCTCTGCGAGCACTCCTCAGGATGAGGCCGGTCGAGGCGGCATTTCCGCCAGCGACAATATCAATCCCACGCAGGCGCAAAACCGGCCTTCACGACGCGGCCGCCGGGATGCGCCAGAGCATGCACCTCGTCCATCTCCGCGCGCGACAGCTCGAAGTCGAAGATCGCGAGGTTGTCCTTGAGGTGTTCCACCTTCGAGGTGCGCGGGATGACCACGATCCCCTGCTGTACGAGGTAGCGAAGCGAAACCTGCGCGGCGCTTTTGCCGTGCGCTTTGCCGATACGCTCCAAAACGCCGTTATCGACAGCGTTACCGCGCGCGACCGGACAATAGGCAGTGACGGACAGCTTGTGCCTGCGGCATGCCGCGACGATCTTGTCGCCGTCGATGAAAGGATGCAGTTCGATCTGGTTGGTGACGAGCGGCTCCTTGCTCAACTTCACCGCGTCGTCCAGCAGCGCGACCGTGAAGTTCGACACGCCGATGTGCCGCGCCAGCCCGTTACGTTTCACGTTGTTTAGTGCCGCAATCGAGTCCGCGAGCGGGATCTCGTCGTTCGGCCAATGGATGAGAATCAGATCGACGTTGGGAAATTTCAATTTCTTCAGGCTCTCCTCGACGGAGCGCTCGAGGTCGCCGGCGCCGATGTTCTGCCGCGGGACCTTCGTCGTCAGGAACACGTCCTCGCGCTTGACGCCGGACGCGCGGATGCCTTCGCCGACCTCCGCCTCGTTGCCGTACATCGCCGCCGTGTCGACGTGGCGATAGCCGAGGCGCAGCGCCTCGCTCACGATGCGGACGGCAACGTCGTCTCTGAGTTGCCACGTCCCCAGGCCGACCGCCGGGATGCGTGCTCCGTTCGCCTCGATCACCTGCATCGTCCGCTCTCCGTTCTGTCGATGCGATCAACGCCGCGGCTGTGCCGCTTGTCAAATGCCGCCGCTTTACGCCGATCACCCACGCATGGCAGACATCGCATCATCTTGATGACGTCGCTCGCAACCGTATTCGCCTTTCAAAACCAAACGAATTCGCCACCTTAGAATCTTTATAAGTAACTGACGGGGTTGATTTTTTTGGCTTGAGGGTGTGAGACGGGAAGACTCACATGCGATGGAGCGCCCCTTGCTCAAGACCCTCTCGCTATCCGGCGTCGTTGTGGCGCTTGTTTTCACCGCCACCGCAGCGCTGGCCGACGACACGCTGTCGATCAAGATCGAGAACCACAAGTTCACGCCGACCGAACTGCACGTTCCGGCGAACAAGCGCGTCAGCGTCTACGTCGAGAACGCAGACGCGACGCCCGAGGAATTCGAAAGCACAACGCTCAAGGTTGAGAAGGTGATCCCGGGCAAATCGAAGGCGCTGGTGCGCATGGGCCCGCTCGCGCCCGGCCGCTACGACTTCATCGGTGAGTTCCATATGGACACCGCCAAAGGCACCGTAGTCGCGGAATAAGAAATGCTCGCTGCGCTTATCATTGTCTTTCGCGAGGCCATCGAAGCAGGCTTGATCGTCGGCATCGTCATGGCGGCGACGCGCGGCGTCCCGCAACGCGGCCGCTGGGTGGCGTATGGCGTGTTCGCCGGCATCGTCGGCGCCGCTCTGATCGCGGTTTTCGCAGGCGCCATCTCCGATGCCTTCGAAGGGACCGGGCAGGAGCTCTTGAACGCGAGCGTGCTGTCGCTCGCCGTCTTGATGCTGACCTGGCACAACGTCTGGATGGCGCGCCACGGCCGCGAGATGGCGCAGGAGATGCAGCAGGTCGGCAGCGCCGTGAGTTCAGGCGAGCGGCCGCTCACGGCTCTGGCCGTCGTCGTCGGCCTCGCCGTACTGCGTGAAGGATCGGAAGTCGTGCTGTTCCTCTACGGCGTCCTCGCCGGCGGCAATTCGGGAGTGTCGGTGTTCATCGGCGGTCTCGCGGGGCTCGCGGTGGGCGTCGCGTTCACAGTGCTCACCTACGGCGGACTGCTGACCATTCCGACGCGCTACATCTTCCAGGTGACGAGCGTGCTGATTGCCCTCCTCGCCGCCGGCCTCGCGGCGCAGGCGGTGCAGTTCCTCGATGCGGCCGGCGTGGTGACGACGCTCGAAAAGACGGTGTGGGACACGTCCGCCTGGCTTTCGGAAAGCAGCCTGTTCGGCAAGCTCCTGCACACGTTGATCGGCTACACCGAACGCCCGAGCGAGATGCAGTTGCTCGTCTACGTCGCGGTGCTCGTCGTGATGGCGGTGCTGATGTGGGTCCTCAAGCCGCCGGCGAAGCAACCGGCGCTGGCGGAACAGACGTAAGTCTATTCGTCATGCCCGCACTTGTTGCGGGCATCCACGTCTTTCTTCATCTCATCGCAAGCAAGACGTGGATGGCCGGGACAAAAGGGCGTTCACGCCCGTCTTCGACGAGCTAAGCCCGGCCATGACGGGTGTGGGTGGGTGTCGCGACGCGTATTCACAGAGCCTCGTGTCACGCCGTCTTGTCGAACAGTTCGCGTCCGATCAACATGCGGCGGATCTCGCTCGTGCCGGCGCCGATCTCGTAAAGCTTCGCGTCGCGCAGGATGCGTCCGGTCGGGAACTCGTTGATGTAGCCGTTGCCGCCGAGGCACTGGATGCCGTCGAGCGCCACCTGCGTCGCCTTCTCCGCCGCATAGAGGATCGCGCCGGCCGCGTCCTCGCGCGTGGTCTCGCCGCGATCGCACGCCTTCGCGACCGTGTAGACGTAAGCCTTGCAGGCATTCATCGTGACGTACATGTCGGCGAGCTTGCCCTGCATGATCTGGAACGAGCCGATCGGCTGGCCGAACTGCTTGCGCTCGTGCACATACGGGATGACGACGTCGAGGCAGTTCTGCATCAGCCCGAGCGGACCGGCGGCGAGCACAACGCGCTCGTAGTCGAGGCCGGACATGAGAACGCGCACGCCCTCATTGACCTTGCCGAGCACATGCTCCTCCGGCACCTCGCAATCCTCGAACACAAGCTCGCAAGTATCGGAGCCGCGCATGCCGAGCTTGTCGAGCTTCTGCGCGGTGGAGAAGCCTGTCATTCCCTTCTCGATCAGGAACGCGGTGATGCCGCGCGGCCCGGCGTTCGGATCGGTCTTGGCGTAGACGACGAGTGTCTCCGCTTCCGGACCGTTGGTGATCCACATCTTCGAGCCGTTGAGGACATAGCGGTCGCCTTTCTTATCGGCGCGCGTACGCATCGAGACGACGTCGGAACCTGAGCCCGGCTCCGACATCGCCAGCGCGCCAACATGCTCGCCGGAGACGAGCTTCGGCAGATATTTGCGTTTCTGCGCGTCGTTGCCGTTCCTTCGGATCTGATTGACGCACAGGTTCGAGTGCGCGCCGTAGGACAAGCCCACCGAGCCGGACGCGCGCGAAATCTCCTCCATCGCGATGCAGTGCTCGA
>JAFKKS010000019.1 GCA_017304555.1 Hyphomicrobiales bacterium
CCAGCAGTTGCCGCTGGATGGTGCCGACCGTGGCGGCGGAGACATTGCCGTACTTGGTCGTCAGCGTCGGCGCCTGCTCCGCGACGAAGGTGAGGATGGCGCGCAGGTCCTTGAGGTCGAGC
This sequence comes from Hyphomicrobiales bacterium, assembly GCA_017304555.1. Classification (GTDB taxonomy): domain Bacteria; phylum Pseudomonadota; class Alphaproteobacteria; order Rhizobiales; family Xanthobacteraceae; genus JAFKKS01. The sequence goes on from JAFKKS010000019.1 coordinate 123, forward strand.
AGCGCCAGCCGCTGCTCGTCCGCGATGCGGAAAGCGATATTGAGCACGCCTTCCTGCGTATCGTTGAGGTCCATCAGGCGGGTGAGCAGGAGCGGCCCCACCTCCGCGATGGTGGCGCGGATCGGGTGGCCCTCCTTTCCGAACAGGTCCCAGAAGACCACGGGGAATTCGTCGGGCTGATATTTCAAGCCCATGCCCTCGGCGCGCTTGACGAAAGCGTCCTTCGCTTCGCCGGGCATGGCGATGCCGGAAAGGTCGCCCTTGATGTCGGCGGCGAAAACGGAGACGCCGGCGCGCGACAAACCCTCGGCGAGAATCTGCAGCGTCACGGTCTTGCCGGTTCCGGTCGCGCCGGCGACGAGGCCGTGGCGATTGGCGAGTTTCAGGTCGAGCAACTCGTATTTGTCGCTCTTGCCGACGACGACCGCGTGATCCTTCAACGGATCGTCGGTGATGGCCACCGAATCGGGTTTCGCGACCTTCTGGCTCTTCTTCGCCATTGTCCCCTCTTTCGCGGATCGGCACGGACAGCGTCATATCGATGATAAGGACGCCCCTACCATCATTTGCCGTCTGCGAACAGGTAACGCGCGGCCGCGCTCAGGGCTCGTTGACGAATTGCAGCCGTCCCGCGGGCTTCAGCGTATGCACGTCGAAGGTGCGCAGCTCCGTCGCGCCGTTGATGTCGAGGGTGAGCACGATGCGGTCGCCCGCGACCGCGCTGGAGACGATGCGCGCGCCCTTCGGCAGCCGCGAGGTGACGTCCGGCACCGCGGCGGCGATTGCCCCCTCGTTGCGATAGACGCGGTAGCCGATGACGCCCAGCACCGCGGCAACGGCAACGCCGGTGAGCAGCACCGAGAACAGCATGAGGCGGCGGACTTTGGCGACGACCTGTGCGGCGTCCGGGTCGAGAGCTGGATCGTCACTCATGGCTGCGGCGTCCCGATGCGACGACACGGAGGCGCGCGCCCGCTGTCGTCTTGAAGCGGCAAGGTCTACTCGGCCCGGTCCGCGATGTGCAAGCGCGCGCCGTCGCGACGGCAGTTGACTTCACAGGCGGCCACCGGCCCATAGGCGCGATGAGCGACCCGCAAGAAAGGATCGAGACGGTCATCGTTCCCCCCGATGGGGGAGGACAGCGGCTGGACAAGGCGCTGGCGACCCTGTTGCCGGAGCTTTCCCGCTCGCGGCTCAAGGTGCTGATCCTCGACGGTCTGGTGGTGTCGAATGGCCGCATCTGCCGCGATCCGAGCGAAGCGGTCGCAGGCGGGGCCGCTTTCGCGGTCACGATTCCGCCGGCCGCTCCCGCTGAACCGGAGGGCGAAGACATCCCGTTGCAGGTCGTCCATGAGGACGACGCGCTGATCGTGATCGACAAGCCCGCCGGCCTCGTCGTCCATCCGGCCGCCGGCAACTGGACCGGCACCCTCGTCAACGCGCTGATCGCGCATTGCGGCGCGAGCCTCTCCGGCGTCGGTGGCGTGCGGCGACCCGGCATCGTGCATCGGCTCGACAAGGACACCACCGGGCTGATGGTCGTGGCCAAGACCGACGCGGCGCATAAGTCCCTGTCCGCCCAGTTCGCCGACCACGGCCGCACCGGTAATCTGCAGCGTGGCTACCGCGCCTTCGTTTGGGGCGCGCTCGACCGGCCGCGAGGCACCGTCGATGCCCCGCTCGGCCGTCATCCGCAGGCGCGCGACAAGCAGGCCATCCGCCGCGATGGGCGCGAGGCGATAACCCATTGGGAGCGCTTGGAAGCCTATCGCGGAAAGGGGGGCGGCATCGTCGCCAGCCAGGTCGCTTGCACGCTTGAAACCGGGCGCACCCACCAGATCCGCGTTCACATGGCGCACGCCGGGCACCCCCTCCTCGGCGACGATCTCTACGGCCGGGGCTTTAAAACAAAAGCAGAACACCTATATGAGGGTGGACGTCTGGCTCTTCAGACGTTGGGGCGCCAAGCGCTGCATGCCTACCTTCTCGGTTTCGACCACCCATCGACACGACAATATGTTGAGTTCCGTTCGGAACTGCCGGCCGACCTCGCTCGTTTACGAGGCGCCTTGGTAACCGAGGGCGAGTGACGCATGCCTGCGTTCGGGGGAAATTAAATTTTCGTAATCAATAACTTAGCCAATCTCTGCGGCCGCATGTCACGGCCGTTTGACAGCCGCACCTCTATCTTTGGCCGCGGCATTTCGGGTATTTTGCATCTGCGTGATCGCGTTTCGCGAACGCAAACGTTGTTGCCGCCGGCTCGGGGAAGCGGCGGCGTCACCGCCTGCCGCAAGGGGGCAAGCTAACAGGAGGGCGCATCATGGCCCGCGCTGCAATTCTGCCGATCCCGTCCGCTGAAAACGGGCTGTCGCGTTATCTCGAAGAGATCCGCCGGTTCCCGATGTTGGAGCCGCAGCAGGAGTACATGCTGGCGAAGAGCTGGCGTGAGCACGGCGATCGTGACGCCGCGCATCAGCTTGTGACGAGCCATCTGCGTCTCGTGGCGAAGATCGCCATGGGCTATCGCGGCTATGGCCTGCCGATCTCCGAAGTCATCTCGGAAGGCAATGTCGGCCTGATGCAGGCGGTGAAGCGCTTCGAGCCGGAGAAGGGTTTCCGCCTCGCGACCTACGCGATGTGGTGGATCAAGGCGTCGATCCAGGAATACATCCTGCGCTCCTGGTCGCTCGTGAAGATGGGCACGACCGCCAACCAGAAGAAGCTGTTCTTCAATCTGCGCAAGGCGAAGAGCAAGATCTCCGCCTTCGAGGAAGGTGATCTGCGCCCCGATCAGGTGAAGCTCATCGCCAAGCGCCTGGGTGTCACCGAAACCGACGTGGTCGACATGAACCGCCGCCTCGGCGGCGACGTCTCGCTCAACGCGCCGATCCGCGAGGAAGGCGACTCGGGCGAGTGGCAGGACTGGCTCGTCGACAATTCCGACAGCCAGGAATCGCGGCTCGTCGAAAGCGAGGAGCTGGGCAACCGCCGCAAGGCGCTCGGCCTTGCGCTCGACGTGCTCAACGATCGCGAGCGCCGCATCTTCGAGGCGCGCCGGCTTGCCGACGACCCGATCACGCTGGAAGATTTGGCCGGCGAGTTCGGCGTGTCGCGTGAGCGCGTGCGCCAGATCGAGGTGCGCGCCTTCGAGAAGGTGCAGAAGGCGGTGCGCAACCGCCTCTCCGAGATCGAAAGCCCGGCGACGGTGCCTGCCGCCTGACGCCAGCGCCATAGAGAAAAATGAAATGCCCGGGCTCGCCCCGGGCATTTTCGTTTCACGACTCGGTGGCCGCTTTTTCTGGCCCTTTGCTTGATGATTTGACGGCGCCACTCGACTGCG
>JAFKKS010000247.1:0-5226 GCA_017304555.1 Hyphomicrobiales bacterium
CGCCATCTGCTTTTCGTGCGCCGCCGCCGCCCGTAACCGGCTCATCTCCGCTTCAAGCCGCGCGCAAGCGGCGAGCGCCTCGCGCCGTGCCGTCGCCGCTGCCGCGGAAGTCGCGGGGGCAAAACGGCCGGTTCTGCATGCGGCCTGGAACGCAAGCAGCGTATCGATCCAGCCCTGGTAGAGGGCATGCAGCGAAAGGCGTGGCTGACGGTCCACCGCAAGGGCACCGCGAAGAGCCGCTTTAGCCGATTCGTCCTCGGCGGGTGTCATTATCGCCTCGACGACATCGCCATCGAGAACAGTCTTTCCTGCCTCGCCTTGGGACCAGCGCTTGTGGACGGCCGAGATGCTCGCCCCCTCCGACCGCGCGGTTAGAAGCAACAGCGGATAGGGTACGGCGCGGTGGGTCAGTTCAATAAGTCGCGGCGCCTTGGCGCCGGGGCGGAGGATTAATTGTAGCACGGCGATTTCAAGGTACTCGCGCACGTCGTCCCGAAAGTCCGGCACGCCGATCGTGTTGGGCTTGAGCGCCGCCAGCCAAACCAACTCTTCGATGCCATCATTGATTGCCCGCCGGTCAGCCGGCGTCGGCGCGCCGTTCTCGGAAAGCATCTTCTTTGGCACGCGCTGGCCAACCTGCGCGCCGGTGGGTAGGTCCAGGGCGGTAACGAGTTCGGCGACGTTTGCATCCACGCTCATGGGGCCTCGCCCCGCAAGATGATCAGATAGGCCGAGACCTCAAAGTCGTTGATCCCCGCGAACTCGCCCTTCAGGGCATGTGTGCCGCCGGGCGTGAACAGACTTGCGACGGCGCGCTCCTCGTTCTTGCCGACGACCGACGCGACCGCCGCGGCCAACAGCCTCTGCGCCTGGCGCATATCTTCGCCTTGCCGGGTATCCCGGTCAAAGCGCGCGCACGCGCCGGCATCAGGCAGTTCGCGGCCAATCGACAGCCGCTTCAATCGATCGAGGATTTGCTTGGCTTGGGTATAGGGCAGCACCACCGCGCCATCCTCTCCCACATGCACGAGATAGTGCGGCGCTAGCGGATAGCCTCCGTCGGTGGTCGGTCGCGGTGATCCCCCTTCCGCGCGGAGGCAGAAGATGATTCCGGGCGCGATCTCTGCTTCGCTGGCGATGGTCACCGCAAATGCACCCGGCGGCAGGGTTTCGAGGACGCCGGGGTGAGCCTTGAGATATTGCGCGAGGTCGATGCGGAAGTCGGTAAGGGTAAGGTCGGCGATCGAAACGCCGGTCGAAAGATCTTCGAGATCGATTACTGCGTCCTGAAGCTTGAGCAGCTGCTTACGGCGGTATTCCAGATCGTTCATCTGGTTGCCGGACTGCTGCTCAATCAGGTTCTCTTCCCCGGTGGCGGAAATATCAAGCAGCACCATACGGCCGCTCACCCGTTGCTCAAGATTGATGTATTCCTCCAGCTCGATGTTTGGCCAGAAGTTCACAAGCTGGATGCGCTCGTTGGGTGAGCCGATACGATCGATGCGGCCGAACCGCTGAATGATCCGGACCGGGTTCCAGTGGATGTCATAGTTGATCAGCCAATCGCAATCCTGGAGGTTCTGGCCTTCGGAAATGCAATCGGTCGCTATCAGGAGATCGAGCTCACCCTCATCCGCCATGTCCTCGGGGCGCTCCTTGGAGCGCGGCGAGAAGGCGGTAAGGATCGAAGCGAGATCCTTTCGGAGCCCCGGCATTGTGACTTGATTGTACCCGGCGCCTGTAACTAGAGCCGATTCAAAGCCGAGGGCAGCCTTCGCCCAAGGGGCAAGCTGTTCATAGAGGTAGCGAGCCGTATCGGCGAAGGCGGTGAAGACGATTATCTTCCGGTTGCCTTCGTTGATGGGCCTTTGGCATTTCGCCTCGATCATCGAGCGCAACGCGGCGAGCTTGGCGTCGCGCGCCGCATCTACCTGACGCGCCGCGGCGAGGAGTGTCGCCAGCCGATTGCGATCCTCGATGAGGTCCTGCCGCCAGCGGATCAGATCGACATCCTTGAGGAGCACCTTCACTTTGCGTCCGACCAGTAACCCTTCGAAGGCTGGATCGTCGATATCGACATCCTCGATATCGATCTCCTCCATTTCCTCGGATTGCTGTTCAATGCGCGCCAACGTGGCTTCGACATCCCGAAGCTGACGTCCGACCGTAAGCGCGAAGGACGTGACGGAACTCTCCATGCGCTTAAGCACGTTCACCCGCAGCAGGTGGATCAGGCTTTCCTCGCGATCCACTTGCCGGAAAAAGCCCTCGCCGCCGCGAATTTCGGTGCTGTATTTCGCGTCGTAAGCGGCTTGCCTGTGGGGCAGCACGTATCGAAGCGGAGCGTACGCCGAAAGGTTCAATCGACGGATTTCGAGATTGATGTCGCGGATGGAGCGGAACTCGCCTGCCCGATCAACGTCGGCCTTAATGTTGATTGGCTTTAGCCGGTCGGGAAACCGACCGGTTTCACTCGTGCCATAGTACTTCTCGATGTGCTTACGCGATCGGGCAATCGTCAACAAATCGAGCAGCGTGAAATAGTCGAACCCAAGCATCTCGATGAGCCTGGACGGCGTGCGTTCGCCCTCATCGAGATCGAGCCAGCGATTGAATTGCTTCTGGGCAAGCCGTGTGGTGCTGTCGATGCTTGAAATACCGTGCTCTAGCAGAGCCGTGTCGTCGCCCTCTGTCGCAAAGGCGATCTGGTTGCGCAGGTCGGCCATCCGATTGTTCACCGGCGTCGCCGAAAGCATCAAGACGCGCGTTTTGACCCCTTCCTTGATGATCTTGCGCATCAGGCGGTCGTAGCGGGTCTCGCCTCCCTGTCGCGGGGTCCGCTTGTTGCGGAAATTGTGCGACTCGTCGATCACGACGAGGTCATAGTTGCCCCAATTAACGTTAGACAGATCGATATCGCCGGAGGCACCGCCGTCGCGCGAAAGATCAGTATGGTTCAAGACATCGTAGTTGAACCGGTCCGGCGCGAGGACATTGCGCCGGTCGTTGGCCTTATAGAGCGTCCAGTTATCACGCAGGCGCTTGGGGCAGAGCACGAGCACACGATCATTGCGAAGCTCGTGATATTTGATGATAGCGAGCCCTTCGAAAGTTTTTCCGAGACCGACGCTGTCGGCTATGATGCAGCCGCCGAAGCGATTGAGCTTATCGATCGCCCCGATCACGCCGTCGCGCTGGAATCGGAAGAGCTTTTTCCACACAATCGTGTTGCGGATTCCGGTCGCCGATTTGACGACACGTTCTTCATCCAGCTCCTCGCCACGGTCGCGAAACAGATGAAGAAGGATCAGAGCATAGACACGGAACGGGTCCTGATGAGTGGCGAGATTCTCCAGCTCCTCGATCAACGCGGCCTTGTTGCGCGGATCAGTCTGAAGTGCGGCCCATTGCGTATCGAACCATTGGCTAAGAAGCGCGCTCTCCTCGACCGTTTCCGAAGCCTGAATAAGGCTGAGCGGATTGCCCGGTGTGACGCCGAGGCCTTCGGTGTTGAAAGCGAAGGAACCCAGCACCGCTTGTTGCGGTTTCCCATCTTCATCCCTCAACACAATTGCCCCTTGAGGAACCCCTTCGTGAGCGCGGCGCAACTCGACCTTCTCCTGGAGCCATCCAGCGCATTGCTTGGCGAGCCATCGGGATTGAAGTCGATTGCGCGCGCCGCGGTCGGCGGCCGTGCCCAATAGCCCAAGGTCGCTTTCACCTGCCGGCAAGAGAAGGCGGGTTCGGGCTAGCTTCGCCACTTCACCGCGCAATTCGGCGAATGCGAAAAGCGATAAGGCGGGCGTAACAACGTCCAACTGGTTGCCCGGCCTGATCCATGGGCGCACGAGATCCACAACGCGCTCTGCGCCAGTGTTGCGAAGCAGCTTCATTTGGCAACCTTGCGTCGTGAAACTTTGACGGCCCGCGCGCCCTTCGTGCTTAACGGCTTCACGGGCTGCCATGCCGTCAACCGCTCATATTCCTCGATTGCCATCACGACGACGACCGGTCGGCCGTGCTTCGCCACCGCGACAGGGCGGCGCGCGCCAAATCGATAAGTCTGCCAAACCTGTATTTGGCATCCTTCGCCGTCAGAATTTGCATTAGATTCCTCACGCTTCGAGCGCCAATTTTGGCCATTTTGGCCGATCGCTCAACCGCCAAGAGCCGCGCTGGAACCTACGGTGCATCAACCGGGATCAATTGGCGAGGTATTGACGAGGCAAGACGACGCCCAGATCGACGATCCGGAGCGTTTGTGTAAGCCGCTGGGTTTCCTTGACTTATTTAGTTGCTGGGACAGGATTTGAACTGTGATCTTCAGGTCATGAGCGTCCGATTCACACGTAATTTGTCGCGTTAATACAAACGGTTACGAGGCTGAGCACCGCCGTGTCGCACTCGTCTCGCAAGGAGCCTGCTAGCACCTGGCACGCCGCACGAGTTGCGGGCGGCACTTGTTCCGGAGCGTTCGGGACTCTTGTTCAGCGGGCCCGGCAGAGGGCGGCGAATTCTTCGCAAGGCGAAGAATCGCTTCGACGTCGCGATCGAGAGTGGGGCCTGCTTCGGATGGCGACAGGTGTATCATGAGCCTCCGGTGCGTCTCGTACATGTGCCTCGCTATCGCTGGATATTTCTTCACCAGCAACGGGCCGTCCTCGCCGAAATACTTGAAATGCCGGAACACCAATTGAGGACCACGGCTATCCGGATCGTCGAAAAACTTTTGAGGCCCTATCCCGATCCAGGTGAGCTTGCCAGCTATGCCGTGCCGCTTCGGTTCGTCACCCACCCCTCCAATGCCAATCACAGCATCGAACTCCCACGTACGGACCTGTCCCATGCAGTCCCGGTTGCCGAACACGCCGGTTTCCGGGTCGGGATCATTGCTGTGGGTCCGCTTGTAAATCAAAGTGCGCATGCGTCCTCACTGCAGGGTCTCGAAAAGCGTATTCAACCATACCAGCGCGTCAGTTCTCCGAGGAATTTCGGCAACAAACTCTTGGCCGCGACCGGCGCAGGTGACGGTACCATTCGGATTCCAACTGTGGTCCCTATGATACGTCATACCGACCCCTCCGCGAGCAGGGTTGAGCCAATCCGGGACCGACCAAACTGAAGGATTGGCTCCATCAGCAGTCAATTTGAATCCGTGTCGAAAAACGCCCCATCCTGGCCGCCCCAGAACGGCACCATTGACTCGAAGTTCCTCCGAAGCACCGT